>CAZRES010000063.1:0-17444 GCA_964598885.1 uncultured Desulfobacteraceae bacterium | reverse complement strand
GGACATTATCGCCAATTGCGAAAACGGCATTCTCATTGATGTTAACGATCCGGGTGAAATCAGCGCGGCCCTGAAACAGCTGTTAACCGACCCGGAGTTGTGGGAAACCTTTTCCAGAAACGGGATCATGAATGTACGGAAATATTATACATGGGAGAGCCATGCCGGAACCTATATCAAAGCCGTCAAGCCGCTTGCGGCCAAAAAGGGACGCCTTGCAGACGCCAGGCAGCTTCCAGCCGCCATCGGCGAGCGGCTTCTCGGCATCAATTGTTTTCTGATCACCGATATCGACAACACCCTCATCGGTGAGGACAATACCCACCTGGATGACTTTCTCGCCTGGCTTGCCGACAACGCGGATACGGTGAGTTTCGGCGTGGCCACCGGCCGGACCATTGACGGGGCCGTGGATATATTAAACCAGCATCAGGTGCCGGCGCCGGATCTGATCATTTCTTCCGTGGGAACGGAAATCTATTACGGGAAAGACCATACCTATGATCAGGGATGGGAGACCCACATATCGGCCGGATGGAACCGGAATAAAATTTATGAGCTTCTCAGGGATTTTGATTTTCTGGAATACCAGGAAGAATCAGCCCAGCGGCCGTTTAAGGTCAGCTACGACATGGACCCTGGAAAAGACCGGCTGTCGATGGTTCATGAGCGACTCTTAAAGCACAAATGCCGTTACTCCCTGATTTATTCCCATGAAAAATATCTTGATATCATTCCCTACCGGGCGTCCAAAGGAAAAGCCTTGCGGTATCTGAGCTACAAGTGGGAGACGCCGTTGTCGAATTTTATTGTCTGCGGCGACTCCGGCAATGATGAGGAAATGATGCGGGGAGAACCCAAGGGAGTTGTGGTGGCCAATTTCAGCCCTGAACTGGGGGTGGTGAAGGGCGGCCGGAACATTTACTTTGCCGGTGAGAAATTTGCCGGCGGAATTCTGGAAGGATTGCGGCGTTACGGCCTTATGAAACAGCGGGAGACCGAAAATGAATAAGACATTAAAAAATCAGGTTCAGTTGATCACTTATCCGGACAGCCTGGGCGAAAACCTGGCCGAACTTCATTATGTGCTCCGGCGGTATCTTTCCGATGCCATCGGCGGGGTTCATATTCTTCCGTTTTATCCGTCTTCCGGGGATCGGGGATTTGCAACCATTACTTATGACACGGTGGATCCCGCCTTCGGCTCCTGGCAGGATATTGAGCGCATCGGCGAAGATTATGATTTGATTATCGATTTCATGGTCAATCATATTTCGCGCCAGTCCGAATATTTCCGTGATTACGTGGAAAACGGCAAGGAATCCCGATACGCCGACATGTTTTTAAGCTTTGACAAGTTTTCCGCCGATGGAGAAATCCCCGAAGAGCAACTGGCAAAAGTGTATACCCGAAAGCCCCGGCCCCCATATATTATGCTGGATCGAAAGGACGGCTCCCGGGAAAAAATCTGGTGCACCTTTGATACCGATCAGATCGATCTGGATGTCACATCCCCGGTTGCCCAGCGCGTTATGCGGCATGAATTGATCAACCTGGCAAGGACCAACAGCCGGATGATCCGTATGGATGCCGTGGCATACGCCATTAAAAAAATCGGTACCAACTGTTTTTTCGTGGAACCCGAGATATGGGAGATTCTCGAGTGGCTTCGGGAATATACCAAACCTTTTGACACCGAAATTTTACCCGAACTGCATGAACACTATTCCTACCAACTCAAACTGGCGGAGCACGGCTACTGGTGTTATGATTTTGCACTGCCCATGCTGGTGCTGAACGCTCTTTATCACCATACCGCCGAAGAATTAAAGCACTGGCTCCGGATTTGTCCGCGGAAACAGATTACCACCCTTGACACCCATGACGGCATCGGCATCGTGGATGTGATGGGTCTGCTCACCCAGGATGAAATCGATCGCACCATTGAGGGGCTTTACGAAAAAGGCTCCAATGTCAAGCGGCTTTATTCGGGCGCGGAATACGACAACCTTGATATCTATCAGGTAAACTGCACCTATTATTCTGCTCTGGAGCGCAACGACGATTCCTACATGGCGGCCCGGACCATCCAGTTTTTCACCCCCGGCATACCCCAGGTCTATTACGTCGGTCTTCTGGCCGGGGAAAACGATATTGAACTGGTGGAGCGGATGCGAAACGGCCGGTTCATCAACCGCCATAATTTTTCCCTGGCGGAAGTCAAGGAATCCTTTGAAAAGCCGGTGGTCCAGCGTTTGCTGCGGTTGATGCGGTTCCGGTCTTCCCATCCGGCGTTTAACGGCGAACTCATGATTCCGGACACGCCGGACGATAAGATCGAACTGGTCTGGACCCACCAGGATACCCGGGCTACTGCCAGTATTGACCTGCGGACCTATGAAACCCGGGTGTCCTACAGCTACGGCGGTCCGGATCCGATTCATGAATTCAAGGTTTAATGATGCCGACTGTTTTTACCCGATAATGATGTTGACGTTGAAAAAGGCATGATTACATTTTTCAAATACTAAAACAGAATCGAACAGGTGTTTCGCAGATGCTGTTTATCCGTTTTTGCAGCCGGAATAAACACAAGACTAAGGGCGGGGCGTGTGAAGCAACGCGTCCCGGTGGCCAATAATCCGACGAAAAGAGGAGGATACGGCAAATGACGGAAAAAACCAATGAAAAACCTACCACCAATGATGCCGGCATACCGGTAAGCAGTGATGAGTATTCGCTTACGGTTGGGCCTGACGGACCCGTTCTGTTGCAAGACCACTATCTTCTAGAACAAATGGCCAACTTCAATCGAGAGATGATTCCGGACCGCCAGCCCCATGCGAAAGGGTCGGGAGCTTTCGGACACTTTGAGGTGACCCGGGATGTCAGCGCCTATACCAAGGCGGTTTTGTTCCAACCGGGAGCCAAGACAGATGTGCTGGCCCGTTTTTCCACGGTGGCCGGCGAGGCCGGCAGTCCCGACACCTGGAGGGATGTCCGGGGTTTTGCTCTTAAGTTTTACACGCCTGAAGGCAACTACGACATGGTGGGCAACAATACGCCGGTGTTTTTTGTGCGTGATCCCATGAAATTCCAGCATTTCATCCATTCCCAGAAGCGCCGGGCGGATAACGGCCTGCGGGACCACGATATGCAGTGGGACTTCTGGACCCTTTCTCCTGAATCCGCCCATCAGGTCACCATTCTGATGAGCGATCGCGGCGTTCCCCGAAGTTACCGGAACATGAACGGGTATTCGAGCCATACGTATATGTGGGTCAACGCCAAAGGCGAGCGGTTCTGGGTGAAATACCAGTTTAAAACCGATCAGGGCATCGAAATCCTCACCGATGAGGAGGCCGACCGGATTGCCGGGGAGGATGCCGATTATCACCGCAGGGATCTGTTCCAGGCAATCCAGGGGGGCGACTATCCCAGCTGGACCCTGAATGTGCAGATCATGCCTTTTGAAGAGGCCAAGGACTATCGCTTCAACCCCTTTGATCTGACCAAAGTCTGGCCGCACGGCGACTATCCGTTGCACGAAGTCGGACGGCTGACCTTAAACCGTAATCCTATTGATTTTCACAGCGAGATCGAACAGGCGGCATTTGAACCGAACAGTTTTGTTCCCGGGATCGGTCCCAGCCCGGACAAGATGCTGCTGGCCCGCTTGTTTTCCTATGCCGATGCTCACCGGGCCCGGCTGGGGGTCAATTACAAACAGATCCCGGTCAACAGGCCCATAGCTCCGGTGCACGGCTACAGCAAGGGCGGTACGATGCGGATTGAAAAGGTATCTGATCCCGTGTATGCGCCGAATTCCAAGGGCGGCCCAAAGGCCGACCCAAAACGCTATCCCGAGCTGGCTGTCTGGAATGCCGGCGGCGAATTTATCCGGGCCGCTTATTCTCTGCGCAAAGACGATGACGACTTCGTCCAGCCCGGAACGCTGGTGCGCAAGGTCATGGACGCCGCCAAACGCGACCTGCTGGTGTCCAATGTTGTCGGTCACCTCAAAAAGGGCGTAACCGATCCGGTACTGGAGCGAGCGTTCGAATACTGGAAAAACATTGACAAGGAGACCGGTGAGCGCATTGAAAAGAGCGTGAAAAGCGGTTAATCGACACAAAACATGGGTTGGTCCGCCAGTTCGAGCCATGGGGACCAGCCCGACCCAAGAGTAAATAAAAGTTGGATTAATCGTCTTATCTCCTTAAAAAGCCGCTCGCCTCACTGACTTTTGATCAAGGATGGTAACCGCTAAGACAAAATCGATATGTTCATCAATTCGAGGGCTGTCTTTTATCAGACGGGCTAAGCTGATTTTTTTGATATTTTGCATATCACACCACTTTTTTGCGGGGATCACTTTTTTACGCTGGGAAAGTCTTCGGAATTGGTATGAGGGAGAAACATGGCGGATGTAAATTCATCCATAAACCGGTTGTTGCTGGAAAAATCGATATATGTCATTTTATTGCAGATTTCGAGTGCCTCTTTGCGATGGTCCGCGGAAAGCAGCGCCATGTAGGCTCCGCCGATGGAACTGTTTCCCATGTAGATGAATTTTTCACGGTTTATGTCCGGTAGAAGTCCGATGGAAACCGCTTTTTCCAGATCCAGATATTGCCCGAATCCGCCGGTAATGATCATTCGGTCAATCAGGGAAATATTCAGTCCCACCTGGTCCAGCAGAACCTTGAAACCGGCGTAAACCGCGGCCTTGCTTCGCATGAGGTTTTCCACATCCGATTCCATGAAAATAATATCTTTATCCACAGAGGTTTCCTCGGCAAAAGCCAGGATATAGGCGGGTTCATCCCCATCGCGGGTGATCCGGGGGTGGCTGTCGTCAATGTTAAACCTGCCGGTTGGCTGAAGGATGCCGGTGCGGACCATTTCGGCGATCAGGTCGATCATGCCAGAGCCGCAGATTCCCCGGGGTAAAACATTTCCCACCACCGACATTCTGGGTTTTAACGTCTCCGGATCAATGACAATATTTTCAATGGCCCCTTCCTCCGCACGCATGCCCCAGCGAATGCCGCCCCCCTCGAATGCCGGTCCTGCGGAGCAGGAGGCGGTCATGAGCCAGTCCTTGTTGCCCAGAACGATTTCGCCGTTGGTCCCGACATCGATAAACAGTGTGAGGGGGTCTTCCCGGTGAAAACCCGTGTAGATCAAACCGGACACAATATCCCCGCCCACATATCCGGCCGGTCCGGGCATGACGAACACCGCGGCGTCCGGGTTGGTCTTGAGCCCCACATTGCCGGCCTTGAGTATGGGAAACGCCGATACGGAGGGAATGTAGGGCTCCCGCCGGATATGCCGGGGTTCGATCTGCAGCAGAAGATGAATCATGGTGGTGTTGCCCGACAATACGACATTGTCGATGCCTTCCCATTCCACCTGTGCGCCGGCGATGACCTCGTTGATCAAACCGTTGATGGTGGCAAGCCCCATGGCGCTGAGTTTTTGAACGCCGTCTTTTTCCGCGCACACGATGCGGTTTATAATATCATCCCCGCAGGCGGCCTGACGATTATGTCCGGACGTGGCCCCCAGGACGGTTCCATCAGCCATGTCTACGAGATATACGACGATGGAAGTGGTTCCGATATCAATGGCCAATCCCAGTGATGCAGGCGGGCTGTTTCCCGGAGCAACCCCAACGATTTCACTGGAGCACTTTTTTTTGATTACCGATGCGGTTACTTTCCAGTTTTCGTTTCGCATGGCCGCGGCAAGTTCCCGCATCACTTTGAGGCTGAGGCTCATGCGACCGACGTCGCAGCCTTTTTTTGAAAGGCCGCGCAACAGGCGGTCCAGATCGCTGATGGAATCATCCAGGGTCGGCGGGGACAGTTCCAGGGAAAAATGCGAGAACATGGGCGTGATGTCCGTGACCAGTCCCCGCATCCGCTCCGTAACCGCTTTTCCCATACCGGCGACTTTGAGTTTCTTTTCCAGAGTTTCTTCGGGGATCCGCACCACGATATGGCCATGAATCGTGGTCTGACAGGCCAGAACGTAATTTTTCCCTTTTTCCGACGGCGTCAGCAGCGGGGTATTGGCGCTTTTGGCGTCTCCGGATTCCAAAATCAGCTTGCATTTGCCACAGGAGCCCCTGCCATTGCATGATGCATTCAGCGGCACGTCGCCCAGCTGGGCCGCCTCCAGAAGCGTGGCCCCTTCGAGGAGCCGAACCTCCCTGTTGTCGGGCTGAAACACCACGCTACATTCTTTTGGCGTTGGAGATGGAAGTTCATCAATGTCTTTACCCCCCCGCTTCTCGAGAAACCAGATGGGGCATGACGACCGGAATTTGCAATGAATATCCGGCGCCCGGCATTTCAGGCACTCCTCGCACATGTAAATATTGTGCTTCATGCACAGAAAGCTTGTTTCCCGGTCCGGATGATTGACGCATTTTCCCATATTTCTGCGTTCCTGTGGTTGTAATATCACTTAAATTACATGAAGTTTGACAGTATCCTAAAAAGCATTTTCGCGAGATGCTTCCCCGGGTGCAAGCCATTTTTGTATTGCCGCATACGCATCCGGATGATGGAGCACATCCAGATGGCTCATTTCATATCCGATCCACGTATGATGATCCGGAAAACAAAGACACAACGCTGGATTTTTGTGTCGACCGAGGGCGCTGTTGATCGGTACGAGGCCGTCTGCCATGAGCAGGCTTTGCATATCGTGGGATTTTTTTCCGAACGTCGCGGCTACGGCATAACATGCCGCGGTCTTGGGAAGGGGAACCGGCCGCCGCAGGTCTCCGGATTGGTCGAATCGATCCCGCCCTATCCAGTCCTCGTCGATGATGTTGCCGTACCGAAGATCCGTGATGCCGGCGCTCCTGATGTTGCCTAATCGAACAAAGGGGCGCGTGTAGGGGGTAATGCCGACAACGGCGTTTAAGAGATTCCCGCCGCGTTCCAGGGGCGCGCCGTGATGCGGCGAGTTAAGAAATACGATATGGTTGACGTGATGCATCCACGCCTGGCCCGCGCCTTTTCCGTAGTGCAGGGCGCTGCGGGCGACAAGCCCTCCCATGCTGTGACCGATGAGGGTGATTTCTTCTATGGGCACCGGCCAGGCCGCCGTCAATGAAGCCATCAGATCGGCGAATTCGCGGCCGTTTTCGGATATATGGCGTCCGCTGTTGTAATGAAGATAAACCGGCGTATAGCCGAGGTCGCAAGCAAGGGCGGCGGCGTGATTATGCCCTTTTCTGCTCCATTGCAGATCGTTCATGCATAGTCCATGCAGCATTACCAGCAGTTTGCCGCCGGCCCGGGGAATGGCTCCGGCCAGTGATGCGGTGTCAAGTTCCAGAGGTTTTCCGTTAATCCGAAACCGCATGGGAATGGCCAGCGTGTTTTGCGTGGCCGCCAGATAATCGCCCAGGACGCCGTTTGTCGCGGAAATGACAGCTTCACGGCAAAAAGACAACGGCTCTTCTTTGGCGAGCATGGCGGTGAGTTTTGACAAAACAACGTCGATTCCGCCGCCCGTCAGGGTGGTCACGCCATTGATGGTCCGGTAGACCAGCCATGTGATTCCCTGAATCGGCCCCTTCGTCATTGTGCCGAGACCCGGTCCCCCGTTAATGATCATATGAAGCTCTTCAACGATCGCGGTGATCCCCTTTGTGGCGTCCACAGCAAGCCTGCCGGCGCCGTGCAGATCTGATAACATGAGATGATTTTCTCTTTTGGTCATAATAGAAACCATGATATATTGACTCCGGTGAACACGGATATCCCGGATATGTTGATGGCCGACACCAATGGCAAAATCCTTTTAAAAAGCGACTGCAACCGATACTGACACATTCCTTTTTTAATGTCATGCATTTTACATTTGTTTTTCACAAATGCATTCGGCCTGCATTATCAAAAAGACGGGAAGGAAACATGCAATGAAAAACAGGAAACAAACCGATCTGGAGCGAAGCGTCGTCGCAAAGGCCATAGAACTTGGATTCGCCGATATCGGGTTTACGGGACCGGAGCCGTTCGATCAACATCGGGAAATGCTGAAACAGCGAAAGATGGAATATGAATGGGCCGAAGCCGTGGGCCTGGCATTGATGACCGGGACCGATCCGGCCGCCATCCTTGCCGGAGCCAAAAGCATCATCGTTTTGCTGGAGGTCTATTTTTCAAACGCCTATCCATCCGCCGTGGAACATCATTTCGGACGGTGCTACCTGGATGACGACCGTGTTACCAGAGATGGTCTGACCCAGCGGATCAAGGAGTTCCGCCGGTTTTTACGGGATAACGGCATTGATTCCAAGGTACCTTTTAATCTCCCCCATCGGGTGGCCGCGGCCCGGGCCGGACTCGGCACTTTCGGCAAGAATTGTCTGTTGTATGCCAACCGCGTGGCCCGCCGAAGCTCCTGGAATCTTCCCATTGCCGTGGTGGTGGATCATGAATTTGTGCCGGACGAACCCACCCTGAAGGTGGGATGCCCGGACTGGTGCCGCAATGCCTGCATTGCCGCGTGTCCGACCCGCGCCCTTAAAGGCGATTGCCGCATCGATCCCCGGCGCTGCATCTCCTACCTGAGCTATTTCGGAGACGGCATCACGCCTCTGGAACTGAGGGAACCCATGGGCATGTTTGTGTATGGATGCGACCGATGCCAGGACGTCTGTCCCCGAAACGCCGCCTGGATCGCGGCAGACCTGCCGCTAAACGAGCGGGTGACGGTCAAAGCCCCGGATTTTGACCTGACCCGGCTGCTGCACATGGACCGGGATTATTTTACCGCCAAAATCTGGCCCCATATGTTTTACATGTCGCCGGATGATATCTGGCGCTGGAAGATGAATGTGGCCCGGGTCATGGGAAACACCCGGGATGAAACATTTGTCCCGGAGCTGATCCGGGCTTTTGAGGAAAACACGGATCCGCGCGTGAGCGGCATGATCGCCTGGGCACTGGGCCGCATCGGCGGAAGCCGCGCCCGGACAGCATTGGAATCCTTTCTGCCGGCATCCGACGACCCGGTCAAACAAGAGATCGCCGCTGCTCTTGACCGGCCGGCTGAATAATACTGCCGATGGTCCATGATGCATGATGTTTTTCCGGCTTGTGCCGGCAGAGCGGATACACCTTTGACGGCCGCGGTGGTGGTGCCGCCTGTCATGGATTTTTACACCACGCTTCATCGATTTTCCGGGCTGGGCACCGCGATTCTGAGCCGATGCCTTGAAACGGCCGGCTGCCGGGTTTTTAGTTTTGATTTTCCGTCTGCTGCCAAAAAACCGGCTGTTCTTGGGCTGCCCGACGCGCTTTCCTATTTGCGGCCGTATCTGATGGAAAACGAAACCGGGAAACTGGCGTTTTTCACGCGATACCAGCGGTTCGGGCCGGCAACCCCGACCTGCGCGGATCAAGTTCTGGCCGTTTTGCCGGATCTGGTGTTCATTTCCTGTTTTGCCTTCTGTTACGCCAAGGAAACCATCGATTTTGCCCGCATCATTTACAGCCGGAGCCCGCATACGATTCTTATCGTTGGCGGGGCCGGAGTCAGCGCCTATCCGGAATTTTTTCTGCGAAAGGCCCCCATTGATTTTGCCGTCACGGGAGAGGCCGAAGTCAGCATTGGGCCCCTGCTGAGCGCCATCCGTGATGGAAACGGAAATTTCAGCCAGGTGCCCAACCTCTACCGTAAAACAGACAGCGCGGTGATCGCGCCTTCCCGCCGGGTATTCACAAAAGCCGAAGACATCGGTTTTGTGATGGGAAAAACCCGCGAAACCGTCAATGCCGTCTATCTGACAACCTCGCTCAGCCGGGGCTGTCCCAAGTCCTGCCGGTTTTGTTCCAATTTTTTATGCCACGGCAAACAATTCCGTACCGTTCCCGTTGAGACGGTCCGCGCCGGTCTTTCATCAATTGAACTGAGCAGAAAACAACAGGAAAAGAATCTGTTCATCAATATCGAGGACGATAACCTTCTTTTGGCGCCGGATTATTTTTTTGAAATTCTGCGGATCATGAAAACGCGCTTTCCATCCGCGCGCTTTCTGGCGGAAAACGGACTGGATTATACCCGCCTGACCCCGGAGCTGACCGAGCGCCTGATCACATGCGGCATGCGTCAGTTCAATCTGTCCCTGTCGTCGATTGACCCGGCCATTTTAGACCGCGAAAACCGGGACGCGCATTTGCCGGCATACGTCTCCCTGGTTCGGCTGCTGGCGGAGCGCGGCATTCCTTCCATCACCTATTTCATTTGCGGGTTTGCAAACGACACCATTGAAACCGTAACGGCCAATATGGCGTTTCTGGCCAACGTCTCCACCCGCATCGGCATTTCCCTGTTTTATCCGGTTCCCGGAATTCCTGATTTTGAGGATAAACAAAAGTTTGACAACCATGAACCGGCGTTGTGCGCGGGATCATCGGCATATCCCTGGAACCGGTCATTAACCACGGCCCAGATGATCACGGCCTTTCGCCTCTGCCGGTTTATCAACCTGCTTAAATCCGACCAGCGGACCGACGCCGACAATCGTATGATAGCAGAGATTACTGACGAAAAAACGCTTTATACAACGATCCGCGGCAGGAAGGAGACGAAGATCATTCCAGTGCCGAACATGGATAAGGAGATGGTTGATCGGTTTTTTTACCAGATCAGTCGGCGCTTTCCCTGAAGGTCTCTTTTGCCGGATTGTAATATCCAAGGCGAAGGACCGGATAGCGGTTCCGGATTTCCGTTATCAGGCGGGAAATGCCCATGGCGGTTGAGGCCCGATAGCCGATGGCGTTAAAATAGAAATCCGGGTCGATATTGAGATTGCGGGTCTGGATCATATGGACCGGATAACGGTCCAGCAGATCAAAAAGAGCGGCTGCTTCGGTTTCCATGTCCGTGAATCCGGGCATGAAAAACAGATTAAGGGATACAAATATCCCGGCATTCACCGCGATTTCAATGGATTTGATCACATCACCAAAGCCGTAGTTTACCGGCTGGTGGTAACGGGTGTAATAGATCTCCGTAGGCGAATTCAGGCTGATGCGGATGCTGTCGAGCCCGGCATCAATAAGATGTTTCACGGCCGTTGGATCGGAACCGTTGGTGTTGATATTGATGGTGCCCTGATCGGTCATTTTCCGAACATTCGCGATGGCCCGGGCCAGATCCGGGGCTCTGAGAAGCGGTTCGCCCTCGCACCCCTGGCCGAAACTGGCCACAGCCCTGTTCACATTGGCAAAATGATGCAGAATCACTTCCGCGATTTCATCAGGGGTGGGTTTAAATGCCAGGCGGGGTTGGGCCTGGGCAAAACCGGATTGCGCTTCCTGATGGGAAAGACAGCCCAGACAACCGGCGTTGCATGCCGGAGAGGTGGGAATGGGCGCTTCGTAGCGTTGAAGAAAAAAATTGCGCGCGCACAGGCAGCCATAATCGGTGGAACACACCGACAACTGCCGGACAAGCCGGTTTTCGGGATACCGGTTTTGCTTTTGCTGAATGGCCTTGGTCAGGGCTCGGGTGTCTTGATGAATTTCCGGATCCGAGCGGGGGTCGGGATCGATGCGCAGTCCCGGCGCATAAAACCGGTCTTTGGAAAACACCGTCCCGCAATAGCCCCAGAGCGGAAGGATAGGCGCTTTTTTTGTGGTTTTATAAGCCGGCAGGGCGGTCCGGAGATAACCCGACGACAGAAACGCGGAAACCGCCAATGCGTTATCGCCTTCCGGGGTAAGCGTCATGATCCGGGTCCGTCCGGTTTTTTTGTCATGATAGAGGGGCCGGCGGCCCGGCAGATAATAAAGATAGCTTCCTTCGGGCAACGGAATCAGATCATCGGGCCGGATGCGGATGATGTCGTTGCCGGAGCGGAAAACCGGTTCGCGTCCGGGATAGTCACAGACGTTTCCTTGGTCGTCCGCATAAACCATGTCAAATCGTTGCGGTTTCATTTATCCGCGTCTCCCGGTCGTACCGACGGTTCGGCTCTTCTGGCGGATCGGGACCAGACAAAAAGAGCAATGGCGGCGGCAGCAGCAGCATTAAGAGACTCCACCGTTGATGCAATGGGTATGGAGACTGCGTTTTTTCTCAAATGCAACGGAAGCCCGGGACCCTCCATGCCGGCAATCAGCCCGAAGGCCGACGGAAACGAACCGGAGGTGAGATCCGCACCGTCGGCGGAAAGGGCGATGATGTCGTCATTGGGAGAAAGATCCAGCAGGGAAGGGCCTTCTTGCAATTCCGCATGAAAGACCGCTCCCCCCGAAGCCCGCACCGCCTTGGGATGGAAAGGATGGGCGCTTTCGGCCAGCAGAATGATGCGGGTGACGCCAAAAGCTACCGCCGAGCGAATCACGGTCCCGACATTTTCCGGGTCCTGAAACGGCACCAGCAACGTGCAGCCCGGCGCAAAACCAGCATCCGGACTCCAGGGCAGGATCTCCGGGGTAGATACCATCAAAATGGGAGAATTGGTGCCAAACTCGTCGAGCTCCTGAAACAAAGGGGCCGAAAGCTGATACCATGCCGTATTTCGAGGCAAATCAGAACCCGGCGGCTGATGTTCCCGGCTGATCCAGGCCAGACAGCGCTCCGGAAATTTACGCAGAATTTCCTGCGTGATTTTGGAGCCGGATACAAGAGCTGCCTGGTGCTTGCGGATTCCCCGACCAAAGCGGAGTTTTTTCAATTGCTTGAACAGGGCATTGTCTGCGCTTTCAATCATTCGATGGGGATGACGGGCCGCCGCGGCCCTTGCCCGCTGCCAGACCGGCGCGCTGATGCGCTCGAACACCACCAGACGGCGCTCGTGAGGCGTATGCGGAATCGTATACGAAATATCGGAAAACAGCCGGTAATGGTCCCCCGACGCATCAAGGGCTTCGGTGATTTCAGGATCGCATGCCGGTCCTTTCATGAATATGGCAAGCCCCTTTTGGCAAAGGCATCCGCTGATCCGCTCCAGGGTAAGGGCCATGTGCTCAACGGCCCGGGTGATCACCGCATTGACCGATTCTGTAAACGATGGGGTGATGCTTCCGGACACAACCGATAGATTTTCAAGCCCAAGATCATCTGAAACTTTTTTTAAAAAATCCGTACGTTTTGATCTTGTTTCCGCAAGTATTACGTTAAGTTCTGGAAAGGCGATTTTTAATGGAATTCCCGGCATTCCGGGACCGGATCCAAGGTCCATCAAAGGAGAGGGGATGTTCATCAGCGTCCCCGGAAGAATGGAATCCGCATAGAGTTTGAGCACCATGCTTTCAAAATTATGGATCCGGGTGAGATTCAAATCCGGATTGTATTGCCGCAGCAGATTGTGATATGACCAGAGCATTGCGGCCTGATGCGCCGACAGCACAATGCCGCACCGCTCTAAAAGCCGGATCATGTCCTGCCGGTCATATTGGCTCGATGTTCGCTTCGGCGGTTTTGTTTTGGATGGCATGTGTTTATTAAACCGAATTATATTTTTAAAATTTAAAATATCATAACAATATGATTTTTTTATGCGATCAACCACCAGCACAGTTTGAATCCATGCCGGAACTTGCTCCCTATTTTTATACGCCCCAATGGCCGGTGTTTTATGAGGACAACCATCTGCTTGCCCTTTATAAACCCGCCGGACTTCTAGTTCAAGAAGATATCAGCCGCGATATCACCTTGATTGAACTTGCCAAGCAGTGGATCAAAGAGCGCTATCACAAGCCGGGCGATGTGTATCTCGGCCTGCCCCATCGCCTGGACCGGCCGGTGGCCGGCGTGCTTTTGATCTGCCGCACGTCAAAGGCGGCGGGCCGGCTGACCCAGCAGTTCCGCACCGGCCGCGTGAAAAAAAAATATGTGGCGATTCTCGAAGGAGAACCCGACAGAGCGGAGGGCGTCCTGTTGCATCACCTGGAACGCCGCCGCAACAGCACCCGCATTGTGGACGATCCCACCGAAACCAGCCGGGAAGCCCGGCTTTTTTTCCGGGTTCTTGAGACCAACGCCGGCCAAAGCCTGGTGGAAGTCGACCTGGAAACCGGCCGGCATCACCAGATTCGGGTTCAGATGGCCGCCATGGGCTGCCCGGTGATCGGAGATCTGCGATACGGCGCGTCCCGACCCCTTGTTAAGCGGCAGTTGGGCCTGCTGGCCCGCTCTCTCACGGTTTTTCATCCCACCCTGGACCATCAGCTGGTCTTTAAATGCCCTTTTCCCCGGGAATGGCCCTGGAGCGGATCCGATTGTTCGGAACACGACCCGCCCTGGAGCTGGATGGATCTTAAGGCACGCGTCAGACCCGAATCGGGCGGACCTGATTTTTTGAAAAAAGAATCATAACCAGCAAAGCCGCATAACCGATCATGGTCAGCACCGCAAAATGGCGGTAGTAGGTCCCCAGGGGCGCCAGAAAAATGACGGTGATCCAGTGCAGGTAAATCAGATACCGGGAATGGAGCCGCAGGGGAAAATCATGATACCGGCAGATAATGGCCAACCCGCAAAGATTCCAGCCGTAAAGAGAGGCAAACGAATGAGCCCGCAAGAGCCAGCGATATTTATCCGGGCTGTAGCCGGGCATCATTTCATAAAAAATATAAATAATGCCCGTTACGGCCGTATAGAGCAAAAATCCCATGCCGGAAACCAGGAAGGTTTTCTGCTGGATTCTCTGTCCCAGCGTGACAAATAAATAAAAGATCATCACCACGACAACAGCCAGGATCAGGGTCACCGCCACCTGGGGCATGAGCCATTCAAAAATGATGAACACAAAAAAAATAATCACCCCGAGGTTGACAATCCAGAACCCCAGATTTTTCAGAACCAGGTCCAGCCGGTCTTTGTCGATCATAAAGGAAAACATCAGCGACATGGTAATCAGCGATACGGGAAAGGAAAAGCCCAGAAAAAACGTGTTGAGCTGCAGCTTGGGCATCATGACCCAATGAAAAAATTCATTATTGAGGATCACCAGCCCGGAAATCAGAAGACCCAGGGACAGGCAGAGCAGGGCCGCGTGATGGAATTTTTCCGAAACATGGACAGGCCTGCTGAAAAAATTCCACGGAAAAAAGGAAAACCGGGAAATCCGTATGCGTTCAACACAGGCGATCAGCCCCAGCGTCAGAAACACCGCCGGAATATACTGCTCCAAAAACGCGAGAACAGCATAAATCAGACTCAGCACCAGAAAAACAACCACGGTTTTGGAACTTCGGTTCACGCCCTCGGTAAACGCCAGAATGGCCGTTCCGCCGCTGCAGAGATTAAACAGGAATATATGAAGCCGGTTAAAATCGTAGGGGATCACATGGGGCACGAACTGTTCGAGAAACCCGAAAAAAAGGGCCATCAACATCAAGGCCAGAAGTATGACCCGAAACCGCACACTCATGATGATTTCATTTTTCCCTGTGATGCAATACTGAGATTCAAAGACGATTTTCGACCGCGTTACGGCACTTATATGAAACCGGTTTACTGAAGTCAATAGCCCTGGGACAAGGTCTTTGAGTTATTTTAAAAATTCCGGGGCCTTCGGATTCCACCGGATCCCCGCTTCAAAGTATGGGTATCGATCATGGTTTTGGGTAATTCTTATGCAGAATTTTCCTAAAGCATATCAAATATACGTTATAAAATATAATTAATCCAGGACTTTTTGTTGATATTTCAATAAGAAAAATTTATGAAGGTCGGGAAAAGGCTTGGAACAAATCGGTGGATCGTCCACCGCTCATCTCATCATTAGACGCCCGTGATTATGTAAGACGTGGAACGACTTTTTGATCTACTCTCCGACAGCGACCGACTGGAACTCGCCGAACACTTGCCGACGTTTGACGGTCGTACTCTCGATTTCGACGCTCAAACGTTCGTTGATGGGTTACGGCACGTCTCGAAGTATCTTGGTGACCCTGGGTGGCTCGTGTATCAGTACGGTACGGTGGGACCGCTCAGACAGGCGAACCATCAGTTTTTTCTTGAGCTCAGGCGGATTGTCACCCTCACCCTCGAGTTGCACGAGTTAGTGCGGCACCCCGGCTTTACGAAGCTGATCGAGGGGTTACGAAACGTTCCGCAGTTCTTTGATACGCTCTTTGAAATTCAGGTTGCATTAGTGTTTAGCCGGTCTGAGGCGACAGCGCGACTGGAATTCTCCTCCGAGCACTTGGTGCGCGGTCACCTGAAGCGTCCCGAATTCGACGCCGAGACCAGCATCGGCAAGCTCTCCGTAGAATGCAAGCGTTCTCACATCCTCGTTCAGCAGGCCGTGTGCCGTTTCAACATGCTATCCCTTTTGCGAGCAGGACCGCAGCCGCGTGAACGCATTGATGAGTGCGATACGTCCGCTGTATAGGCCGGTTGTCTAACACCGCCGCGGCTCAGCTGCATGCCGTTAGCTAAAAAAACTTCTTGACGTTTAGACGTTATGACGTTATGCTGTCTCCAAACGAATGGAGGTGACATTATGGAAACAACCGTTAAGCGTGCCACAATTTATCTGGATGAGGTCGTTCATAAAGCCCTTAAAGTAAAAGCTTTAGAAACATCAAGGTCCATCTCGGATCTTGTCAATACGGCCGTTAAAAAAGCCCTCGCCGAAGACGCCGAAGATCTTGCAGCATTCGAAAATCGTGCCAATGAGCCTCTGCTCAGCTACGATGAAATGGTGAAGAGGCTCAAAAAAAATGGACGGATATAGCATATTTTTCAGAAAATCCGTTGAAAAAGATCTTTCCAGTATACCCAAAAAGGATCTGAGAAAAATCCTTAAGCGGATACAATCCCTTGCAAACGATCCTCGTCCTCCTGGTTGCGAAAAATTGACTGGACAGGAACGGTATCGTCTTCGCCAAGGACGATACCGTATTGTTTATTCAATTCAAGATGATGAACTTACGATATGGATGGTAACGGTCGGTCATAGAAAAGATATTTATCGCTGAAGCGGACAACAGGCATCGTTTATAACTTGAACTGTGTGGGAGAATAAAAATTGAAATACAAAGATATCCTGTTCTCAACGGAAGGTCCGATTGCCGCGCTCACGCTAAACAACTCGAAAACAGTAAATGCTCTTTCCAAAAGAATAATTGAAGAGATGACGGATGCCTTGACAAAACTGTCATCAGATGAATCCGTCCGGGTGATCATCATAAAGGCTGCGGGCAAAAACTTCTGCGCTGGACATAATTTATCTGAACTTGTCGATTCGGGAGTTAAAGAATATAAAGCTATTTTTGATCAATGCACGAAAATGATGCAGCTCATTCATGAAATTCCGCAGCCGGTCATTGCCCAGGTACAGGGAATCGCCACTGCCGCCGGCTGCCAGCTTGCGGCATGGTGCGATTTGGTTGTCGCCAGCGAAGATGCGAAATTTTCAACACCGGGGGTTAGAATCGGACTCTTTTGCTCAA
>CAZRES010000062.1:0-17451 GCA_964598885.1 uncultured Desulfobacteraceae bacterium | reverse complement strand
CGGGGTCAAGACCACCATCCCCTTCCACAAGCAGATCGTCAAGCATCCGAAATTCATCTCCGGCGATTATGATACCCGGTTTATCGAACAGACCCCTGAACTCATGGAATACACGGAACATGAACCCGAATCCCTGCGTCTTTCCCGGCTGGTGGCCGACATCTCGGCAAAGGGTTATAACGCTTTTGTGGATCTCGGCAAGTACCGGGGGGTATCCGACTACCGGCTGGGCCGTCTGGAACCGGTGCTGCCGCGGTTGAAAGCCGTTGATGACTGCTACCGGTATCCCCGGGGAGACCGCGACGCGTTATTGAGTCATATCCGGGATTCCGGCATCGTCCATTTCACCGATACCACCACCCGTGATATCACCCAGTCCAACAGCGGCAACCGGTTCCGGCTGGCCGAAGACCGTCTTATCGGTCCCTACCTGGACGGCTGCGGTTTTTTCTCCCTTGAAAACGGCGGAGGCGCGCATTTTCATGTGGCCATGCTGGCCAACATGACCTATCCGTTTACGGAAGCGGCCCAGTGGAACGAGTTTGCGCCTCACAGTCTCAAGCAGATTCTTATCCGTTCCACCAACGTCCTGGGATATAAACCTCAGTCCCGTTCCCTGATGCAGCGGACCGCAGAGATGGTCTGTGAGCATTACGACGTGATCCGGTGTTTTGATTTTTTAAATCACATTGAAAATATGGCGCCTTTTGCCGATATTGTTCTCAGCTCCAGGAAACATATTTTTGAGCCCGCCATTTCGCTCTCGTATGCCAGAGGATTCGATGTGGATCACTACCTGGATGTGACCCGAGAGATTCTGGAAATGACGGCAAAATCGGCCGGCGTCAGCACCAAAAAGGCCGCCCGCATGATCATTCTGGGGCTCAAGGACATGGCCGGCGTATGTCCGCCGCGGTTCATGCGGCAACTGGTGTCGTCCATCCGGAAAAACTGGCCCGAGCTGGTCGTCCACTATCACCGCCACTATACCGATGGTCTTTTCGTGCCGTCCGTGGGCGCGGCGGCCGAGGCCGGGGCCCATATCGTGGATACGGCCATCGGCGCTTCGGTCCGCTGGTACGGCCAGGGAGAAGTTCTTTCCACGGCCGCTTACATTGAAGAGGAGCTGGGGCTGAAAACCCGACTGAACCGGGATATGATACGGGACTGCAATTTTGTGTTAAAGCAGATCATGCCCTATTATGACCGCTACTGCGCCCCGTATTTCCGCGGAATCGACTATGATGTCGTCGAGCACGGAATGCCCGGCGGCGCCACATCCTCCTCCCAGGAAGGCGCCATGAAACAGGGATATATCCGTCTGCTTCCCTACATGCTTCGATTTCTGGCCGGCACGCGCAAGATCATCCGATATCATGATGTCACGCCGGGATCGCAGATTACCTGGAATACGGCGTTTCTTTCCGTGACCGGTGCGTTCAAACGGGGCGGAGAACGCCATGTGCGGCATATGCTCGATGTTTTAGAGACCGTGGCGACGCTGCCGGAAGACGAACTCAGCGAGCAGATGCGAAAGGACCGGCTGAATCTTTATGAGGACAGCAACGATGCTTTCCGGGATCTTCTGCTGGGCAAATTCGGACGCCTGCCCCTGGGTTTTCCGCCGGACTGGGTGTATCAGAGCGCTTTTGGCGCGGATTACGCCGCAGCCATCGAAAAGCGGACGGAAAAATCGCCGCTGGATCTTCTGGATGAAATTTCCATTGAAAAAGAGCGGGAAGCTCTGGTGGATCTGATCGATCGGCAACCCACTGAAGAAGAATTGGTGCTCTATCTGAACCATCCCGGCGACGCTCTTAAAACCATGGCGTTTCAGAAAGAATTCGGCGATCCGAATAATATTCCCCTGGATGTCTGGTTTGAGGGACTGGAACAAAAGCAGGAACTGCAGTTTACCGACAGTCTCGGCAAACCGCATAAAATGATGATCCTCGGTGTCCTGGAGCCTGGAAAACAGGGAATGAGTACGGTCCGATATCTGCTGGATTCGGAAATCGTAATCTGCCAGGTTAAGGTGGCCGAGGCCGAACTGGCTGCCGAAGGCGCCGTGGAAATGGCGCAACCGGGCAATGCCTTCCATGTGGCTTCCCCGAGCAACGGCGACCTCTGGGTCATGTATGTCAAGGAGGGGGATCATGTTTCTGCAGGGGAGGAATTGTTTAACATCACCATCATGAAGCAGGAAAAATCTGTGCACGCCCCCACGGACGGGGTTGTCAAACGGGTATTGAAAACCGCCAATTACACGGAAGACCGCAAAATGCTGCCGGTTGTCGAAGGCGAGCTCCTGGTGGAACTGGCACCGCCGTCCATAACCTGCGGATCGTGCCGCAAACCCGTCGTAATTGAAGATGCCGGTTTCTGCCCGTATTGCGGGGCCGACATAGTCGCGAGCTGATGAAATTGCGGCTTGCGGTCAAAGGAATTTTTTCGCGCCCCTTTCCGGTTGGCGGCCGGTTTGAACGATATAGTTGACAATCTTTTTGCTACCGGCTCTCCTTCTTTTTATCGGTCAGCACAAGACCGGTAGCGGTTTAACTAGAAGACGAAAAGGCCGCCGGATTTCCCGGCTTTTCGGTATGGGATGTATCCCTGTTGACGCAGGAAAATTCCCTTGACTTGATGGAAAGCACATCGCTATATACTACTTAATTGGTATGATTTAGATGTGGTCCAGGTCGTGCACGACACACCGCGGTGAGAATTTTTCAGCGCAACTTTCCTTAAATCCTAACAGCATAACAAGGATGACGTGTTAATGAGCGGATCGATCGTTTATAAAAATATTTTGTTTTGTACGGATTTTTCCAGTGATGCCCATATGGCATTTGTCCACGCACTGGATCTTTCCCGCAAATACAAAGCCAAGCTTTATCTGCTAAACATCATTCCGCCTCAAAACCCTTGTTCCTTTTCATTTGAAACTTCCCATACTCCCATAAGCGTTGAAAAATCATCAAATGAAACCGAACAAGAGTTGCAGCAGCAGGCGCATAAAGCAATGATTAAACACTATGGCAATGAATTGGATGAGCAAGACGACTATGAGATTCAGGTGAGCATCGGTTCTCCGGACATCCAGATCATTCGATTCGCCCGGCATTTTCAAATTGATATGATCATTCTGGGAGCTCAGGGACAGCCGGAAAAAGACCGCCGGATTTTTATCCGTACGGCGGGCAATATTTCCAAGTTTGCCCCCTGTCAGGTGATCGCGATTCGGAGTCCCATGGAACCGTATTCCGACATGGAATCTCATTATGAACCGATTCAAGAGTGAGCTACAGCAAATGACCGTATCTCCATCGCAACCACTGATGGATCTGAGCTTTAAAATGGTGATTGATCTGCTGCCCATCTACGTCACCATTCAGGATCAGAATCTGCGTTACATATTTACCAATCAAACTTTCCAAAACGATTTTGGAGACGTTATGGGCCAGCAGTGCCATAACGTCGTGAAAGGAAGTCAGCAACGCTGTCAACATTGCCCTGTTCAGAAAACATTTGCCGACAAAAAAATCCATACCGGCGAAGAAACCATCCGACTGCCCGATGGCAACATCCAGGAAGTGGTGCTTTACACCACGCCGCTTCTGGATGTTTTGGGAAATGTGACCGCGGTAATCGAACTTGCCACTAACATCCAAATCATTAAGGAAATGTATAAGGAATTGATTTTTCTTGGACAGTCCATGGCCTTTCTATCCCACGACATCAAAAATATTCTCGAAGGCCTTCAAGGGGGGGTTTATGTGGTGGATGAAGCGCTCGTAGATAATGACATGGATCTGGCCGAAAAAGGATGGCGGTGTATTAAACGAAATATCGCCGAGATTACCCGCGTTACCCAGAATATTCTCTATTCCGCCAAAGAACGCAAACCGCGCCTCCAGAAGTCTTCACCGGCGAAACTCGCCCGTGAAGCGGTGGATCTGTTTCAGACCAAAGTCGGCAGCCTCGGCATTCAGCTCATATCGTCGTTGAATCCCGCAATTCCCAAAGTGGAAGTAGACGTGATTTCCATATCCCGTCTGTTAAACAATTTGATTTGGAATGCCATCGAAGCCTGTAGCAATGATCTGGAAAAACGTCGGCATACGGTCATTGTGCGGGTTGATTTTTATGATGCCCGTCATTTTATGTTCGAGGTGGAAGATGATGCCGATGGAATTGATCCGCAAATTCTTGACAATATATTTACGCAGTTTTTTTCCACAAAGGGTGCGGCGGGCACCGGGTTGGGGCTGGTAGTGGTGGATCGCATCGTTCGCAGCCACGGCGGAAAGATCGAGATACTTACCAAAAGCGGAAAAGGCAGCTTGTTTCGCATCATTTTCGCTTTATCCACTACTATTGATACGGGCCATTCTCCATTCGATTCAACAAATGCGAATAATCCTCAACAGGGAGGGACACATGAATGAATCAGAAAAAAAATCAATCAAAATCGCGCTGGTCGATGACAACGAGGATTATCTCTTCACTATGGAGACGTTTTTGAAGCGTAACGGTTTTATGACCGTCACAGCCACCAACGGCCCGAGCGGGCTGGAGCTGATACAAAATCAGCGACCGGATCTTGTCTTGCTTGATGTGATGATGGGCTCCAGCTACGCCGGCTTCGAACTCTGGAAAGCCCTGCAGGAAGATCCGGAGCTCAAAGAAATACCGGTGATCGCCGTGTCGGCAATGAAAAACGAACTGGGTGTGCGTCCGGAGCGCTACAGGGATGAGGATTACTTTCATCCATCTGCTTTTGTGGACAAGCCCGTTGATCGCCAGATGTTGCTGAAGACCATCCATGAGGTTCTAAAGGCCGCTGAAGAACACAAAAACAGGCCTCGATGGAAAAAGACCCTGGATAAAACCAGAGAAACAAATCGGTAATAAAATTTCAATACCCTCTTGATGTAATAGCTGATGCGATTGACCACCAAAACCCGTTATGGATTGCGCCTTATCCTCGATTTGGCCATAAACGCCGATGACGGGCCGGTGCCGCTTCGTGCTATGGCGGTCCGACAAAAAATATCGCTGAAATATCTTGAGAAACTGGTTCGAACGCTAAAGGCTGCCGGGATAATCAAGAGTCACAGAGGCGCGCATGGCGGTTATGAGTTGGCCCGCGAACTCAACGCGATTTCAATAGGGGATGTTGTGCGCGTTTTCGAGAAGCAATCCGCCATCACGGAATGCGCTGAAAATACCGATTATACCTGCACGTTCTGCAAGGAAACGGGAGAATGCCTGGCCCGTCAGGTCTGGCGTGAGGCAAGCAGGAATATGTTTGCGTATCTGGATGGGATCACACTGGATATCCTCATGAGCCGGCGCAGAGAGATACGGGCCGGAAAGAAATACCGGTTGTTATCCCGGGAAAAATCATCGGGTCCCGCAACGGGTCGATCGGTCTTTGTTTTCAAGTATTATTAGGGGTTGCCGGGAAAATTTTTGAGTTGCTGGTGAAGCCAATCTCCGGTGTTAACCGTTTCACCGGTTTTAAATTTTATCTGATATGGTTTTCCGGAGATAGAGGAAGTTGAGGCGATTTTGTCAATAAACATTTTTGCTGTCCATTCTTCCTGATTCGGCGCAAACCACGATTCCATGGCTTTTTTCATCTTCATGCGGATGTGGGCGGCTGCTTTTGCGGGAGAATGTTTTTTCCCGTTTCTTAAGAAAACACCATCCAGCTGTTCGATCTCGTCAATCAGATAATTGATTTTGACCTTTTCTTCATTCCAGTCAGCTCCCAAAAACCCCGCGAAAAAAAAGACAAACAGGAGTAAATACGATAAAACAACGCCGGTGGTTTTGACCTTTCGGATAAGCATAATCGTCATATTATTCAAATTCCATCCAGTTGCCGAACGGTTCCCTGATTATTTTTTAACTGAAAACCAGGGAGGAAATACGACCGTTTGAGATGAACCGTTATGTCTGCGCCGGCGGCCGCCATCGGATCAGATTCGTCGGAACACCCAGCGATGCCAGCCGGCAAAGGGCCATGGCAAGATCCATTATGCCGCAGCGACGGCCCGCGGAAGCGTCCACCGCAAAAGCAAAAACGTCGGACTGGTGTTTCAAGATGGCGTTGATGAGCCCGGTCAGCACGTTTTTCGGTCCAATTTCGAGAAAAATGCGGATGCCGTCCGCATACATGTTTTGAATTTCATCCAAAAAATTCACCGGATAAAGCAGGTGTTCTCCCAGGAGTTGCCTGGTCTGGTGCGGATCCGCGGGATAGGGCAGGGCGGTGGTATTGGCATACACCGGAACGGTTCCCGCATTAAATGCCGCAGATTGCAGAATCTGCTGAAATGGTTCGGCCGCATCCCTCACCAGGCGGCTGTGGAACGCCGCCGCCACGGGCAGGAGGGTGGCCCGGATTTTTTGTTTTTTGCAAAGAGCCTTCATTTGATGAACGGCCGCTGTGGGTCCGGATATCACTCCCTGATCCGGGCCGTTGCGATTAGCCAGGATCACGTCAATTCCTGACGATGCGATCAGAGATTCGATAGCAACGATGGGCGCACCCACCGCCAGCATGGCGCCCCGGTCCCTGTCGTCACCTACGGCCGCCATGCATTTTCCTCTGACAACGGCAAGAGTCATGAATGTTTCCGCATCCAGTCTTTTGGCCCCACAAAGCGCGGTAAGCTCGCCGAAGCTGTGACCGCAACAGGCATCGGGCCGGACATTAAGGTTCTCTAAAATGTGCATCATTCCCAGGCTCAAGGCGCCGATGGCCGGTTGGGCCACATCCGTAGAACGCAGGCGTTCTTCCGGATTTTCAGAGGATTCTGTAAAATCTGAAGAATGTTTTTCCCCGGGCGGCTGGTTGTCTGTATCGGAATAATCCGGATAGATATAGTCGCTGAGCCGGGGAAAGCGTTCAAACAGTCGGTCCCCCGTGATCAATGCCTCCCGGATTTCCGGAAACATCTGTGCAAGCTGTTTTCCCATGCCCGTGTACTGACTTCCCTGACCAGGAAAAACAAAGGCGATTTTGCCGGGCGGGTCATTTTGACCATAACAGATTGTTTTTTCCACCCAGCAGTTTCCGGTGTTGATTTCCAGAAGATCGAGGGCGGTGCCGCAGGCATCGGACACATCTTGATCACCGGCTAATGCCAGCAATAATCGATGCGGATCGTCTGCGACAAAATTCCGACGGCTCATGTCAGCTAAGGATTTTAAACCCGCTGTGTCGGTATTCTTGCTCCAATGACTGTTCAGATCAATGAGTTGGCGACGGATGTCTTTTTTTTGCGCTCCGGAAACAGCAAAAATTTCCGGCCATTGCCGCAAGCAAGATTGCGCTGGTGATGATAAGGATGCAACCGCCGGGCTGATGATGTGTTCCAATGTCGATTTTCTCCGTCCAGAAATTAATTCTTTACATTAAATAATATTTATATTTTATTGATATTATTTGAATTATACAATTTATTTTTTTGTCAGCAATTCCCGGATCGTCTCCAGTGGCAGCGGCGCGTATTGGGCCACATGGGACGACAATGGGATGCCGCCGTGGATAACGCCCGCCCGGCGGATGGCCACGCAAGCGCCGAAGAGCAGGTTCATCGCAATGGTCTCGAAGCTGCGATTGACCGGGTCTGCCAGAAATGAACCGGCTGTCCATTGGTTGAACGCGCCCATGGCAGGACCGCACCAGATCTGAAAATCCTTTGCCCGCCGGGGATCACCGGTAATGGCCCATCGGGATGAGCGGCCGAGGTAGGAGCGGAACACCAGAGCCATTTTATGCTTCAGATCGGTTGCCGCCCGCTCGATTTGGGATGGATCATAGTCCGCAAAAAATGCCCGGGTCCGGTCCCAGGCGGCATCCATGGTTTCCTGGAAAATTTTGGTTTCAAGTTCGGCGCGAATGTCTTCCGGGATTTGTTCCAGGGTGCCATATCGGCGATAGAACTCATAGAGGCTCGCGGCCCGTTGGGGAAAAAGAGTGCCGGATTTCAGGACCTGAACCTTGACGCCTCGTTCAAACATATCAGCGGCCGGCGCCATGGTTGTATCGGTTTGACCGGCCCGGGCAAGCAATTGTTTTACAACAGCAGATGTGCCGGCCTCCACGCAGGACTGGTTCACGGAACCGGTGAGCACATAATCAGCTCCCATGACAAAGGCCGCGGCAACGGCAAACGGCGTTCCCAGGCCCCCGGCAAGGCCGATACAGGGGGAGGCGGCATAGGAAAACCGGGCAGCGCATTCGTCCCGCAGGGCCAGCATGGCCGGCAGTAGAGTGACGGCCGGCCGGTTGTCGGT
This sequence comes from uncultured Desulfobacteraceae bacterium, assembly GCA_964598885.1. Taxonomy (GTDB): domain Bacteria; phylum Desulfobacterota; class Desulfobacteria; order Desulfobacterales; family Desulfosalsimonadaceae; genus SURF-33. The sequence continues at coordinate 9,138 of CAZRES010000062.1, read as the reverse complement.
ATGACCGCCGGAATCCGCTTCGGCTGTGACGTCCTCGGCCATGGGAACAAAACAGGCAAGCTCGGCTTCGGTTCTGGTAATTTTTCCCGATTCCTTCAGCCGGGCCACGATTTTGGCGGGCGGCGGGGAGAGAAACTGCCGGGCCACTTCCAGGCGTGAGACTTTCGCAATGACGCGGTTCGGACAGACGATGGTTCCATCGTTTTTCCGGTGAATGCCGCGCAAACGGAAAAAAACCAGGGGCCAGGTCAGGCGGAGGTATCCGGCGGCGCTGATGCACCGGACATGATGATCCAGATAAAGATCCACCATCATGGCTTCGCGGTTCGGTGATCCGGGCGCATGGATCAGGTTGACGCCCCAGGGGATGTCCGATGTTTCCGTGTTTAATCGGATCAGGGCGGTTTCCAGCTCATTTTGTCTCAGGCCGGCGGAACCGAAAAAACCGATCATTCCGGCACGACCGGCGGCTGTTACCAGCGCTACGGATGAAATGCCGTTGGCCATGGCGCCGGCTGCACAGGCATATCGAATGCCGTGCCGTTTTTTAAAGGTTTCGCTGCCGAGATTTTCCGGCCGCATAGACATGATCATGGTCAGCAGCCGGAAATGTCCGGGTAAAGGATCACCATGCCGCCCCGCAATCATCGTCCCGTCGCGGCAAACACCCGGTACGCCCCCGGCATTAACGATGAACAGCGGATCACCGGTTCTCAGCAGAGCCGTGGATAAGGCGTGCGCGCCGGTTTCCGGCCCCTGCCGGCCCGGTTTAAACCAAAGATCATTCATATCCGTTTATGTTCGCCCATTTTTATTTTGACCAGACACACCGGTACTGATAGCAGATTCTTTTTGAAAGCACAATCAGGTTCAACGGTTAAACATTCCACCGTACCCAAGCATCCCTAATGATCAGCGGAAAACGCGTTGCATGAAGAAAATCGGTTTATATGAAATCAGAGGCCTTCTTGGCAAAGGCGGCATGGGCAGGGTGTACAAAGTCCGGGCACCGGGCATCGGCCGTATCCTGGCTTTAAAACGGCTGGAACCCCATGACCAACTGAAAAATATCTTAAAACCCCGGGAGCTTGTCGATATTTTCACCCGGGAGGCCGATGTATTGGCGCGGATCCGGCACCCGCATATCGCCGCTGTTCTTGATTTCAATCACGATGACGCAGGAAAACCGTTTTTCGTCATGGAATACCACTGCATGAACCTCGGTATCATTACCGGCGAGCACGGCGAACTGGAACGATCTTCGCGGATACTGCCGCCCCCGCGGGCCATGAAATCTATTCGCCAGATCTGGAATGGTCTTGAACGCCTTCACTGCGAAGGCATTGTTCACCGGGATATCAAGCCGGACAATCTTCTGCTTACAAAAGATGACAGCATAAAAATCATTGATTTCGGCCTTTCGCGCATACCCGGCGATACGACGCGCTTTTCAGATCGACTTAAAATCGGAACCCCTTACTACGCTGCCCCGGAACAGGAAGCCGATCCCGACAGCGTGGATGCGCGTTCGGATCTGTTCAGCCTCGGAATGGTGGCCTGGCGGCTTCTCACCGGCGTGTTGCCGGTGGAGCAATGGGCAAAACACCATCCCGGTGATATCAACCCGGTCCTGGGCCGGGCATGGGACCAGTTTCTGAGCACATCCGTTCGATCTGATCCAAAGCATCGATTCCAGAATGTTGCGAGCATGCGGGATTCGGCCGAATCCGCATTTCACGAATGGTTGTCCGGTATGGAATCCTCTTGCCGGCTTGCTGCCGGTTCTGATAATCAAAACTCAAAAAAAAAGGAGCAACCAGCCGCAGACGTGTCCTGTTTGAAAGCAGCGCCGTTGCGCCGCTATTCGATAAAAATCAACGGAAACCGGGCCAGAGCGGTTTTCAATCTGGATGAGAACTGGCGTCCGATTAATCACAGTCTTCCTGTCGGGACTCGGTCAACCGATAAGGAACAATTCCGGAGTCATCCCAACGAGCCGCGCATCATTTTCGATGACCGGAACGGTCGTATCTGGGAAAAATCCGGATCATCGCATCCCGTCAGTTGGAAACAGGCCGGTGAATATATCAATGGGCTGAACCGGATCGGTTTTGCCGAATATCGCACCTGGCGTCTGCCCGTTATTGACGAACTCCTGACGTTGATCCGTGCTTCCCAAACTCCGGATGATTTTTGTCAGCCGGAACTGTTCGATCCCCGTCAGAACCGGCTTTGGAGCGGGGATCGGCGATCCTATGTCAGCGCGTGGTTTGTGGATACGGAAACGGGTTTTGTTGCTTCCCTCGATATGGCCTGCGGACTGTATGTCCGGGCTGTGGCCGATCCATAGCAACGGTGCCGACGACGTCAACTTCCCGACAAAAAGAGATTATGCTGTCGCGGATCCAATAAAATCCCGGATCATCCGGAAATAATCCATTCCCGCCATCATCAGGAGGGTATTGTGGTCCGCGTTGGGAACCACATGGAGTTTTTTGATGTCCGCCGGCGAACGGGCCAGCAGCTCCCGCCCGTGATCAAGGGGAATGATCTGATCGTATTGGGCATGGATGATCAGGGTAGGCCCGGCATACGAAGCGAGTTTATCAGAATTGGAGAAAATCCCGTCACTAGGAAGCCCGAGGTCATCGATAGGGATGCCGAGACGCCGGAGCAGAGGCAGGGTTTGTGAAAAACCGCTTTCAATGATAATCCCGTTTATCTTTTCCGGACAGGCATGGGCCAGTTCAATGGCCGGCGCGCTGCCCAGGGACCGGCCCATCACCCAGACAGGTCCGGTCCGTTTTTGGGCGGCCATCCAGTATTCCAGACGATCAAGAGCCGCATAGGCGTCAGAAAGCATGGAAGCAATGCCCGGCATTCCCTGGCTGGCGCCGTACCCCCGATAATCAACCACCATGAAACTGATGGTTACTTCATTGTACAGGGGACCAATATCATCATAATCTTCGGCGATTTCGCCGTTTCCATGGAAAAACAAAATATGGGGCCCATTGGGCGGACCCGGATACAGGCGGCTTCCCAGGAGGGTTCCGTCCTCCGTGGCTATGTCAAGACCCAGGGCCTGTGGCGGCATGGGACGCCCGGATTCTTTTCGGGGATGAAAAAGAAGACTTAAAATTTCCGGACGATCCAATACCGATAGATCGGTTGGCCTGTTCATGGGACGTTACCTCGCTTTAACGTTTCAGAATCAATACGGATCACCGAAAAATCTTGATATTTGTTGACAGATTGGATAAAAGTGTACACCTTTGTCCTGGAATGATTTCACAAAATATAGCTGTTGCCTATCACATGGTTGATTTGTTGACCAATACAAATGATAAATGGAATGATCCGAATGCGGAAAACAAGATCTGAAATACGCGATAATCGCGGTTTTACATTGATTGAACTCATGGTCGTGATCGTGATTTTAAGTGTCCTTGCGGTTTATGTGGCGCCCAAGATCATGGGGCGGCCGGACCAGGCCAAGCAGGTCAAAGCCTCGGTGGATATTCAAAGCATTGAAACCGCCCTTCGGCTTTATCGCCTTGATAACGGTTTTTACCCGACCACCGAGCAGGGGCTTGAAGCCCTGGTCACGCCGCCCGCCACCGGCCGGACCCCCAAAAACTGGCGGGAGGGGGGTTATCTGGAAAGAGGAAGAGTGCCCAAAGATCCCTGGGGCAATGAATATGTTTATCTCAGTCCAGGCGTTCATGGCGAATACGATATTATTTCCTACGGCGCTGACGGCGCGCCTGGCGGTGAAGGTTACGATGCGGATATCAATAGTTGGGAAATTGAATAATTTCGGGGAGTAAGAATCAGGCGATTAACGCTGATTCAGCCTGTCGCTCCCTGCAACGATTCACTCCGTTGCCCTGGCTGCCAGTAAAGAGGCATTTGCAGACATACAGACAAATCATCAGAAACAAAAATAGCGGATTCACTTTAATCGAATTGATTGTGGTGATTTCGTTGATCAGTATTCTGCTTTTTTTTTCGATTCCGCGGCTGGATGTTTCCTTTTTTAAGGACCGCGACCGGGAGTTGTCCGCCTGGATTATTCTGACTGTTAAATCCCTGAAGGAAACCGCTTTTCGCGAACAGCAGACTTTTGTGCTTTTCCTCGATCTTGATCATAACCGGATGTGGACGGCGCCGGCCGAAGCCGACGGGGAGGTCCCGACAGAAGAAAAGCAGCGCTTACCCAAGGGCTTTCGCCTTCTCGGCCTTGCATTTCCAGATCAGGACCGGATCATCACCGGAGTAGCTGAAATCCGTTTTTATCCCAAAAGATATTCGGATGCGGCCCTTATCTACATGGAAGACAACAAAAACAACCGGATCACCTATCAGGTTGAGCCGTTTCTACCTCGTGTGAAAATTCATGAGGGGCACATTGAATACTGAGTATACTACAGCGTCGCCGGTTCCTCATGATTCCGGGTTTACACTTCTGGAAGTGATGGTGGCCATTGCCATTATCGCCATTGTTCTGGTCGGCGTCCTGCGGCTGCAGGGACAGACCGTGGGCATGAATGAATCTTTTCGTTTTTATACCCAGGCGCCGTTGCTGGCCAATGCCCGCATGAGCGAGGTGCTGGCTGACCCCGACGGTGCAGGTGGGGCAACCTCCGGGGATTTTGGCGAGGCATTTGCCGGATATACCTGGGAGGTGGAACGGGAACCCGTTATCCTTGATGTTGTCGATGGCGATGAAATTGAGATGGAAAAGATCGATGTAACGGTCACACTGGACAACGGCCGGATGAACTATCGGCTGTGCCGGTTTTTCACTCCGGTTCCGGAGTTGTGAAAATAACCTCTATGGCATTGATTCGCAAACATCATGATATTGCCGCTGGCAATGGCTTCACTCTGATGGAAATTTTGATCGCCATTTCCATTTTTGCCGTGGTGACAACCACGATTTTTGCTTCCTTTCGAGCCGTGCTATCGAAAAACGAGGCCATCCGCCAGGGGGAAGAGGCCTATGAAATGGCCCGGTCCTGCATGGACCGCATTGTAATGGATTTGACATCCCTTTATATTGAACTGCCGCCCATGTATCAAAAACCCGAGCTCAATGATCCGCCGGATCCGTACCGGTTTTCGGCTGAACAGGTTTTTGCCGGCTCCCGGCAGTTCACCAGACTGCGGTTTGCTTCCACTGCCCATCTGCCCATGGGCGGCCAATCCGGCGGTGGTGTGGCGGAAATTATCTATTATGTCCCGCGGCAAACCCATTCGGACTCAAATGCGGTGCTTAAACGGTCGGACCGGGCGTATCCCTATGATCTTGAACCGGAATTTGAAGAAAACACCGCCGATCCCATCCTGTGTGAGGATGTAGAGGAATTTTCCCTTTTATTTTATGATGAGGAGGGCAATAGCCACGAAGAATGGAATTCCGATTCCGACCGTCATCGATATGCCACTCCCCGGACGGTGGCCGTCAAACTTCGAATCGCACCGGAAGGCACGCCGGGATATGATTTTTTTTCCCAGATACCGCTGCCTGTTTTCCGGGACAAAATTGATTAGCCCGATGGATTGCCCACGACTTATGAACAATAACCGCGGTATCGCCTTAATCATTACGCTTATGGTCATCACCCTGCTGGTGGCCGTGACCTTTGAGCTTAACCGCCAGATACGCGCCGCGGTCACCGATGCCGCCCATTCAAGGGATCGACTGACCCTGCTGCATATGATTTCCTCGGGTGTGGAGGCGGCTCAGTCGGTTTTGATTCAGGATAAAAACAATACGGAAATCGATTCCATCCAGGAGAACTGGGCGGATCCGGAAAAACTGAATGAATATATATCGCAGCTGTCCTTTGATGGCGGCGAAATGGTTGTATTCATCACGGATGAACTTTCCCGCATTCAGGTCAACGGCCTGGTGACCTATCCCCAGGGAAAGGAATTCAATGAGGCCCAACGGGATCTCTGGTATCGTTTCATCGCCCTGCTTTTGAGCCAGGTGGAGGAAGAATCCGATTTCATGGACGATATCATCGAACCCAACGCCATCGTCAATCCCCTCAAGGACTGGCTTGATTTTGAAGACGGGGATGCCATCACCGGATTGAGCGGCGCTGAAAACGATTATTACCAGTCGCTGGATCCGCCCTACAGCTGCCGCAACGGCCCCATCCGGCATATCCGGGAATTGATGCGGATCAAAGGGATTACGCCGGAACTGTTCATGTTCGTGGATGAAGAAGTGTCCGGGATATCCCAGTTTGTCACGGTACACGGCGCAGATGCCTCGGAAACCGGATTCACGTTTCCGGGCAAGATCAATATCAATACGGCGGAACTGCCTGTGGTGGCCGCTCTCCTGCCGCCGGAATTCATGTTTTTGGCGCCGGAAATCTGTGATTTCCGGATGGAAAAAGCCGACGAGATGTATGTCAACGACCTGTCAAGTCCCACATGGTACAAAAATGTCCCGGGCATGGCTGATGTTGAAATTAATGAAACCCTGATTACCACCCAGAGCGATCTTTTCCGCATTGAATGTTCAGCGCGTCTTAATGATATGGCCATGTCCGCTACCGCGATTGTATTGCGGGAAAAAGAGACGGAAACCGGCAAATGGTTTTGCAGGGTCTTGCAATGGACATACGATTGAGTTATAGCATCCCCACCGGTTCCGCGTTAACCGCGTTCAGGTCGAGATCCTCTTTATCGCGGGATGCCGGAACTTGGGGTTAAGATGATTTTTCGGGGATGATTGCCCATATGAGCAGAAAAATACTGGCCATTGATATTCGGAGTACCGGGATATCAGCTCTTCTGATCCACAATACCTTCAAGGGAAACCGGATCGATGCGTTCCGGTTCTTTGCTTTTGAAGATCAGGCGATGACGGGCGAGGAGGCTGTGGATGATTTCAAACGCGCCGTTGCAACTCTGGCATCCGAGTGGGATGTCAATGACGCGGAATGCACGATATCTTTGCCGCCGGAAAAAATATCCTACCGGAATCTCAGTGTTCCGTTTACCGATCCGCGAAAAATACGTCAGATCCTGCCGTTTGAGATTGAGTCGGTGCTTCCGTTTCCCGTTGACGAGCTGACCATTGATTTTGAAAAAACCGGCCGGACAGATCCTACCGGTATTTACGTAGCAGCGGTTCGGACGTCGGATATGGAATCGGTCGTGGAAACGCTGAAAAATCAGGGCATCACCCCCCAGAGCATTGCGCCGGGCGGTTTACCGGCCGCCGCGACATTCGCGGCTTTTGCCGGAGACATTACTGATTTTATATGGATCGACGCCGCCACCACCGATATTACGATGATCGCAGTGGCATCGGGCCGGGTGCATCTGGTGCGCAACGTTCAGATCGGGACCGGTGATCCGGCGGAAAAAGCGCGCCGGCTGCAGCCGCACCTGGTGCAGTTTACGGCGGCATTTGAAGCTCATTTTCACAGGGATCTTGACCCCGCCGCCGTGCTGCTGTCCGGCCCGGAGCTCGACGCGGAAATATTGGAGACTGTTGTGGACAACGTCATGGGAATCGGCGTGCAAACAACGGACCTGCTGTCCCTTCCAGACCTCAGCATGGAACTTTCCGAACCCGGAGATTATGTGCCGGCAATATACAACAATGCCCTGGGTCTTGCGGCAGCGGAAATCAACGGACTGCATCTGATCAATTTTCTGGGCGAACGGTCGGCGCTGAAACGCTACTGGGAAGAATATAAAAATGACATTCTGACCACTGGTTTTATCGCCGCTTTTGTGGTCATTCTTGTTATGTTTCACGTGCTTTTGGAAGCCTATTATCTGCAGCGGTCCATCGACCGCATCAACCGTCAGATTGCCGGAACTTTTCAATCCACGTTTCCGGAAATCACCCGGATTGTCGATCCGGTCCAGCAGATGCGGCTCGCCCTCCAGGAGGTCAGAGAAAAAAGCACGTTTACCGTCAATATGGACGCCGGCGTCTCCAACATGGAGCTGCTCAATGCGATGAGCAGTGCCATTCCCGCGGGACTGGATGTGGAGATTACGCGATGGGTAAGAGGTGACAACGATATTATCATTACCGGCAATACCGATACCTTCCAAACCGTTGACGAAATTAAGGGAAATCTGGAGAGATCGGATAGTTGGCAGGCCATTACCATCACGTCGGCCAATCTGGACAACACCACCAACCGCATTGAATTCAGGCTGAAAATCGACCTGTAACGACCGGAAAAAGGAACGTGCCACATGTCAACCCAGCAACGATCGGGCGCCGCATCCCTCATGGGCAAGCTCAATATTACGTTGAATAAACGTGAAAAAATCATGGTTTTCGGCACGGCAGCCGTGATCGTCGTATTTGTGTTAATCCAATTGATGATCGTACCGGTGTTTGAAAAGCGCAGCATCCTTCAAAAACGGTTGGCCGCGCGTCAGGAGATATACGCCGAAATACAGGCGATGCAGAAAGAATACCAGACCATGCGGCATCACGTGGAAAGCGCCAGAAACCGCTTCGAGAACCGGACCGCCAACTTTACGCTGTTTTCGTTTCTGGATCGCCTTGCCGGAGAAACCGGCGTAAAAAACAGTATCGCATATATGCGGCCGTCATCCACCGTAGCCGAGGATTCCGGGGTGAAACGCTCACGGGTGGAGCTTAAGGTTCAAGACGTGGCCCTCAGGGACATGGCGGCCTTTCTTCACGGCATTGAGACATCCCGGAACATGGTGGTGGTCAAACGGCTGACCATCAATAAATCAGGGCCGCAGAACAGCCTCTTGACGGCTATTCTCCAGGTGGAAACCATTGAAGAGGCCTGACACAGATAAAAGCCCAACCTCATTATGGCGTTGAGATCATAAGGTCATGAAAAAAACGTTTGCTTATATCACCTATATCATTGCGGTAACGATGGTTTTTTTCTATTATCTCTTCCCATCGGACGCATTGGAAACCTATATGGCCCACCATGTTTCACGGCTGTGGCCGCCGTTTCACGTAAAGACGGAAAACATCGTTCCATCCCTGCCGGCCGGGCTGAAAATCGATAATCCGGTGCTGTACAGAGATCAGCAGGTCATTGCCGATGCCGACTGGTTGAAATTCATGCCGGTCTGGGTGTCGCTGTTTTCAGCGGA
>CAZRES010000061.1:0-17880 GCA_964598885.1 uncultured Desulfobacteraceae bacterium | reverse complement strand
CCGGCTATCACTCGCAGATACGTCTCGATTTCGGCATAGGTGTTGACCTCTGACGATCCGTCCAGGGCCGCGGCAAGCTTTTCATGATCCACACGGAAGCTGTTGCCGGGACCGGCGCCGGTCACCTCACGGATTCGCCAAAGAGGAATAGGAATAACCCTGTGGGATTTGCGGTCCCAGTCTCCCCACCAGATGGTCAGCATGGGATCTACCGGCTTGATTTTTCCTTTGTACTGGACAAACGCGGGATACCATCGCGTCAACGGAACATCGGCAATCCGGTTGTCCGGATCAAGGGGATCGCCCTTGGTAAAATCCGTTGTTTTATAACTGATGGTCATGCCGGTGGTGGCGTTATCGATGACGCCGACGGCGGGATTGTCCTTGTAGGGGATATGGCAGGATTCGCATGTCATTTTATCCAGGTGAAGATCGGGAAAGGTATGACGGACCCGGCTTGCCCGGGGATCTGCGCCCTTGATATGGCAGTCTGCGCAGCTTTTCATGGTGTTGTCGAGATCATTGCGGACCGATCCGATCAAGGCGTCGCCCTTGGCGATCTCATGGTCCAGGCCGGCTGGATGACAGTAAATACAGGTAAGTCCCCGGGCGTTGTGGATATCGGTTTCCGGACTCCAGGTACGGCCTCGTTTTTTCATGTGGGGACCTTTGTGGCAGCTCCAGCAGTTCTGATCGGGAACCTCCTTGATGATCCGCTCTGCAAGATTTTGGGGATCCACAATATCGGTTCGGGTATAATCGATGACCAGTGACGTTGCCCGGGGGGGAATCGACGGGGCCGGCGGAACATTTTTTTCCAGATCCCGATACCAGCCGGCGCCCACCGAAGCGGACCCGGCCAGAAAACCGCCGCGCAGCGCCAGTGCCCTGGCATTCCAGTCGTATCCCTCCAGGTGGCAAAGAAGACAATCGGCTTCCGTGACTCCGCTCTCAACCCATCCGGCCTGATAATAATCGCCGTCCAGATAATTATGCCCCATATGTTCGATCATATTTTTCGGGTCAGCGGCAAATTCGTCGTAACGATTCCCCCGGCGGTCATATTCCGACGGCCCGCCGCCAGGATGACATACGCCGCAATTTTTGGCCCAGAAAAAAGAGCCTTTATCCTTGTCTGATCTCCGCAGATTCACTTTTCGCGCCAACTGGCTCGAATCCGAAGACGGCGGTCACCACTTGCCGTACATGCCGTCGGACAAATTCCAGGGTTTTTTGGAATCAAACCCGTCGGAAACAATAATACGGCCGTCGGCGTCGGTCCTCCCCTGCTGGAAATGATAGGCATTGGTGATCATGTCGTAGTCATGGCAGCCGCCGCAGGTCTGTTTGGGGCTATAAGGCGTATCTCCGTCCAGAGCTATGGGATTGCCCTGGTGATCCGTCAGCACGACATCCGGGTGGGGACTTGCCTCCAGACACTTCACTCCGGGAAAAACCAAACCAACCGCCGCTAGCAACACCACTGCTTTCAAAACCCCTTTCATCTGAATCCTCCACACCTGATGTAATTTTCCGGTAACAATGATTCGCACAGAATTATTTGATTAAAAAGTATATCAATCCAATTGATTGTATTTATGCTCCCCAATCGATTCCGACAGTTTTGCACTGACGCCATTTCTAATTCGTACGCCAGTATTTATGCCATACAATTTACCGGTATTCAATCACAGATTCCGTACTTCGATTTTCTACTCTTTCGGCTCCGGATATCTTTGAAAGGGGAATTTGCTTTACAAATTTACCGAGTGTGTTAGTTTCTGCGCTTTACCTTTCGGACCTGATTCCGGATTCTATTGCTGGGTATTGGAAACATGAAATCGTTTCTTGCAAAATACTGGTTTTTTGTCGGTATCGTCGTGGTAAGCATGGCGGCGTTTTTATTCCCGGCAGCAGAGCTTGTGATAAGACAATATAAAATCCTCAAAATCGGGATTTTTCTGATTTTTCTGATCACCGGACTGAGCTTGGACACCCGCACTGTTCTGGATCAGATGAAGAACATCCGGGTCCTCCTGGCGTCCCTGTTCTCTTCACTTTTTCTAATTCCGCTGTTTACCTGGATGCTGGCGCATCTGGTTTTTTCCCATGAAACGGATTTCATTGTGGGAGCTGTCATTATCGCGGCAGCGCCCGTTACCGTGGCTTCCGGTACCATCATGACGGCCATGGCCCTGGGCAATGTAACCCTGAGCCTGTTTATCTGCGTTGTCGGCAATTTTACGGCCCTGCTCACCATGCCGTTACTTCTGTCTTTTCTCCTCCGGTTTGATCATCCCATCGACTTGCCGGTTTTGGCGATTCTAAACAGCCTGCTGATAACGGTTCTGCTGCCGACCGTCATCGGACAAATCCTACAGCCGGCCTTCCGAAAATACGTGGAACCGTTGAAGCCGGTCTTTTCCATTTTTTCCCAGTGCGTGGTGCTGCTGATCATCTTCAATGCAATATCGGCGTCTGCAGACCGAATTACAAATGCCGGCATGGTCATTATCCTCTTGCTGGTATTCATGGTGGCGCTGCATACGATGATTTTATTTTTCAACTGGGGAATCGCCCGGCTGATCCGTCTGGATCCGCCCTCAACGGCGGCGTTTACCATTCACACTTCACAGAAAACGCTGACCGTCTCCTATCTGGTATGGTCCGGGTATTTTGCCGCGGCTTTTCCCCTTGCCATGCTTCCGGGCATCGTTTATCATACGGTCCAATTAATCGTGGATACCGCCGTAGCTCGGCGTTTCAGAGAACATGCCGAAAAATCGAATGCTCAACTGCCGACGTAATCGTATTGGGGTATTTAGGGAGAAAAGTTTAAAACTTGACTTTTTCGCCTGCAAATGGGAATATCCCCAAAAAAATATCCGTATTGTTCATGCATCAGGAGGATAGGATGAAAAAGTTCGCCCAATGGACAGGAATAATTTTATGTGTGCTGGTGATTGGTTTCTTGTTTCTGGCCTGCGAAAAGAAAAAAGAAGGAAAGGTGCAGGTCATTGAAACGGATTATTACCTGGACATGGACAGTAATTATACCTTGTCGCTGAATGCAAAAGGCAGAATCCGCAATATCGGAGAAGTGGACGTGCGGAATGTGGTGGTGACCGGAGACTGCATAAGCTGTGGCGAAGTCGTCATGAGCGGCCATTGGTTTATTTCGCGGCATGAAGAAAAACGCGATGACCAGAAAGACGTGATCCCCTATCTGGCCGTCGGAGGAACAGCGGATTTTGGCTTCGAGGGAATCGCCTATTATTACCTCAAGGACGGTCAAAAACCGGATGCCATACCGGATCAACTCGAGGTCTATATTCAATCCATGGAATCCGTGAACTAGGCAGGATCCTGACAGACCCCGTAATTAACCTGTCGTTTTTACCTTAATCGCATGACGGCGGTTTCGACAAAGCATCCGCCGCCGCCATTGTCCTTTCCAGTAGTTTCATCCCCATTGTCTGTTTTAGCCGCCACACCGGTCCCGGTAACCGCGATGTTTACTGACGGCTGGTCCGGATCATCCGATTCTACAACTAAAGCGGCGGTTTTGCCGCCAAGGGCATCCGGGATAAAATCCACAAACACCCGACAGGTTCCGGATGGCATCAGCCGCAGGCCCGCGCATCCGCCTCTGACGGAAAAATCAGACCGGGCCGGACCGGTAAGAAAGATGTTTTCCACCATCAGATCCCCGGTACCCGTGTTGGATATGGTCAGCGCCATGCTGGAGGCCTTGCCCACGGTTACATCGCCAAAGCTCAATAAGGCGGGCGAAAGGGAAATGATCGGAACGGGCGGAGCATAATCGCCCCGCCGGTAAACAACGCCAAAATTGGCGTCCTGGAGAAATAGCGTCGGCTCTCCGACGGGTGTGCGCCGGTCTGATGCCAGTTCCTGGCGCATAAATGAATAACCGGTAAACACCGTGGGGTCGGGCCGGGAATACAAGATGGCGCCGTCGTCCCCGCTGTAGCCCGGAACCGACCATTCCCCATCTACAGTCCCGACCAAATCAGCTTCCCCGGTGATCAGGTCCATGGCGACAATATAGGTTTGAGCGGCTTCCGAATCCACCAGATCAAAGGTCATCAGGTGATCGGTAGTCTTGCTGAGAGCCGGATATCCCACGTCCGCATCGGAAAACGGCCCGACCAGGGCAAGAGTCTGCTCGGTCAGCAGATCAATGGCATAGATGCTCCAGACTCCGATCCGGGAACCATCCGGAAAATTCAGGACATTATACGCATCGTAAATCAAATAGCGATTATCGGATGTGAAACACATGGAATCAGCGAACTGGACCGTATTGAGGCTTGCGCCTTCGGTGGCCGTGGCCACCAGGGGAAAGGTGCGGGTTTTCCCATCCGGCCCCAGATCAATAACGGTAATGGCATTGGTGGGTTCCTCATCTTCCAGCAGCACAAAGCCATAAAGATTTTGATCCGGCGACATGGCCACGGAATGAATCAGGCCGTCCATCTCAAGACAAATTTCACAGGAATCGGGGTCGTCGGGGTCGGTTTCGATAAAACAGGCGTCCAGGATGGAATCCACGAAAAACAGCATACGGCCGTCGCCGCTGACCGATGGTTTTGCCTGAGAAACGTCTTCGCAGGACAGCCAGGTCCCCAAAGAGCCGTCATCCAGCGCTTTTTCATATCGCGCCAGGTAGGATGCCCCGGTAATGGGGTCATCACTGATAAAAATGGCGGCATCATCACCGCTCACCGGTGTTTTGGGGGTCGGTACCGGGGTGGCGGCGCTTTCAAAAATTTCTACCGCGTCAAACGCCTCTTCGACTTTTGCCGCCTGGGGCGAATCCATACCGAAAAGTTCTTCGGCGGAGACGACGCAGGCCAGCCGCATATCGATAAACTGGGAATTGGATACCAGATGAACGCTCTGGGCGCGATAAAAGATTTTTTCCGCATCCCGGATGCCGATGGCTCCGGGAAGGCCTTCGGCCAGCAGATAAAAGCAATGGGAGACAATGGTCATGTTGATATGGACCCCGCCGTAATCCTGATCCGTCAGCATCTGAAGCAGCGGGTGACTTCGCGTGTAAAATTCGCTCATCTTTGCCGGATAATAGTATCCCGTATTTAAAACCTCATTATTTGCAGGATTTTGTAGACTCCGTTTGGAAGGCAGAACCGTGCCATTGGTCCAGTCCGTGGAGCCGGTCACATAATATTCGACCATTTCCCCGAAAATATCAGAAAACGCCTCGTTTAAAGCACCGGGTTGATCCCGGTAAACCAGGTTGCAGGTATGAGAGGTAACCCCATGGACGTATTCATGGGCCACCACGTCCAGTGCTCCGGCATAGGGCTGGGCGTCGCCGAAAAAAACACCCTGATATTCGGGGGTCCAGAAGGCATTATCGTAATTTTCCCCTACCCGGACAAACCCGAGGATGGTTTGCCCTTCGTCGTTGATGGAGTCTCGGTTATGCTGGTTAAGGTAATAATCATAGGTTCCGGAAAGATGATAGGACAGACTGACGGCCTCCGGCACCCATCCGTCGTCCGGCTGGGAGGACGCGGCATAGGTGGCGTAAAAATTTCCGGATTCCGGAAGCGGATTGTTTTCCATATCAAAAACAATGATGGCGCCAATGATGGTGTTTACCGAAGAAAAATCGGATGTCGGATCGAACATGGGTTTTGCCGTATCGATCATGTAATAGTTGGTTCCTGCCTGCCAGAGGTCAAGCGGCCGGGTGACGGCGAACAAATCGATGCCCTCGCCGATGGCGCGATTTGAAGGCACCTGGTTGAACATCGTCAACACGGCGCCGTTGGCTGCATCCATCACCACCAGCCAGTCGGCATTTAAGTCCGCGATCAGTCGGATTTTCCAGGCCAGGCGGGGGGATCGATCACCGGGCGCGTAAATGATCAGCTCGGGATCATCCGCTTTGGCGCCTTTTGCGCCCGTAACGGCTGCACGGGCTTTCAGCAGGGCTTCTTCCGCCGACCATACCGGGGTGGTCACCATCCGCCGGGGGGTCGGCACAAAGGAACCGTTCATCAGATCCACATGGCCCTTTTCATCCAGATGGACGTTGAGTTCAGCAGGCCACACATCAAGCCCTTGATATGTCTGCGTGAAGCGTACATGCCGCCGGCCCAGATCATCTTTTCCATGCCCGGCAAATCGCATTTCCCGATCCGGATCGGTGATGTGAAGAATTCCGCGCCGGGATCGCAGAAAAGACCGGGCCGTGGCCTTGTCTCTTTCCTGTAAAGATCCGAAGAGATTGGCGGCTTTTTCCAGCACCGCACCCCGGCGTCGTGCCTCCGGACTCAACCGCATCTGACGGGGGGTCACCACGGAAGTTCTTGAAATCATAAGGATTTCTTTGGCCAATTCTTCACGTAGTCTGGAGACACGCGTATTTTCGGTTCTGGTAGCTGCCGCGGATTTGCCTTGACGCGCTCCTTTCAATGCCGGCGGCGGATCAAACCGCACGGTGCGCAATGCTTTTTCAAGATCCCCGATCAGCTGGTGATTCACGCTTCCGCCGGACAGGGCCGGTGACGGGGCATACGAAGCCCCGGAAAGGGGCGTTACTTCGAGGAACGCCAGAGGTGATTTTTTCCCCGCATCAATGCCGGATGCGGGAAAAAGGACCAGTATAAAAACAATGGCAGCGATAATGCCTAAAATCCGCTGCATCCGCAGTACTGATTTCATGAGAGGCCTCTTTTAAAATTTCTCGTCAGAGATCTGCATTTGTGCGGACAAGGCTGCGTTTTTCCAGAATCTCACCGGTGTGCGCGTCAATGAAATAAAGCCAGCCTTCATCAGCCCTGATGGAAACCGTAATGCGAAATGCCAGACGCGGCCCTTTTTCCGTTTCCGGAAAAATAATCAGTTCAACATCGCAAAGGATAATATCAGCGGCCGTCGTTTCCAGATTATCGACAACCGCGGCTTTTGCGGCTGCCTTTGATATGGCCGGCTGCATGCTTACTTGATCCGGTGTGGGATGATAACGGCCATTGACCAGGTAAACGCGCTGCTGACGATCCAGATGAACAATGATTTCAGAATCGGCAACCGGAATTGTCTTGTATACCTGACGAAATTTGACGTGGGTCAACCCCAGGTCATCCGTGGTCATCATTGCAACCGAAAGTTCTTCAAGAGGATCTATCAGCAGGAATTCCTTAGAATAGGCGGAAATAAAAGCTTTCGCGATTTCTTCGGCGTGATTTTGCGCCTGTAATTTCCGAAACCGGGCGTCAGTTTCCAGAATCTTCGAGAGATTCGGGTCTTTCAGAAAAATAATCGTCTTGCGGGTTTCATCCCGGATAATCGTTGCCTCCGGAGGCAGGGAAAGATTCATGACCATTTCATGATTATCAGACAGCACATGCGGTTGCATGTCTCCGCATGCTGCAAGCGGACAGGCAGTGATCATAAGTGCGGCGAAAACGATCCGCCACGGGCGTCTGCGACTTCTCATCCGCGTGTTTTCCATTCCACCTCGCAATATCCTGCAAATCCTATCTGGATGCCTTTGCCTTGCACTCCTGGTCCCATTCCGGACAGGCGTCGGCCATCTGGGCGCTGATTTTTGCCATACATTCCGTACAGTCAAGTTCAACATTGGGAACATTGCCGAATCGTTCCATCATTTCTTCATGGCTCAAGTGCGATACGGCGCTGCATCCGCATTGCGGGCAGGATGTTTTGATAACGTACTTTTTTCTTGCAGACATTTGCGGTTACCTCCATATGCCAATGGTTATTATCGGAAAAAAACAGTTCCGAAAATTTTTTAATTTAGCAGTTGATGCCTCAACCATTCGCGCACCTCGCCTTCCAGCGCGTATACGCCTTTATTGTGGCCGACGGAGTCAAGAAACCGGCGGCGCAGTTCATTGGGAAGCTCAATTTTTGCGACATCTTCGGCACCCTCCGAGTTGCGCTTCACAAGATAGACAATCGGTGTTTCATCCCAGTTGTAGATGATAAAATAATGGGAAACATCACTTTTGGATCGAATAACATAATTGCCGCGTGTCCAGTTGTTGCCCCACTCGAGGTAGAGGCGCACGGCTTCTTCCGGAGTCATATCCCAGTCAATGGCATCAAGACATTCCCTGTTTTTTTTGAGATCATTCAGTTGCATCATAATGGCGGCCTCCCTGTATCAACCTGTTTATTGTCAAATTTTTACGATAAATTCAAGTTTAAACAATTAAATGCATAATATGTGCCATTATGTTAATTCATACGCCATATATTGACAATGCCGTGTCTCCCGGCGGGCCGGCATTGTGTATACGGAAAAGTGCCATAACCAAACATTCGTTTTTACTGGAGAGGCATTTTATACCGGACACCCGCAGAATACGATACAAATATGTCTCAATAATATGATACAAAATTTTTTTAAACTGGATTCTCATAATGGAAAAAGGGAAATTTTTTGCCTTGATTTTCTAACTGCCCGATACAGGCCAATCATCGATTCAAGTAAAAAAATTAAAGCTCGATAGTTAAATTTTGATCATTTTATTTAAACAATTTGCCGTCTCAAAATTGACAAGTAACACTATGTGGCATATAATTTGAACATACATTTATTAAGTGGCATCTAATTATTTAAGGGCATCCAATCCCAGACCGGAATTCTATAATCCGGTATGGGGCAAAGACCACCAACCAAATACCAACGGGGAGGATATATGTCTGACAAGGAAACGAAATCAACCGCGAGCAAATTGCCGGATGTAAAAGACGTCACCACTTGTGAAGCCACAGCGCAGATGCTTTCCAAAGCACGGAAAGACGGCGTTGAAATCGCCTTTGACCGTGCCGCCACCATGAAAGCCTGCCCGATCGGAGCGGATTCAGCCTGCTGTAAGCACTGTTCCATGGGACCATGCCGACTTAACTCAAAAGATCCCTATGGCAAGGTGGGCGTCTGCGGCGCCACCATTGACACCGTCATGGCCCGAAACTTTGCCCGCATGGTAGCCGCGGGATCGGCTTCCCACACAGACCACGGCATGGCCATGCTCGACTTGTTCCGGGACGTGGTCAAGGGCGTTAATGCGGATTATACCATCAAAGATCCCCAGAAACTCATGGATGTGGCCGCGTCCATCGGCATTGAAACCGCTGATCGCGAACTTACCGACATTGCAATGGATCTTTATCATGAGTTGGAGAGAACCTACACTCAGGTAGAGGGAGAAATACCCTTTGCCAAGCGGGTTCCCGCCAAAACCTTGGAAGCCTGGCGAAAGCACGACATGGTTCCCAGAGGCGCCATGCGGGAAATCATGGAGTTGATGCATCGGACGCACATGGGAGTGGATCAGCATTATGAGAACATTGTCAACCAGTGCAGCCGCACGGCCCTTGCCGACGGGTGGGGCGGTTCCATGGTATCCACTGAAATATCCGACATCATCTACGGAACACCCGTACCGGTATTGACCGAGGTCAACATGGGCGTTCTCAAGGAAAACATGGTCAATGTCATTATTCACGGGCATGAGCCCAACTTGTTCGAATCCATGCTGGCATCCGTGAACACCCCCACTCTGGTGGAAGCCGCCAAAACCGCGGGCGCCGACGGCATCAATCTGGTGGGAATGTGCTGTTCCGGCGCGGAAATGATGTCCCGTCACGGCATTCCTCATGCCGGAAACTTCACCTCTACCGAAGCCATTCTGGTCACCGGCGCCGTGGACGCCATGGGCGTGGACATCCAGTGCATCAAGCAGGGACTTGCCAAGGTGGCCGAATGCTACGGGACTCCGCTGTTCACTACCAATCCGAGGTGCCATATCGAGGGGGCGCAGCATATTGAATTCCATGAAAATGATCCCCGGGCCTGTACGGACGAAATCGTGATCCGGGCCATCACCCGGTTTAAAAACCGCAAATTCCCGGTGGAAATTCCCAAACAGATCAATCCCGGCATTCACGGGTTTTCCTATGAATACATCAACTACATGCTGGGCGGCAGTTTTCGGGGAAGCTACACGCCGTTAAACGACAACATCATCAACGGAAGGATACGAGGTGTCGCCGGCGTGGTGGGATGCACCAATCCCCGGGTCAAACAGGACTATGTCCATGTTGAGCTGGTCAAACACCTGATCAAAAACGACGTGCTGGTCCTCCAGACCGGCTGTTCCCAGATTGCTCTGGCCAAAGCCGGGCTCTACACGCCGGAAGCCGCCTACCTGGCCGGACCGGGACTCCGGGAAGTCTGTGAAACCGTTGGCATGCCGCCGGTATTGGGTCTGGGCTCCTGCGTGGACAACAGCCGCATTCTCATCGCCGCCGCCGAGATGGTCAAAGTGGGCGGTTTGGGTGAAAGTATTGCGGATCTGCCGGTGGCTGGAGCGGCCCCGGAGTGGATGAGCGAAAAAGCCATCGCCATCGGGCAGTACTTTGTGGCCTCCGGAGTGTACACCGTGTTCGGCGTGACCTTTCCCATCATACCCGAAACCAAGTTTCACAAGCTCCTGTTCGAGGGTCTGGAAGAAAAAGGATTCGGCAAATGGGGATTTACTCCCGATCCCATTGAAATGGCAACCATGATGATCGCTCATATCGACGAAAAGCGTAAAGCTTTGGGCATTGACAAGACCCGGGAACGCACGCTGATTGACATGAACGACCGCCGGCAGATTGCAGCGGCATAATCCGCCGATGGGCGGCAAATTGACAACCGGCCGTTAAGCGGCCCTTGCATTCTACTTTATTTATGGATACAGTTCAGGGGGATGTTAACATCTCCCTGAACTGTTTTTGAGACTGATGATTTGCATGAAATTGAATTATGAGCGAATACATCACCCATGACCGCACCGGCAAAACAATCGGCATTGTGGAGAAACAATTCTTCACCTTTGCTCACCCGCCAGAAGAAATACCCCTGGATTCAGGCGCCCGGATCGGCCCTGTCACTCTTGCTTATGAAACCTTCGGCAAACTAAACAACGATCGGTCCAACGCGGTGCTGGTTCTCCATGCTCTGACCGGCGATTCCCATGTGGCCGGATACTACAGCGAAAACGACCAGTGGCCGGGATGGTGGGATAACATGGTAGGGCCGGGAAAAGGAATCGATACGGACCGCTATTATGTGATCTGTTCCAATGTGCTGGGAGGATGCATGGGATCCACCGGCCCGTCCTCCATTAACCCCAAAACCGGCCGGCCCTACGG
This sequence comes from uncultured Desulfobacteraceae bacterium, assembly GCA_964598885.1. Lineage (GTDB taxonomy): Bacteria > Desulfobacterota > Desulfobacteria > Desulfobacterales > Desulfosalsimonadaceae > SURF-33. The sequence goes on along the minus strand of CAZRES010000061.1, from coordinate 6,657 downwards.
CCTCGGCTTTCCGGTCGTCACTTTAGGCGACATGGTAAGGGCCCAGAAGCAGCTTCTGGATCATCTCGGCATTCAAAAGCTCCTTGCCGTCATCGGCGGGTCCATGGGCGGCATGCAGACGCTGCAATGGTGCATCCAGTATCCGCAGATGGTGCGATCCGCCATTCCGTTGGCGGCCACCATGCGGCATTCGGCCCTGGCCATCGCCTTCAACGAGGCCGCCCGGCAAGCCATCATCGCGGATCCCAACTGGAATACTGGAGATTATTACGGCGGCAAAAAACCCGATGTGGGACTTTCCGTGGCCCGGATGATCGGTCATATCACTTATCTTTCCGACGAGGCCATGCGCCGGAAATTCGGCCGGCGTCTGCAGGACAAAACCGATTTTTCCTTTTCCTTTGACGCGGATTTCCAGGTGGAAAGTTATCTGCATTACCAGGGTGCGAAATTCGTGGAGCGGTTTGACGCCAATTCCTTTCTTTATATTACCAAAGCCGCGGACTATTTCGATCTGACCCGGCAAAACGGAGAGGGGCCGGACATCGGGGATCTGGCCTCCACCCGCACGCGATTTCTTGTCGTGTCGTTTACCTCGGATTGGCTCTATCCGACCTACCAGTCCAGAGAAATGGTAACGGCCATGAAAAAAAACGGACTGGACGTCAGTTTCTGCGAGATCGAGGCCGAATGGGGCCATGACGCTTTTTTGCTGCCCAGCGAACGCCTTTCCCGGCTCATTGCCGGGTTTATTGAAAGTGTCGCCAATGCAGACTGAATCCGCCGGCATCCGATACGATCTTTCCATCATCGCCTCATGGATCGCCCCGGGATCCCGGATCCTGGGTCTGGGATGCGGCGACGGCGAACTTCTCCACTATCTCAAAAAACACCGCCAGACCAAAGAAACCGGCATCGAGATTGTTGAATCCCGGGTGGCCGCCTGCATCGAAAAGGGGCTTTCGGTCATTCAGGGGGATATCAGCGAAGAGATCGCCGATTACGCGGACAACACCTTTGATTACGTGATCCTGAGCCAGACCCTTCAACAGGTCTACTCACCGCAGGAATTAATACTGAATATGCTTCGCATCGGAAAACGATCCATCGTGAGTTTTCCCAATTTCGGCCACTGGGCCGTCCGGAGCCAGTTGCTTTTCAATGGCCGCGCGCCCGTCACGCCGCAGCTCCCTTATGAATGGTACGATACCCCCAACATCCGGGTTCTTTCCATCCGCGATTTCCACGAGTTTGCCGCGCGTGTGGGGATCCGGATTTTTAAAGAGACCGCCATAAACACGGACCGGCGGGACAAGACCGGAAACTGCATCACGTTTCTGCCGAACCTGCGGGCCACGTACGGCATTTTTATGATCGGGCGCTGAACAGACAGGCGCGAACAACCTCGTGAGGTAAAAAAATGGCCGACGGCATCAATCACACCATCACGCGATACAGCAACGGCAAACCCGAAAGCGTCGATACCTTTCTGATCATGGAAGAACCGCTGTCCATTCGGATAGACGGCAATCCATATGCCGTGGTCATGCGCACACCCGGCCATGAGCGGGCTCATGTGGCCGGATTCTGTCTGGCCGAGGGCCTGATCGATCAGGTCGACGACATGGAAACTCTGGGATTCTGCACCGAAGAAGGCGTCAATGTGGGGACGTTGACCCTTATGGATAAACGGCGGCGGCAGGTAATGGATCTGCTGGAACGAAAAGGCTTTGTCAGCCAGACCAGCTGCGGCATCTGCGGCAAGGAAGTGGTCCGGGACCTGATGCAGGTCTTAAAAATTATGGACCGGACGCAGCGGATTACCGTCTCCCAGGCTCTGGCGTGCGCAGATATGCTCGCCCGGAAGCAGGACCTTCATAAACGCACCCGCAGCGCCCATGCGGCCATGATTTTAGACGCAGCCCTCTCACCCATGGCGTTTGCCGAAGACGTGGGGCGCCACAATGCCCTGGACAAGGCCGTGGGACAGGTCTTTCTGGAAAATCGTCTGCCCGATGCCGCCGTGGGGATGATGTCCTCCCGGCTCAGCTATGAGCTGGTTCAAAAAGCGGCCCGTGCCGGGCTTGAAATTTTGATCGGCATCTCCCGGCCCACGTCCCTTGCCGTGGAGGTGGCCGAATCGGTCAACATGACGCTGTTGTGTGTGAAAAATACGGACCTGTTGGTGTTTTGCGACGGAGACCGGCTTTTATCCGGATAACACCATGGAATTTATTCGAAGACCCGGAATCACCGGAAAAATTTATATGCCGCCATCTGCGGGAGACGCAGGCTCCAAGCATGTCTGTCCGGACTGCTTTTCCTGCCAGTGGTGCTCCAATGACCGATGTCATGCCTGCCGGCCGGAGGTCGAGTGCCGCCAGGAAAAACGTCGTGGAAACCGGAAACAAATGCCCCTCTCGTGTGGTTGCGCTCCGGATAAAGCAACGGCTGATCGCATCGAAAAATAATTTCATGGAAACGCGCCTTTTTAAAAAAAAATCCCATGTTCCGGCGCCTGTGGATGCATTATTTGCCTGGCATGAACAGCCCGGAGCCCTGGAGCGACTCAGCCCGCCATGGGATGCGCCCGAAGTTATCCGCCATACCGGCGGCATACGGCCGGGCGCTGAGGTCTTTCTTCGAATGAAAGCCGGTTCCATTCCCTATCAATGGCAGGCCCGCCATGAAACCTATGAACGAAACCGTTTTTTCGAGGATGTCCAGGTCCGGGGACCTTTTGCCGTATGGCGGCATTCCCATCGGTTTTTTGCACAAGGCAATTGCACCACCGCTTATGAGGACAGGATTGAATATGCCCTTCCCTTTCCCGCGAATCGCTCTGAATGGGCCAACCGCCTGATGGACCGAAAACTGGAACGGATTTTCCAATATCGCCACGCCACCCTGGCGGCCGACCTGGCGGATCACCTCTCAACTCCAGACCCACAGCCCATGACCATCCTGATCTCCGGCGGATCAGGGTTGATCGGCGCGGCCCTGATTCCGTATCTAACCACCGGCGGTCATCGCATAATCCGACTGGTAAGACGAAAGCCCCGCCCGGAACAGGATGAAATCTTCTGGGATCCGCAAACGGGACGACTTGACGGGGAACAATTGGCTGGTATTGATGCGGTGATTCATCTGTCCGGCGAAAATATCGGGGAAGGTCGATGGACTGAAGAAAAAAGACAGCGGATCATCGACAGCCGCATCAAAACAACCGCCCTGCTGGCAAACGCCGTCGCAGCCCTGCCCCATCCACCCAAAGTATTTGCCAGTGCTTCGGCCATCGGATACTACGGAAACCGGGGAGACGCAGTTATGACCGAGGCGGAGGCCCCGGGTTATGATTTTATCTCCGAAGTATGCCGGAAATGGGAAGACGCGGCCGCACCGGCCCGTAGCTGCGGCATCCGGACAGTGTTTCTGCGCATCGGCATTGTGCTGACTCCGGCCGGGGGCGCGCTGAAAAAACTTCTGATTCCTTTCCGCATGGGCCTTGGGGGAAGAATCGGCAGCGGGAATCAATATATGAGCTGGATCAGCATGGATGATGCCATCAGCGCCATCCGCCATTGTCTGATCGCGTCGGAACTGGAAGGACCGGTCAATATTGTCTCGCCCCGGCCGGTGACCAACCGCGAATATGCGGAAACCCTCGGCAAGATCCTTTCCCGCCCGGCCCGGTTTCCCGTACCCGGAGCCGCCATAAAACTGGCCTTCGGCCAGATGGGCCGGGAAACCGTCCTCTCCGGCGCCCGGGTCATCCCGGCCCTCCTGAACGATTCCGGCTACCGCTTCCGCCATCCGGACCTGGAGATCGCCTTGCGGCATGTGCTCGGAAGAGCCTGATCCGACATAGCGGAGAAATGTCTTTTCCTCGAGCACGACGTCTGAGATCAGCAATAAACTATGTTTTTTCCTAACTTGCCTGCTTTTTGGCCACAGGGCATATAAATTCACACTTTCGACAATATTTTATCGTGTTTTGTTCCGGTTTATCGGGGTCGTTTTCGGCGCTTTCGGCAACGTCTTTTTCCATTCGAATATTGCAGAGCTCTCTGTTATAGGTGCCGTCCCTTCCGGGCAGATGATCGGCAAATTCCATTGATTTGAAAATCGGAACGTTTTCATTCATCGCCTTTTCCGGGCAGACTCTTCTGCAGAAAACCTTGCAATCCGCACAGGGATCAAATGCGATGGGTCCGGTGGGGGTCATCTCAGCATCCAGCATCAGCGTCCTTAGGCGGACTCTCGGGCCGTAAGACGGCGTTAACAGCATATTATTCTTTCCGATACAGCCCAACCCGGCGAGCACGGCGGCATCCTTTAAAAAGACACCGCCCTTTTCAACGTAATAGTGAAGTTTATGGGTTTTTATATTCAGCTTGTCTTCGATCTGCGGGGCGGTCCGTTTCAGGATATCCATGAGCATGCGGTTGCCCGGGGTTCCTTTTCCGTCCCACCAATCCAGCTCCGGCTTATCTTGTGGATGGGAAAGACCGATCACCAGCAGGGATTTTGCTGAATCCGGCCACTTGAATAACCGGTCGTCCGAAAAACCATCCGCATCTTTGACCGTGCCGATTCCCGAATAGTCCCCCATTTTACGGTAGATCATGTGCGACGCCGAAACTTTCAGCAATTCCATGCTCGCAATACCGGCAAGAGTGGCTCCGTTTTCCCTGGCAATGTCAATGATCCGTTGTTCAATTTCCATGATGTCAATTCCTTCAACGCTTTTTTACCGGCAATCTGTACGGACGTTCAAAAATCAGCCCGTTCCAATCCGGCGCATGCCTCGTCCAGGACGGGATCTTCCTTGGCAAAGCAGAAGCGGGCCAGGGTTTCGCCCGTCTGGTCATGATAAAACGCGCTGCCTGGAACAGCGGCCACGCCGGTTTTTTCCAGTAGGTTAAGAGTTTTTTCCTTTGCAGAGGCCCCGGGAACCCGGGAAATATCGCACAAGACATAATACGCGCCCTGGGGAATGCAGGGCTGGAAACCGGCCCGGTCCAGGGCGCCGCAAATCCGGTCCCGCTTGTCCTGAAACATGGCGGAAAGGCGCTGGTAATATTCCGGTTCCAGTGCGTTCAGACCCCGGGCGACCCCCATCTGCAGCGGCGCCGGCGCACACACGTATATCAGATCGTTGAGATACCCGATGGTCTGGGACCAGCGCGCATCGCAGATACAATAGCCGATGCGCCAGCCGGTAATGGATAAGGTTTTGGACATGCCGGAAATGGTGATGGTCCTCTCCCGCATGGTTTCCAGAATTGCCGGCGGAATATGTCGTTTTCTTTCATAAAGGAAATATTCATAGATCTCGTCGGTGAAGACGAAAAGATCATGCCGGCGGCAGAATTCGGCAAGCAAAGTCAGTTCTTCGCGGGAAAAGACTTTTCCGGAAGGATTGGCAGGGGTATTAATAATAATGGCCCGGGTTTTAGCCGTTACGGCCCGTTCCAGGTCTTCGATGCTGAAACGCCACTCCGGCGGCTCCATCCGGACATATGCCGGCACGGCCTGCACCGCGGCCAGGGTGCTCAGATGATACCCGTAATAGGGTTCGAATACGATGACTTCATCGCCCGGATTTAACAGCGCCAGGCACGCGCAGTAAAACGCGCCGGTGGCGCCGGCGCTCACCACGATTTCGGTTTCCGGGTCCACGTTCATGTCGTAAAATCGACGGTGCTTGGCGGCGATGGCGTCGCGCAGTTCGGCAAGACCGTCATAGCGGGTATAAACATTGATTCCTTCCTCGATGGCATTCCGAGCGCCGGTTCGCACAGCCACAGGGACCTCCAGATCGGCCAGGCCCTGGGCCAGATTGATTCCGCCGGCTCGTTCACATTCAATGGTCATGTTCCGGATCTCAGATTGAGAAACCCACGCCCTGCGTTCACTCAGTGTCAACGTCATGATGCCTCTCCTTGTTTGTCGCGCTTCTGAATAAAAAAATTCGCTGTCAAAAACTTTTCATGATCCGCCTGGCATGTCAACCTTTGTGAATTTCTGATCCGGAGATAAATGAATGGCTTCCAGCCAGCAGGCATCGGCATAAGCTTGCTTAAGTTCTTTTAGTTCGTCAACACGTCGCCAGAGTAAAATAGTATAACCTGAGTAGACAAAGACCAGAATCGTGACAGTGCCCCTGCTCACAGAACCGGCGGGTTCTCCGAGCTTGTAAACCAAATCGGAGCTAAGGCCGCACGAAGCATCGCGTTTTTACCCTTACCGGTCTTTCCACTTCGCGGATGGTTTTTTTTCTAAAAAACCTTTGATGCCATTTTGAGCGTCTTCAGACAGATTGTTCAGTACGATCGTATGTTTGGCATAATCCAATGCCTTATCATCGGCCTGATCAATCTGTGCGTAAAATCCCTGCTTGCCGATGCTCAGCGCAAAACGACCGGCCTTACTGATTTGTTTTGCCAGTTCCTTTGTTGTGGAAGCAAGTTCTTCCAGCGGCACCACTCGGTTTACCAGACCAAGTTCTTTTGCTTCCCGCGCTGGAAAATCCCGCCCGGTTAGAAGCATTTCCAGAGCCATTTTACGTCCGATCGCTCTGGATATGGCCACCATGGGAGTTGAGCAAAAGAGTCCGATTCTAACCCCCGGTGTTGAAAATTTCGCATCTTCGCT
>CAZRES010000060.1:0-18162 GCA_964598885.1 uncultured Desulfobacteraceae bacterium | reverse complement strand
ATCTGCTGCACCAGTTGCCGGTTTTCTACCAGGGCGGCACCGTGATCCCGATCCCCATCTTCGACGCGGCCGATGCCTTCCGCATCATTGAAACCTACCGGGTCAACGTGATCTTCGCGCCCCCCACTTTTTTCATCGCTCTCATGGACCAGAAAGAGTTGATGGAAAAACATGATCTGTCCAGCATCAAAATGACCATCGGCTGCGCGGCCCCGGTTCCCCTGGAAGTTCAGGACCAGTGGAAGCAGATGACCGGCCTGGAACTGGTCAACGGCTGGGGCATGACCGAAACCAACAGCGGCGGTATTATATCCATTCCAGGCATTAAGGAAAAATTCGATTCCATCGGTATCCCCGTCTATTCGGAAGTCAAGATCACCGACGAGATGGGCAATATCATCGGCCGGAACCGGGATGGAGAGATCTGCTATCGGGGCCTTCAGGTAGCTGCCGGCTACTACAACAACCCCCGGGAGACGGAAATGAGCTTCCTGCCGGACGGATGGCTCCGCACCGGCGACAAAGGATTTATAGACAAGGAGGATTTCGTCCATTTTGCCGGTCGCATCAAGCATCTGATCGTGGTGTCCGGATACAATGTATCGCCGGTGGAGGTCGAGCAGGTGCTTTATCTGCATCCGGCAGTGGAAGAAGCCATGGTGACCGGACATCCCGATCCCTACAAAGGAGAAACCGTAAAAGCCATTATCTCTCTCAAGCTTGATTATATGGATAAAATTACCGAACAAGACATCATCGATTTCTGCAAAAAGCATCTGGCCACATACAAAGTCCCCAAAATCATCGATTTCCGGGACATTCTTCCCAAAAGCCCCACCGGCAAACTGATGCGAAGAGATCCCGACGCCGAAGATCCCTTCAGCTGAGGCCGGATTAAGGATTGTGCCCATGGTTTATCATTCGCACGTCAGTACGGGCTGGGAAAGCCTGGATACCATCATCGATCATCTGCGGCGGGGGGACAATGTCGTCTGGCAGGTGGACAGCATCGACGACTACCAGCGGCTGGTAACTCCTTTTGTCAATAACGCCCTGGCCGCCGGCGAGCGGGTGGTTTACATGCGGTTTGCCCGGCATCTTCCCCTGCTGGAAGATCGCGCCAACCTCAAAATTTATAATTTGCAGGTGGAAAAAGGTTTTGAATCCTTTTCCGCCGATGTGCACAGCATCCTCACCGCCGAAGGCCGGGATGTATTTTACGTGTTCGACTCCCTGTCGGACCTGCTCCATGTCTGGGCCACAGACCTGATGATCGGTGATTTTTTCTTCATCACCTGCCCTTACCTGTTTGAGCTCAATACCATGGCCTATTTTGCCATACTCCGGAACCGGCATTCCTATAAGGCCATCGCCCGGATCCGGGAAACCACCCAGGTGCTCATTGATGTCTACAATTATCACGGTCAGATCTGCGTTCATCCCATCAAGGTCCAGCACCGGTATTCCCCCACCATGTTTTTCCCGCACATCAAAAAAAAAGAAAAACTCGAGCCGGTCATTAACAGCGTGGAGGCCACCCGGCTCTTTTCCCACCTGACGCGCCACAAAACCGGAAGCGCCCAACGGCATCTCGACTACTGGGACCGCCTGTTCATGCAGGCCCGTCAACTTCTCGAATCCGGAGCGCGGCCCGAGGAAAAAAAAGACATGGTGGAGCAGCTCAGCCGTTTGCTGCTGACCCGCAACAAACGGATCCTGACCTTGATCCGCCGGCACATGCCGCTTGAAGATCTTCTTGCCGTCAAGGAACGGCTCATCGGCACCGGGTTTATCGGCGGAAAATCCGTGGGCATGCTGATGGCCAGAAAAATCCTGACCCAGGATAAAACATTCAAATGGCAGGAAGTGCTGGAACATCACGATTCATTTTATATCGGATCGGATGTGTTTTATTCCTACATTGTCCAAAACGGGTGGTGGAAGCTGTTTATGGCGCACAAAACCCGAAAGGGCTATTTCGAAAAGGCGGCCGAACTCCGGCAGCGGATGCTCTCCGGGGCCTTTCCGGATGAAATCATGGAACAGTTCCAGCTCATGCTGGAATATTTCGGCCAGTCCCCCATCATCGTTCGTTCCAGCAGCCTGCTGGAAGACGCCTTTGGTTCCGCGTTTGCGGGAAAATATGAAAGTTTTTTCTGCGTCAACCAGGGCCCCCCGGAAAAACGTTATGAAAATTTTGAGGAAGCGGTCCGGAAAATTTTCGCCAGCACCATGAGCGAGGACGCCCTGGCCTATCGCCTTCAACGGGGCCTGGACCGAATGGATGAACAGATGGCCCTTCTGGTGCAGCGGGTGTCCGGCGCCTATCACAAGCATTATTTTTTCCCCGAACTGGCAGGCGTGGGACTATCCCACAATCCCTTTGTCTGGAAAAAAGGCATGGACCCGTCGGCGGGCATGATCCGTCTGGTTCTGGGTCTGGGGACCCGGGCCGTGAACCGGGTGGAAAATGATTATCCCCGGATCGTGGCGTTGGATGATCCGCTGGTAAAACCCTTAGCGGGGATGAAGGACATTCGGAAATTTTCCCAGCACTCCGTGGATCTGCTGGATCTCGAGGGCAACCAGATCGACACCTTCCGGATGCGAACTCTTACGGAAAAAAATGTGCTTTCCCGGCTCGACCTTTACGGCGTCCGGGACACGGAAGCATCCGAGGCGCTTCGAAACCTGGGACGACCGGCCAGCGACATCTGGATGCTCACCTTTGATCCCTTTCTTACCGAGACCCCCTTTATCGACCGGATGAGCCGGATGCTGCGCCGGCTGGAAGAAGCATACGAACATCCGGTGGATATCGAATTCACGGCCAATTTCAACCCGGCCGGCGATATTCAGATCAACCTGCTCCAGTGCCGGCCGTTCCAGACCATCGGGAAAAGCGGCCATGGCAGGATGCCCGAAATCATTGACGAGGAAAACGTCATTATCCGCATGGAAGGCAATTTTATGGGCGGCAATATTGTCCAGCCCATCTCACGCATTATTTTCGTTGATCCCCAGCCGTATACAGTCCTGTCCGTTTCGGAAAAATATTCGGTGGCCCGGCTCATCGGAAAACTCAACCGGATCACCGATCGGGACCGCCAGCCCACCCTGCTGCTGGGACCGGGACGATGGGGGACCCATACCCCGGCCATGGGGGTTCCGGTAACCTTTGCGGAAATCAACCACATGGCCGCCCTGGCGGAAATCAGCTACCAGGACGGCAGCCTGATCCCGGATCTTTCTTTCGGCACCCATTTTTTTCACGATCTCATCGAAACCCGCATCTTCTATCTGGCCGTCTATCCGGAGCAGCCCCAGGTCGTTTTCCATGCGGACTGGTTCCAAAGTCTTCCCAACCAGCTGGAAACGCTCTGCCCCCTCGACACGGCTCTTGCCCACGTGGTCCGGGTCGCGGACATCCAAAATGCCGGCCTGATGCTCTATTCGGACGTAACGACCCAGGTTCTGGTAGGCTATCTGACGAAATGACAACCGACTGGAAATAATATATCTTCTTGACATTATTCTTGAATATCCGGTAAAAGCAGAAATACACCTATCGGAATCTACATCGGGCAAGTAACGGCCGATGCCGCATTCCGTGAAATGGCAAAGCGTTGCAAACCGGAGGCTTCAGTGGAAATCAGAAATCATATCCAAACGGTGAGAGCGGCAAAATGACGTCCATCCGTTTATTGGTCGTCATCGCCTTTCTGGGGTTGATCCCCAATGTCCTTTCGGCTGAGATTTACTCCTATGTAGATAAAAACGGCGTGCTCCATTTCAGCAACGTTCCCACCTCACGGCAGTATCGCTATATCGGCCCGGAATCTTCCGGCAGCCGCTACGCCGCGTTCCCGAAAGGCAGCCCCGATGACTACGATCACATCATCGCGCAGGCATCCCGGCTTTATAATATCCGCTTCGAGCTCATCAAGGCCATCATCCGGGTGGAATCCAATTTCGACCCCAATGCCGTATCCCCCAAAGGCGCCCTGGGACTGATGCAGCTCATGCCCTCCAACGTGGAGCAGTTAAATGTCCGCAACCCCTTTGATCCCCGCGAAAACGTCATGGCAGGTACCCGTTTTTTCCGCCGGCTTTTTGAACGCTACAACAGCGATCTTACCTTAAGCCTGGCAGCCTACAACGCCGGGCCGGGAGCCGTAGACCGTCATCGGACCGTTCCACCGTATCGCGAAACCCGCAATTACGTGGAGAAAGTTTTAAAGTATTACGGATTATTCCGTAATGGCAACCCATGACGCATTATGTCCCTTCCAATGACCAACGTTCAAAAGCAGGCCGTTCTATCGCAATTATACCATATCCATAATCAGTATATCGACTCTCTTGACACGGCGTGCGCGAAATACTGCCACAACTGCTGCACGACCCATGTTATCATGACCACTCTGGAGGGCCGCTATATCCTGTCTCATGTCGCCGAAAAACAGCGGGAAAAACTCATGGTCCTCGTCAGGGAGCAACTGACAATCCCCCGGTTCATTCCAACCCTGACCACCAACCGGATTGCACAATCCTGCCGGGAAGACGCAGATCTGCCCGATGAACAGATGCCGGTCAACCCGACCCCCTGCCCGCTCCTGAAAGACGACGCCTGCCGCATTTATCCCGTCCGTCCTTTCGGATGCCGGAGCATGGTCTCCTCCGTTTCCTGCCGGCCAACCGGTTACGCCGAAACCGATCCGTTCACCCTAACGGTCAATACCGTTTTTCTCCAGATCATCGAACATATCGACCGGGATGGTTTTACCGGCAATCTCTGCGATGTGCTGGTCCGACTGGATACCGAGGAAGATTTGGATTCTTTTTCGCCACCAATTGCCCGCCTGGTACCCAACACTCCGCTTGACGCCTTGTTTGTTCCGCCGGAGCATCAGAACCGGATCAAACCCATCATTGCCGGCATCCAGGCACTTTCCATCTGATGCGGACAAAAAAGTCCGTTCCGGCTGTCGGCCGTTCTTGACTTTATCTGTAAAAAATTCTATTTTTTATATTTTAATAATATCAATTAAGACATTGACTATCCCCCCTGAATGGAGCGCATTTTTACGGTTTATGAAAACAGCTATAAAACAGTTTGTACTTGATGCGGCCAGGGCCGCCGTCAACCAGGGTGCACTGACCATCGATAATTTTTCAAACGTGGATGTGGAAGAACCTAAACTGGCCTTGCACGGCGATTTTTCCACCAACTTTGCCATGGTCAGCGCCTCGGTGCAGAAAATGGCGCCCAAAAAAATCGCCGAAGCGGTGCTCAACCATTTAAACGACCCGGGCGGCATGATTCAAAAAACAGAGATCGCCGGCCCCGGTTTCATCAATTTTTATATCCGACCAGAGGCCTGGCATCCGGTACTGTCGGTCATTCATGAAAAAGACGCCGCCTACGGCGCCACCGATATGGGTCGCGGTGAAAGAGTGCAGGTGGAATTCGTCAGTGCCAACCCGACCGGCCCCCTGCACGTGGGGCACGGCCGCGGCGCGGTGGTGGGTGATGCCGCCGCAGGCATTCTGAGTTTCTGCGGATATGATATCAGTCGCGAATATTACATCAATGATGCCGGAAACCAGATTTATACCCTGGGCAGATCCGTGCTGTTGCGGGCACGGGAGCTGGCCGGTCATTCCGTTGTCTTTCCTGAGGAGTGTTATCAGGGCAACTATGTCGTTGATATCGCAAAACGTCTCCTGGCGGAAAAAGGAGACTGGCTCTTTGCCGTTGATGAAGCAGAAGCCGTCGCCTTCTGCGCCGGGTCCGCGGCCGAAGAAATTTTGGACTGGATCAAAGAGGACCTGGACCGGCTCGGCATCCGCTTTGACTCGTGGTTCAGCGAACAGCGCCTTTGTGATTCCGGAAAGGTTGACGCGATCATCCGTAAGTTTACGGAAAAAAATCTGATCTATCAGCACGATGGCGCCGGATGGTTTAAAACCACGGCTTACGGGGATGAAAAGGATCGCGTGGTGGTGCGCCACAACGGCCAGACCACCTATTTCGCATCGGACATCGCCTATCATCAGGACAAATTCGACCGGGGATTCGACAGGGTCATCGATGTCTGGGGCGCGGATCATCACGGCTACATTCCTCGTATCCGGGCATCCATAGCCGCAGCAGATATCGAACCTTCACGCTTTACGGTGATCCTGACCCAACTGGTCAACCTTCTGCGCAGAGGCGAGCCGGTGGCAATGGGTAAACGCTCGGGAAAATTCGTCACCCTGCGGGAAGTTATCGACGAGGTGGGACGGGATGCGGCGCGCTTTATCTTTCTGACCCGGCATTATGACAGCCCTCTGGACTTTGACCTGGAAGTTGCCAAAGAACGGACCAACGACAACCCGGTTTTTTACGTACAGTATGTGCATGCCCGGATCTCCAGCATTCTCAAAAAAGTCGCTGAAGACAAGGGCATCCATGATGTCGCCTTTGATCCCGAAGCGGTCGGCCGTCTCCTTGAGCCTGAAGAAATCGGGCTCATCAAGCATCTGTCGCGCTATCCGGAAACCGTGGCGGAAAGCGCCGAGAGACTGGAGCCGCACCGTATCGCCTTTTATCTGATGGACCTTGCAGCGGCGTTTCACGCTTACTACAATCGACACCGGGTAATCACCGATGATCCGCAGCTGACCGCCGGACGGCTCTACCTGGTGGCGGCCGTGCGGATCGTAATTCGCAACGGATTGCATCTGCTCGGCGTTTCCGCGCCGGAAACCATGTGATCTGCTGTCACTAACAAGGGGCTTTGTATGTCTAAGCCGGGTATTGCCAGAAAATCATCTTCCAAAAAGACGGCGCCCAAACCCCTTATTGTTGTGACGGGCAAAAACGCGTTCGGCTGGCTCCTTTCATTGTTTGTAGTCTGCGGCTGCATGTTTGTCATCGGGATCCTGGTGGGCAGAGGCCAGGCCCCGGTCCAGTTTGACACCCACGAATGGGAACAGGATCTGAAAAATCTGAAAACAAGCGTTCTGGCGAAACGCGAAGAAATCCGGGATTCCATCGGACATATTGAAATTCTTGATTATCTGAAAGAAAAGGGAAAATCGATCCAGTTTTACAAACAATACATCCCACCGGTGCTGTCCCCCAAATACGGAAAATACGCGCCCTCGCCAGGTATCACGCCGGTTGCCGGAGAATCATCTGCTCCGGATCAACCGGTACCGCAACAGGCGACGGACCGATCAATGCAAAACTCCCGTACATCTTTTCTTTCACCGGATTTAGCCGATCAAGCAAGCCAGGGCCGGATGCGGACTGCGGAATCCGTCAAAAAAGATGATGATCAAACCGCATCTGCGGCGGATGATCGGATCGCCGTTAAAACACCGGCAACGTCCAAACCGTCCACAAATCTCGACATCGCAACGTCAACAAATGATTCGGGTCCATCAAATGCCGGATCCGACACCGACGCGGCTCATGATAATTCCTCGTTTTCTTCTTTTGCCGGAATCGCTGCGGATATGCCGGCAAAGGGACTCCATGCCGATTCTTCCCCTTCCGGAGCGGCGACCACCCAACCCGTGCTTCAATACGCGATTCAGGTGGCATCCCTGCAGGAGCCGGATAAGGCCGCCGCGGTGCGGGACAAATTCCGGTCACGAGGGTATCCGGCCTATTGTCAGAGCTCAAAGGTCCGGGGTGTGACCTGGCACCGGGTCCGGATTGGTCCCTATCCGGACCGCCACACAGCCGACCAGGACCATCTGCGACTCAAAGAAGTAGGGGTGGATGCGATGGTTTTCGTATTGGAACAATGATTATTTCACTTAATTTCGGAGCATAACCAATGAAAATTTCCAAACAGGAGGTTATCCACGTGGCCCGCCTGGCGAGGCTGACCATGGATGACGATCAACTTGATCAATGCGCCGCGCAGTTGGGGGACATACTGACCTACGTGGAAAAACTGAACCTCTTAAACACGGATGAGATTGAACCCACATCCCATGCCGTAGATATCAGCAACGTGTTTCAAAGTCAGGAACCCGCCGCCTCCCTTGACCGGAACGCGGCAACGGCCAATGCGCCCGCGGCGTTTGACGGCAGTTTTCTCGTACCCAAAGTAATCGAGTAAAAAAGGATAAACCTGTGAAACCGCTTTACGGAATGACCATTCACGAAGCCGCCGATCTCCTGAAAAATAAAGATATTTCAGCGGTGGAACTCACCCGATCAGTATTGGAACGGATCAATGCCGTTGAACCATTAATCGGCGCCTATATCACCGTTACCGCCGAGCAGGCCCTGGCAGCGGCCGAAACTGCCGACCGGGCCATCTCCCGGGGCGATATCGCCCGCCTGACCGGGATCCCCCTTGCCGTAAAAGACCTGATCTGCACCCGGGATATCCGAACCACCTGCGCCTCAAAGATGCTGGAAAACTTCATTCCTCCCTATGATGCAACGGTGATGAAAAAACTAAACGCCGCCGGCGCGGTCCTGATCGGCAAGGCCAACATGGACGAATTCGCCATGGGGTCTTCCACCGAGAATTCCGGCATCAAAATCACCCGAAACCCCTGGGATCTTGCGCGTGTGCCCGGCGGATCCAGCGGCGGTTCCGCAGCAGCCGTAGCCGCGGACATGTGCCTGGGCGCATTGGGCTCGGATACGGGCGGCTCTATCCGACAGCCCGCATCCCATTGCGGTATTGTCGGTTTCAAACCGACGTATGGACGGGTGTCGCGTTTCGGACTGGTGGCGTTTGCCTCCTCGTTGGATCAGATCGGGCCGCTGACCAAAGACGTCACAGACGCGGCTCTTCTGATGAACATTATCGCCGGCCACGATCCGAAAGACGCGACTTCTGTGGATCTTCCTGCTCCGGATTATATTTCCGGTCTGGGCCGGGATATCCGAGGGCTGAAAATCGGAGTTCCCAAAGAATATCAAGGCCATAAAGGCATTGCATCGGAGGTGCAGAAAGCCGTTGATCACGCGGCGCAAATTTTTGGAGATCTGGGCGCGCAGTTTATTGACATATCCCTTCCTCATACCGAATATGCCGTGGCGGCCTATTATCTGATCGCACCGGCCGAAGCCTCCTCCAACCTGGCCCGTTACGACGGCGTCAAATATGGTTTCCGTGCCGAAAATTTCTCCGATCTGATGGAGATGTACTGTCGGACGCGTTCGGCCGGATTCGGCCCTGAAGTCAAGCGACGGATCATGCTGGGCACCTATGCCCTTTCGGCCGGCTATTATGACGCCTATTACAAAAAAGCTTCCCAGGTCCGGACCCTGATCCGAGACGATTTTGAAAACGCCTTTAAACTCTGCGACATCATCCTGGCCCCGGTTGCCCCGACAACGGCGTTTCCCATCGGTCAGAAAATCGATGACCCCCTTGCCATGTATCTTTCGGATATTTTCACCCTGTCGGCAAACCTGGCGGGGATTCCAGGACTATCGGTACCCGGCGGGTTTTCCGGTGAAGGCATGCCTGTCGGCGTCCAGCTGCTGGGCAATTTTTTTGATGAACAAACCCTGCTGACCGCCGCCTACCAGTTTGAACAGGCAACCGAAACGCATTTGAAAAAACCCATATTATCCGGCCATCAAAATCAAGGAGACGCTTCATGAGCCTTCAACCCCAGGGCGAAGATCTGCGGAAAGCTGTCAAATGGATCTCGGAAATGCTCCAGACCGGCTGCAAGGAAACCAAGATGATATTGATCGAAAAAGCCTCCCTTAACTTTGATTTAAAACCCGCGGACCAGGAATTTCTGATGCGGTTTTTCTGCAAAAAAGAGGAATAGCGGAAGTTGACAAAAATCAGGATCCTTCCGGAAATTCTTTCCAACAAGATCGCCGCCGGCGAGGTGGTGGAGCGGCCGGCTTCGGTGGTCAAGGAGCTGGTGGAAAACGCCGTTGACGCCAAAAGCACCCGGATCGGCGTTGACATTGAAAGCGGGGGCCGTTCCCTGATCCGGGTATCCGACAACGGGCACGGCATGAGCCATGATGATGCCTTGCTCGCCCTGGAACGCTACGCCACCAGCAAAATCCTTTCTGATAATGATCTTTACGCCATCCGTACACTGGGGTTCCGGGGCGAGGCCCTGCCCAGCATTGCGGCGGTTTCCCGGCTGGTTCTGGTCACCCGCGCGACCGGGGATCTCTCCGGCACGGAAATCACCGTTGAGGGCGGCCGGATGACAAACGTCAAAGATATCGGAGCCCCTGCCGGCACCATGATCACCGTCCGGAAATTGTTTTACAATATTCCGGCCCGCCGGAAATTTCTCAAAACCGTGGCCACGGAAATGGGTCATATCGCGGAATTCCTCTCCTGCATGGCCCTGGCCCGGCCGGATATTCAATTTAAACTGGTCCACAATCAAAAAACCGTCTATCACTGGCCGGCGGTCGATGATCCCGCGGACCGGGTCATGGCGGTGCTGGGAAACGATCTTCGCTCGCTGCTTCATCCCATCGCATTTCATGATGATGACATCCGGATCGCCGGATGGACGTCGGACCCCGCCGAAACGCGGTCTACGTCCCAGAAAATCCACATTTTCGTCAATGGCCGATACATCAAGGACCGGGGGATTCAATACGCCCTGTTTGAGGGATATCAAGGCCGCATCATGAAGGGCCGATTCCCCGTGTCCGTCGTTTTTGTGAACCTGCCGCCGGATCAGGTGGATGTCAACGCCCACCCGGCTAAAAACGAAGTCCGGTTTACCGAACCCCGCCGCTTACATGGCGCGGTCCGAAACGCGGTGATCGCCGTATGGAAAAAACAGCGGCCGACGGCATGGGGTCGGCCCACGGCGCAAGCGGCTCACGTTCGAGAATCCACATCAACCGTCTTCGGACAGCCGAAGCCCAAGCCTTCCTTGCTCGACGGAGAACTTCCCCTGGCGCGGGCCAGGTTGTCGATAACGGATGGCGGCAACGTATCCAGCCCGTCGGAACATATCGATATACCGGAAGAACCTTTCGCTTCCGATGAGATTCCCTCGTTTCCTCAATTTCGGTTTGCCGACCTGGCGGTGATCGGCCAGTTTCACAACACGTATATCCTCTGCGAATCCCGCGACGCCCTGGTGGTTATCGACCAGCACGCCGTTCACGAACGCATCGTTTTCGAGCGGCTTAAACACCGGCATCCGGCAGACAACCGGCCCGCCATGGAGCAGCTGGTGATCCCGGAAACCATTGAACTCGGCTTCCGGGAAGCCGCCCTGCTCCAACAGGCGCTGCCGTCGCTGGAATTGCTGGGTCTTGATATCGACCATTTCGGCGGCAACACCTTTGCCGTCAAGGCGGTACCGGCTCTACTGGCCGATCTTCCCGTGCGGCCCCTCATCACCGGCATTTCTGAACGCCTTGCCGCCTTTGGTGATGCTTCCGGACCGGCTAAAGCCATGGAAGAATGCCTGATTCTGATGGCCTGTCACAGCGCCATCCGCGCCCGGCAACGACTCTCTGAGCGGGAAATCCGGGAGCTTTTGGTCCAGCTCGATGCCTGCGAAAACCCGTTTCATTGTCCCCACGGCCGGCCCACCTTTGCCCGCTGGCCGGTGGGAACCATCGAAAAGACTTTCAAACGGACCGGTTAAACCGCCCATGAAATTATCAGGTGGCAAATTACTCTGGATAACCGCCGCCGGCTTTTTTCTTGTGTTTGTCTCTCTGCTGGCCATCCGCCTGGAATTGCCGTGTCGATTCCTTTTCCCTAAACAGCTTTTTCCCGGATCATCCATCGTAACCAGGATGGCCGACCGGCAATCCTGGATGAACATTTGGCTTAATGAGGAAAAAATCGGATACGCCCATTCGGCAATGGCCCGGCAGGAAAACGGCTTTCGGATTGAGGAATCCCTGTTCATGCGGATCACGATCATGGGTGTGGCCCAGGAGGTGCGCATGCGCACCAGGGCCGATCTGAAACCGGATTTTTCCATTGCCGGCTTTGATTTTTTCCTGGGCTCGGGCATCTTTTCCTTTCAAGCCAAAGGGCGCATGGTCGAAGACCGGGTTCTCGAAGTGAAAACCATTGCCGACGGCGCCCGGGACCGGTTCAGGATTCCCCTGGACCATCCCCCCTTTTTGACGGCGGGACTGCTTTACGCCGCCGCAAACGATCCGGACTTTACCGAAACATCGGCCCCCATGACCTTTCATATTTTTGATCCATCCACCATGAGCCAGCAACCCGTTGCCATCCGGTGGGAAGGAAAGGAAACCATCACCAACATGGACGCACCGGTGGAGACGACCCGGCTGTCGCTGACTTATAAAGGAGCTGCGCAAACCGCGTGGATTGACGGCAACGGCGATATCATCCGGCAAAAGGGTCTGCTGGGCCTGACCCTGGAAAAGACCACGGCGGCCCGGGCCACGGCCGACCTTCCCGCCGGGCTCACCCAAGACATCACCCGGCTGGCATCGGTTTCCGGGAACGGCGTTATCATCGACCCCCGGAATACAAGATATCTTAAAATCGAAATCAGCGGGATTGATCCTCAACGCCTGGATATCCGCGGCGGACGGCAGTCCCTTGACGGCAATATCCTGACCATCACCGTCGGGCAGATCCCGGAAACCCACGCCCATTCCGATCTTTCTTTACCCGATGACACTGCCGCGTTTCTGAAGCCCGAACCCTTTATCCAGTCCAATGATCAGCGGATCATCAGCACCACCGCCTCGATTATCTCCATGAATGCTCACCCGGCGGATAACGCCCGGACCTTGGTGAAATGGGTCTATGAAACCATTGAAAAACGTCCGGTCATGTCGGTGCCCGACGCCGTGGCCGTGCTGGCCAACCGCGTGGGGGACTGCAACGAGCATGCCGTTCTCCTGACGGCCCTGGCCCGGGCCGCGGGCATCCCGGCGAAGATTGCGGCGGGCCTTGTCTATCTGGACGGCCGGTTTTATTATCATGCATGGAACCTGCTTTATGTGGGCGAGTGGATCACGGCGGACGCGACTTTCGGCCAGATGCCGGCCGACGCCACCCACATCCGCCTGGTGAGCGGCAGCCCCGGTGACCAGGCGGATCTGCTGGGAGTCATTGACAATATTGCCCTGCGGATCATCGAAACCGAATAATAAAAGCAATGCAAGAGCGGACTTATTTGCTCATAATCCCACTCTTGTATTGCCATCAATTTTAAAAAATAAAAAAACAGTTGAAATGATTACATTACGGGACGTCACCAAACGCTACAACCAGATCATCGCGGTCAACCGGCTGAGCCTGCACGTGCCGGCCGGGACCATTTTCGGTTTTATCGGCCCCAACGGCGCCGGAAAAACCACCACCATCAAGATGCTGGGAGGTCTGATCGCGCCGGATTCCGGTTCCGTTCACATCAAGGGGATCAGCATGAAAGAGGAGCCGGTGGCTGCAAAAAAAATCATCGGCTTTATTCCGGATCGACCTTATCTGTACGAAAAACTCACGGGCATGGAGTTTTTAAAATTCATCGCAGATCTTTACAACGCGGACCCGACCGCTTTCAGAAACAAAGCCGAAGCCATGCTGGAACGGTTTTCCCTCCTGGATTGGAAAGATGAGCTCATCGAAGCTTATTCCCACGGCATGCGACAGCGGTTGATCATGACCGCGGCCATTCTCCATGATCCGGAAATCATCATTGTGGATGAACCCATGGTGGGCCTGGATCCGGCCGGGATACGGATGGTCAGGCAACTATTTCAGGAACTGGCGGATGCGGGCATAAGTTTTTTTATTTCCACCCACACACTGTCCATTGCCCAGGAACTGTGCCATAAGATCGGCGTGATCCAGCACGGCAAGCTCATCGCCACGGGCACGTTAAACGACTTGCAAATCCAGTCCGGGGCCACCAGCGGCGATTTGGAATCGGTATTTCTCAAGCTGACCCGGGAAGAAAACCTCGGATACATTCATCCGCCGGCGCCGGGGGAAAAATCATGAACGCTAGTCTGATTCTCCTGCGGCCCCGGATTCTTTCCTTCCGGAACGCCAAAAACAAAAGCGCGGCCCGGCTGTTGGTGTTCGGGGGACTCGGCGCGGCGTTCTGGGGCGGGATTTTCACGGTATCGTTGCGGATTCTGGACTATTTTCAGAGCATCGAAGAACTGGGAGACATCCTGGCCTGGAAACTTTTGTCCATGGTCATTATCATCTGTTTTTCCCTGCTGATCTTTTCCAGCATACTGACGGCCCTTTCCAAGCTTTATCTGAGCAAAGACCTGATGCTGGTGCACGCCCTTCCCGTGCCGGCCCGCACGATCTTTCTGGCCCGCTGGGTCGAAAGCGCCGCGGACAGTTCCTGGATGATCATCATTTTCACCCTGCCGGTGCTGGCATCTTACGGGATCATTTTTTCCGGCGGGCCATGGTATTATCTGCTGATCCTGGTGGTGATGCTTTTTCTTTCCGCCATCGCTTCCGTAATCAGCGCCATCGTGGTCATGATCACGGTCATCATCATCCCTCCGGGCCGGATCAAAAGCGTCTTTATTTTTCTGGGCCTGCTCCTGTTTCTGCTGCTCTATATGGCATTCCGCCTGATCCGACCCGAGCGACTGGTGGACCCGGAAGCCTTTTCCACGGCCCTGACCTACCTGTCGGTCATGGAAACCCCCTCCTCGCCGCTGCTGCCTACCACCTGGGCTTTTGACGCTATCATGAAGGCCCTGACCGGGCGGGACGGCAATGCCGCAATTGATATCTTTTTATTAATGGCCTTTGCCGGGTTCATGATTTCCGTTGCCGTGATCATCGCCAACGCGTTTTACGCCCGGGGGGTTTCCAAAAGTCAGACCGCCAGAAAGACCCTTTTCGGGCGCCGTTCCCTTAATCTGTTGCCGCGGATTCTTTTTTTTCTGCCGCGGCCGGTTCAGGCCTACACGATCAAGGAAATCAAGACGTTTTTCCGGGACCAGACCCAGTGGTCCCAGATTTTTCTCATCGGCGCTCTGATTGTCATCTATATTTATAATTTCAAGGTGCTTCCCCTGGAACGTTCCCCCATGCCCACCATTTATCTGCAAAACCTGCTGTCATTTCTCAACATGGGACTGGCCGCTTTTGTGCTCACGGCGGTGGCCGGTCGGTTCGCCTATCCGGCGGTGAGCACCGAGGGGGAAGCCTTCTGGCTGGTCCGGGCCGCGCCCATTGGGATCCGGGCGTTTCTCTGGATCAAGTTTTTTATCTATTTCGTCCCGTTGCTGATATTAACCCAGATTCTGATCGTCGCCACCAACCTGCTGCTGCAGGTGACCCCGTTCATGATGGTCCTGTCGGTGATCACCATGATGCTGGTGGTCCCGTCGGTGGTGGCCCTGGGCATTGGTTTGGGGGCGGCGTATCCGGATTTTAACGCGGAAAATCCCACCCAGGTGGTGACCGGCTTCGGAGGACTGGTCTTCATGATGACAGCAGCCGTCTACATCACGGTGGTCATCGTACTAACGGCCTCCCCGGTCTACCATATCTTCATGTCCGGCCTGTTTGACCGTGGTCTGTCCATGACGCGCTGGATCTATATCGGCGGGTCTTTTCTTCTGATTCTGCTGCTCAGCGTGCTGACCATCCTCTATCCCATGCGCTATGGCGAACGACGGCTTTCCGGCCGGGGCCAGGACATCTGAAACCGCTATTCTCCCTTTTCAATCCGCTCTTTGAGATCTTTTATCAACGGACCATCCGAGCGCCAGACCTGACAGGTGTTTTCCAGAACCTGAAGGGCGTCTCCCCCGAAAACCTTCAGGTCCACCGGCTGCCGGGCCATGGCCACCCAGGCGCCCTGGAGGGCCGCCGGGGCCATGGCCAGCAGCAGGGCCACCAGATGCGTGCACCCTTTGGCGCCGCCGACTTCGGCCTTTACCCGCTCGGTAAAACCGGGACTGATTTTCATCCCGGCAATGGGCGCCAGGGATTGTTGGGTTTCCCGGCACTCTTTTCTGGGAATCCCGGGCATTTCCACCTCAATGGCTTCAATAATCGGCCCCGGTCCCCGCACTACCATCCGGATGATCATGTCATGAACAATGCCGGGCGGCCGGACCCCTCCGGTAAAATAATAGGTCTCGGCAAACCGGTTATCCGTGAGGCGGCCTTCCACCAGCACGGCGAAGTCATCGTATTCATAAGTCTTGATCTGGATATGACGGGAGTGAAGCGGCTTGCCCTGATTTTTCTTCGCAATGGTCATTATAATTTGTCCTCCTGTCGGGGCTGACGTATCAGACCAATGTTTCCATAAATCGCAAAGACTCCCAAGAGTCTTGCCTTCGGACCTTATCCGTGATAAGCAATCCATCATACTCATATAAGCGCAATATGTTTATCGAAAAAGGAAATTTTTAACAACCATGAATACGGACATGAGGCTTTATCTACAGGCAACGCCGGTGATCGAAGCCGATGACCCGATGGTGGCAGCGTTTGCCGAAAAAAACGCCGGAGACGCGACGGATCCGCGAACCCGGGCCATTCGCCTCTATTACGCCGTGAGGGACGGCATCCGCTATGACCCTTATTCCATCGATCTTTCCGTGGACGGCCTTCGGGCGGGAACCACCCTGGCCACCCGAAGAGGATGGTGCGTGGCCAAAGCCATTCTGTTGGCCGCGTGTTGCCGCTTTATGGGAATCCCGGCGCGACTGGGATTCGCTGACGTCGTCAATCACCTGTCCACGGCGCGCATGCGGGAAATGATGAAAACCGATATCTTCTACTGGCATGGATACACGTCCGTCTTTATCAACGACGTCTGGGTCAAAGCCACGCCCGCCTTCAATATCGAGCTGTGCCGGCGTTTTAATATCATTCCCCTGGAATTTGACGGCATCCATGATTCCCTCTATCATCCCTTTGACCTGGCCGGCAACCGGCACATGGAGTATCTCGCCCAGCGGGGCGAATTCGCCGATGTTCCCATTGACGCCATCCGGGAAACCTTCATCCGGGAATACATGCCGGACAACAACTGGCAAAAGGGAGATTTCGACCGGGAGGCAGCGGCGGAAACATCCAAACGCACGCCGAAATGATCCTGTTTGCACACCTCACTCGTGATGCTTCGGCAACAGTTGGATTTTTCGCTTCAAAAGACTTTCCGGGCGCGACCTTACCATTCGTATTCACGCAAGTGGTGGGATAAAAAGGAGATGGAAGCCGGCGCTATTATTCTCTGGATACTTGCCCTTATTTTCGTAACCGCGGGCATGGTCGGTCTTGTGCTGCCGGCGATCCCCGGGCCGCCCATGATCTTTGCCGGCCTGGTCATGGCCGCCTGGGCCGAAGGGTTCATCCATGTGGGCGGCGTTACCATTGCCGTGCTGGCCGTCCTGGCCGTCATCGCCGTCGCCGCGGATTTTCTGGCAGGCGCATTGGGCGCAAAACATTTCGGCACCGGCCGAAAGGCCATGATCGGAGCCGCGATCGGGGGGCTTATCGGCCTGTTTTTCGGTATCCCCGGCATTATCGCCGGACCCTTTATTGGCGCGGTCCTTGGAGAATTTTCCGTCCGGAAAAACTTCCGGTCCGCCGGTCTGGCCGGCATCGGAGCATGGCTTGGCGTGGTCATCGGCGTCGCCGCCAAGGTGGCCATCGGATTCACCATGATCGGGATCTTTTTGATCGTCCGGTTTTTATAATCGCGATATGGTTTGAACGTAACCCCATTCATAATGGAGAATGCCATGGGAACCAACAACGTTGTTTTTCTGGAAGTTATTGAATGGTTTGATCCCACCGGAAAAGAAATGGTGCAGCGGATTCCGGCGGAAGGCTCCGGCGAAATCAAATACGGGGCCCAGTTGTTTGTCAGAGACAGCCAGGCCGCGGTCTTTTTCTACCAGGGTCGGGCCTATGACGCCATGGGGCCGGGACGGCATACGTTAAAGACCGCCAATATTCCGGTGCTCAACAAGATCCTGGCCATTCCCTGGGGGCTGACCAGCCCGCTGCGGGCCGAGGTCTATTTGGTGAACATGAAAACGTTCCCGGATCTCAAGTGGGGCACCCGCGATCCTGTGGCGTTCCGGGACGCCGAACTCGGACTGATCCGTCTGCGGGCCTTCGGCATGTTCAATATCCGGGTGGTCCAGCCGGTCCTGTTCGTCAACCGCCTCATCGGCACCCAAGGCGCCTACGG
>CAZRES010000059.1:0-18279 GCA_964598885.1 uncultured Desulfobacteraceae bacterium | reverse complement strand
CGGAGAGATGGCCGAGCGGCTGAAGGTGCACGCCTGGAAAGCGTGTGTGTCTGAAAGGGCACCGAGGGTTCGAATCCCTCTCTCTCCGCCAGACCCGATATAATTTGGCATATCTTCCAGCGGCGCCGGCGAATACTTTCCAATTCATCCGGGCCAATTATAACCTGCTGCCATATCCGAACCGGACCATCATGGGCTATCTGGTTTTATCACGAAAATATCGTCCGCAATGTTTTGAAGACGTGGTCAGACAGACGCACGTGACCCGGACACTGAGCAACGCCATTGCATCAGACCGCCTGGCCCACGCCATTTTGTTTTCCGGTCCCCGGGGAACGGGCAAAACCACCATCGCTCGGATTCTGGCCAAATGCGTCAACTGCGCTTCCGCTCCCACGGCCGCCCCATGCAATACCTGCCGGTCCTGCCTGGAAATCACCAACGGCCACGCGGCGGATGTGTTTGAAATCGACGGCGCGTCCAACAATAAGGTGGAGCATGTGCGGGAACTGCGGGAAAACGCCGCCTACATGCCCGCCCACAGTCCCCGCAAGATCTATATTATCGATGAAGTGCATATGCTGTCGGATGCGGCCTTTAACGCGCTGTTGAAAATTCTCGAAGAACCGCCGGCCCATGTCATGTTCATGTTCGCCACCACCGAACCCAACAAAATCCCCATCACCATTTTATCGCGCTGCCAGCGCCATGACCTGCGGCGCATCGACATCAATGCCATCATCGACCATATGGCCGATCTCTGCTCCCGGGAAGGAATCGACATCAGCGAGGAAGGACTGACCTTGATCGCCCGGGAAGCCGACGGCAGCATCCGCGACGCCTTAAGCCTGCTGGATCAGATCATCTGCGGCGCGGCCGGCGCCGTGAGTACGGAAACCGTCATGGATATTCTGGGAGGCATCGACCGTCAGATCCTTTTTGATGTCTCGGCCGCGGTTTTTGCCGGAGATACCGGCGCCATCATCGATATCATCGACCGGCTCTACATACGGGGTCAGTCCATGACCCGGTGTTTTGCGGAAATCCTCGAGCATTTCCGCAACCTGCTGCTGGTCAAAATGAACGCCGACGGCAATACCATGGCGGATGTGCCGGAACATGAACTCAAACAGATGCGCGCCCAGACGGCCGATATCCCGTTGTCCTACATCCGTCAGGTTTTAGACCTGCTGTTTCAGGAAGAAAAACATATCAAGCCGGCGACCCACCCGAAACTCGCTCTTGAGATCGCCTTTATCCGGATCATGCAGACAAAACCCGTATTGTCCATTGATGAGCTTATCGGAAAGATCGATCGGCTGCAGCAGGGATTTTTCGAAGCCGGCGCCGGACATCAGCCGCCGGCCGATACGCCGGATCATGCGGCAGCAAACGCGGCAGGTCAACCTCCTGCTACGCCGGCGCCCGGTGGGGAAACAAACATCATGGGACAGGCTCCCGAAAAAATACGTGCGGACGAAAATGCCGCCAGGCCCGATCCCGAGCCGGCGGATCCGCCGAAACCAGGACCTTTTCCGGAACCATCCCCTGCCCCTGCCGGTCCGGTCGGCAATGACCCTCCAGCGCATGTAAAGGAAGCGCCGTCCGCATACGGCGGCGATGCCCCGCCGGAAACCGACCAAGAGGCCTGGCAGAAAATCGTGACCATCCTTTCCGCGGAACAGCCGACCCTTGCCGCCTGTCTGTCCGGCGGCATCCCCAGCCGAACCGGACCGCGCCGGATCCGCATCGACATTACCACCACCCGGTTCAACAGCGACAAGATCAACCGGTCCGACAACCATTCCAGGATCATGCAGCTTTGCGGACAGGTATACGGCAACGACGTCGAAGTATCGCTTCATACGCAAATCCGGAAAACCGGCGATGACGCCGTGCCGGCCAAAGAAATCAAAGCTTTGAAAAATGAGGCCATGACCCATCCCCTGGTGCAATCCGCGGTCAAGTTGTTTAACGGCAGAATTGTTGATGTCAAATTATTATAGGAGGTTTTATTGTGAAACAAATGAAAAATATCATGAAGCAGGCCCAGCAACTCCAGAACAAAATGGCCCGGCTTCAGGAAGAAATGGGAGAAAAAACCATTGAGGCGTCCGCCGGCGGCGGCATGGTCAAAGTGGTGGCCAACGGTCGGCAGGAAATCGTTGCCATCCATATTGAAAAAGAAGTGGTGGATCCCGAGGATGTAGAGATGCTCCAGGATCTGATCCTGGCCGCGGTCAATGAAGCCCTGGTGCAATCCCAGAAAATGGTTTCGGATGAAATGAACAAACTCACGGGAGGCATGAGCATTCCGGGGCTCATGTAACCGGCGCATGACCATGAACCATTATCCCGCATCCATCCGCATCCTGATTCGCAACCTGTCCCGACTGCCCGGCATCGGCGAGAAATCGGCCGAACGGCTGGCCCTTCACCTGCTGAAAGCACCGGCCGAGCAGGCACGGGAACTGGCCCGCAGTCTTACGGAACTCAAAGACAAAGTCCGGCTCTGCACGCAATGCTTTGGACTCAGCGACGGCGATCTCTGCCGGCTGTGCGCTGATCCCTCCCGGGACGCGACCCTGCTCTGTGTGGTGGAAGCACCGGCCGACATGGTGGCCGTGGAAAAATCCGGCGCCTATACCGGCCGTTATCACATACTCCAGGGACTTCTTTCTCCCATGGACGGCATCGGACCCGACGACATCCGCATCGCCGAGCTCATGAACCGGGTCCAGAACGGCGGTGTAACGGAAGTCATTCTTGCCACCGGCACCAGCATGGAAGGGGAAGCCACCGCCGCCTATCTTGCCGAACGTCTCGAAAAATACGGCATCCGGGTCACCCGCATCGCCTCGGGCGTACCGGTGGGCGGAGACCTCAAATACGTGGATCAGGTAACCCTTAAAAAAGCCATGGATGCCCGCCATGCCGTATAAAAACGTCACGCCGGATGATCTTTTCAAGTGCCGCCAGTGCGGCGATTGCTGCAAAGGATACGGCGGCACCTATGTCACTGCCGACGATATCAAGGCCATCTCCGGCCATATCGGGGTCTCACCCGACCGGTTTGTCAAGGACTTTTGCACATTTTCCGGATCCAAACCGCTGCTGGCCCAAAAGGCCGACGGATACTGCATCTTCTGGGACAAGATCTGCACCATCCATCCGGTCAAACCCCGCATGTGCAGGGCATGGCCGTTTATTCCCGCGGTGCTTGCCGACCCGTTCAACTGGAACATCATGGCCGGCTCGTGCCCCGGCATCCAAACCGGCTTTCCCCCCGAGATCATCACGTCCGTGGTTGCCGGGATGATCCGGCCATTTGCCGGTTCGGCCGTTGGTAAGCGTCCATGATCGGCATTTTTGATTCCGGCATCGGGGGGCTCACGGTGGTAAGATCCATCATGGACCGGCTGCCGGGATACGACATCATTTATTTCGGCGACACGGCACGGACCCCTTACGGAAACAAGAGCGCCGCCACCGTCATCGAATATTCCCGGCAAATTACCGATTTTCTGATACAGCAGGGCGCGAAAATCATCGTGATCGCCTGCAACACCGCCTCCAGTGTCGCCACCGAAGCCCTCAAGGAAAGTTGCCCGCTGCCCGTTTTTGAAGTGATTACACCAGCGGTGACTTATGCCCTGTCGGTTACCCGAAAATCGAGCATCGGCGTGATCGGTACCAGGGCCACCATCAACAGCGGCATTTATGAAAAACAAATCAAGGCCGCCGACCCGGATGCAAGCGTCTTTTCCGTTCCATGTCCGCTTCTGGTGCCGCTGGTGGAGGAGGGATGGATGAATCGGCCGGAAACGCGGATGATTGTTAAAAAATATCTTCATCCCTTGAAAACGCGCCAGATCAACGCCCTGATCCTGGGATGCACCCACTATCCCCTGCTCAAACCCGTCATTTCCCAAAAGATCGGCAAGCGGGTCCGGGTGATCGATTCATCAACGGCCGTGGCCGATGATATCCGGACTTTTCTTGACGCCCGTCCGGATATCGATGCCGGACTGTCCCGAAACGCGGGTGCCGTTTTTTATGTATCCGATTTTACCAGACAGTTTCAGAAAACCGCCGCCACCTTGATCCGGCAATCCATTAATCTTAACAACATCCGACTTTAAATCCGATCCCCATCCCAACCCGGCATGCAGCAGGCACCGTTTGGCCGGCTAGGTCTGCACCATCAGTTCCCGCCGGTATTTGTCCAGCAGCGTCGCTTTGGAGATCATGCCCACAAACCGTCCGTCGTCCGCCACCACGGGCATGCTGAAAAGCCCCTTGTCGTCCATGATGTCCAGTACGTCGGCCAGATCATCATCAGGACTGACCGTTTCTACCGCAAAATCGGCAATTTGTTCAAGAAAGACCGTTTCATGCAGCAGCGGATCGAAAATATACTCCCGGATATCGTCTAAATGAATCATGCCCTGCAGCGCGCCCGTGGTCTCTTCCACCACCGGGAAATAATTGCGGTGGGATTTTTGCACGATCGCGATAAAATCACCCAGCTTCATGCTCCTGGGGACCACAAGGCAATCGGTTTCCAAAACTTCCCGGACGCTGATATCGGCCAATACCCGCGCATCGGTGCGCGGCGGCCGATAATGACCTTTTTCCACCAGTTCCCGATAATAATAGGACGCGGGCTCAAAAGCGTTGCATACCGACGTGGAGACGGCTGTCACCAGAATCAGGGGTAAAATCACCTCGTATCCGCCGGTAATTTCGACAATAAGAAAAATACCGGTCAATGGGGCCTGGAGAATACCGGAAACCAGCCCGGCCATGCCCAGCAAGGCGAAAAACCCCCCTTCGGCCCAGGCCGCATGAGGCCAGAGAGCCGCAATCACATCATGATACAGCAGGCCGGTGAAACTGCCGATCACCAGACAGGGCGCAAAAACACCCCCGGATCCGCCCCATCCCAGAGTAAAAGATGTGGCTACAATCTTTGCCACAACCAGTAACGCCACAATTCCCAAGTGTTCATGAAAAACGTTTTCCACGATTTCCGCGATCACGTGGTATCCTTCCCCAAGCACATCCGGGAGAAACAGCCCGATGACGCCCACCATGCCGCCGCCGATTGCGGCTCTTCCCCATAAGGGGATCCGGATCCGATACGAAATCCGGTGCGAGACCTGGTGGGAATACCGCAGGGTCCGGGTCAAGAGAATCGATACCGCCGCCGCCAGGATCGCCAGCCCCACACAACCCAGAATATCGATGGAATCAACGGAAAAATCCAGATGGGTAAAGGCGATCTGGTCTCCCCGGAAGAAACGGGAAACCTGGGCTCCGGCCACGGCGGCCACGGCAATGGGGACAATGCTTAAGGCCGACCATTCCCCGATGATCACCTCGATGGTAAATACCAGACCGGCAATGGGCGCGTTGAAAATAGAAGCAATGGCGCCGGCTGTTCCGCAACCCAGCAGCGCGACCCGCTGCCGGTCGTTCAAGGAAAAAAAACGAGCCACATTGGAGCCGATGGAGGCTCCGCTGATCACCACCGGCGCCTCGGGTCCGGCGGAGCCCCCGGAGCCGATGGTCAAACAACTCGAGAGGAGCCGGGAAAAACTGGATCGAAGCTGCAGACGGCCGCCGTAGCGGGATACACTGTCCACCACCTCGGGAACGCAATGTCCCTGCTCTTCCCGGGTAACTTTCGACAAAAACAACGCGGACAAGGCCGCCCCGGCAGCAGGGATCAGCCAGGCCCACCAGTACGACCGCCAGGGCTGGAAAAAATGAAACAGGGCCGCCAGCCCCAGGTTAAGGGCAAGAGCCGCCAGGCCGGCGATAATGCCGACAACGGCGCCCAGTATAATCAACAGGAGTCTGTCGTCAAAACGAAAAAACCGCCAGTCGGCCGGATATCGCCAGGATGGTATGTCTTTTCGCTGGTTCATGGAAACGTCAACCCTTCTGGTGCAAACGGCCGGAATTATTTTCCGGAAAGCATGTGTAGTTCAAACCATTCGAGATATTGATAAAAATCTTTTTCTTCCGGTACCCGGCGAAGAAATGAGATGAAATCATTGTTCCTCAGACAAAACGACAGCCGGGCCAGCAAGTGAAGATGAAGTTTCGCCGATGGCGCCATCAGCACAAACAGCACAAACACCGGCTGGCCATCCAGTGCCTTATAGTCCACCGGGTCACGGAGAAAACAGGTGGTGATCGTTGACGGAATCTCCATGTCTGAAAACGGAGTCCGGGGATGGGGAATGGCCACGCCTTTTCCAACGCCGGTGGACATCATGTCTTCCCGGTCCATCAAATTTTCAAGCACCCGGTTTTTCTGTTCGTCCCCGTTGATAAAATTCATGCGCGACACCGCGTCGGCAAGCACCTCGCCTACGGTATTGCCGGATATATCATAAATCACGCCGCCGCGGCGCATGACAACCGCCAGACTGTCGATGCGGGTTTCGCTGGATATCGATTCCGCGGGCGCAACCATGTTAATGGTCATGTGATGAGTATCGGCCCATTTTTTAAGGGCGGAACGACTGAATTCGCAGAATTCGCCTTTTTTGCGGATGGGAATCCGACCCTGTCGAATCCACCGTTCAATGGTTCCCGGGGCGATTTTCAACATGCGGGCCAGTTCGGTTATTTCCATTCTGACAGGCATTGCCATTACTCCGTATAACTGTCCATCCACCAGGCATCCCAATTGGTGTTCAAGACGGCTTCGGCCAGTTCCCGGCCGATATCGGTTTTCAAACGTTTCCGGACCACGGGTATCCATTTCTGCGGAGTGGTATGACCGGTATCCGAAATGGATTTGAGATCCAGAATGAACGCCAGTTGATCCGCGTCATGGGCCAGCCTGGCCTCCAGGGTTTCCTGCTGTTTGAACTCCGTGACCATGGATATCAATTCATCGCCGAAAGGCACATGACGCATGGCATCCCGGATGGCCTGATGTTCATCGGCGGTGACGTATTTTTTATTGACATAATTGAGATCGCCGGTCCGGGCCTCGGGCAGATCGTGCACCAGGCACATGGATATCAACCGCAGCGCGTCAACGCCGGGCACCAGCCGGGACATAACATATCCGATAAACGTAACCGAAAAGGAATGCTCGGCCACGGTCTCCCGGCCCGCCCCCAGGAAGGGAAACCCGGAGCGGGGGATAAATTTTAAAATTTTCGCCTCAAACAGCAAATTGGACAAATGCTTCATTTCTACTCCTTATATCCGGCGATCCGACCTTTCTATCCACGGCCGGAATACCATGCGATCCATATCAATGCCCCTGCAGTCACGCCCGCCAGAATTTGCCGGGATTCCCTCAACCGGACGGGAATAAAAAAGGCATGGGCCATGCCCAGGGCTGCTCCGGTGACAAGCCCGAAAAGATGGGCCGACAAATCCACATGCGCCCCGGATCCCAGCAGCCCCAGCAAAGCGACGCCGCCGCCCAAAGGGACCCACGCGGCAAACCGGCCGGCCCGGGTCCGCTTTTTTTTCAGAAACTGGTATCCGGATAAAATGCCGATGGCGCCGAAAACCGAGGTGGACGCGCCGATGGACAAATGCCCGGATGTATACATAAAGGCATTGATAAAATTCCCCAGAGCCCCGCTCATCAAAATCATGAACCATCCCACGCCCCGTCCCGCTATGGTGCAAACGGCCATGCCGAACAGGGCAATGCCGGCCATGTTGCCGGCAAGATGCACCATGTCCGCGTGAAGCAGCAGGGCCGTGATGGTCCGATAGGTTTCGCCGTTCATGATATCAGAGGCGGAAGCGCCGTATCTCCGGATCATCTCTGCGGCATCGGTGAAACCGGTAACCCAGAAATGACAGGCCATCAAAAACGCCGCCACCGCCAGGCCCGAGACTGCGGCCATGGGCACCGACGCCAGGGGCGGTTCCGGTTCATCCGGCATGTCCCGGTTTTCGCGGAAATAATCCTGCATCACGCCCAAGGCGCGATCGTAATGACTATCATCGACCCATACACTCCACCCGCGACGATCCCGCTGAACCTTATGAGGGATGCGGGTAGCGGTCAACACCAAAATACACAGATCGACCTGGCTTTTGGACAGATTTTCAAATAGTGCCGGCATTGCGTAAAAACATTCGTAAATCCGGATCATTTCACGGGACTTTCGGCCTTGACAAATCCCAAATCACACCCATTTTATATCCGATTTATACGCATATGCATAGGCCTGAAAAAGAAATTGAGCAAACAAGGAGCCCCTCATGGAACAGACCAAACAAACATATGAATTTAAAACCGAAGTCAAGCAGTTTATGAACCTTATCATCAATTCCCTTTATTCCAACAAGGAAATTTTTCTGCGGGAATTGATCTCCAATGCCTCGGATGCCATCGACCGCCTCAATTTCAGGGCCCAGACCGATCCCGATATTTTGGGGGAAGACCCGGAATACAAAATCAAAATCATCCCCGACAAATCAAACCGCACCCTGACAGTGTCTGACAACGGCATCGGTATGACGTCTGATGAAGTGGTGGAGAACATCGGGACCATCGCCAAAAGCGGGACCGCGGCGTTCATGGCGGCTGTGGAAAAATCAAAGCATCAGGGGGGTCTGGCGCCGGAGCTGATCGGTCAGTTCGGCGTAGGGTTTTACAGTGCCTATATCGTGGCGGAAAAAGTCACCCTGATTACCCGGGCCGCCGGAAGCGCGGAAGGGGTCAAATGGGAATCCTCCGGCGACGGCACCTACACCATCGAGCCGGTGGAAAAGACAACCCGGGGCACGGATGTGATCCTGCAACTCAAAACGCCGGAAGCAGAGGAACAGGATTTTACCGATGAGTGGGTGATCCGTCATGTGGTGAAAAAACATTCGGATTTCGTCAATTACCCCATTGTCATGGACGTGGAGCGGGAAGTCACGGACAAGGACGAGTCCGACGGCCGGATTCTGGATGCCGACGGCAAGCCGGTTTCCCAGAAAAAAACCGAAATCCGGGAGGAAGTCCTTAATTCCATGAAGGCCATCTGGGCCCGGGACAAAAAAGACGTGACCGAAGAGGAGTACAAGGATTTCTATACCCATATCAGCCACGACTGGAATCCGCCTTTGACCCATATTCATCTCAAACTGGAAGGCGTCACCGAATACAGCACCCTGCTTTATATCCCGTCCAAAGCGCCGTTT
The DNA here is from genome assembly GCA_964598885.1 of uncultured Desulfobacteraceae bacterium. GTDB lineage: Bacteria > Desulfobacterota > Desulfobacteria > Desulfobacterales > Desulfosalsimonadaceae > SURF-33. Next base: position 9,096 of record CAZRES010000059.1, on the reverse strand, counting down.
GATCTGTTTTATCCCACCCGACGGCACGGGATTCAGCTTTACTGCCGGCGCGTGTTCATCATGGACGACTGCAAGGAGTTGATTCCGGAATATCTTCGATTCATTAAAGGCGTGGTGGACGCGCCGGATTTAAATCTCAACATCAGCCGCGAAATCCTCCAGCAGGATGTCCTGGTAAGGAACATCCGGAAAAATCTGGTGAAAAAAGTCCTTGATACCTTAGAACAGATGGATGACGAGACCTACACCAAATTTTATGACGAATTCGGCGCCGTACTCAAGGAAGGCGTTCATACGGACTGGGAGAACCGGGATAAAATCATCTCCCTGATCCGCTACAAAACCACGCGTTCCGAAGGAAAATGGATTTCCCTTAAGGATTATACGGCCAATATGCCGCCCGATCAGAAGGAAATTTATTATATCACCGGCGAAAACATCGCCACCATGATTAACAGCCCTCACCTGGAAATGCTCAAGGATAAGGGCTATGAAGTCCTGCTGATGACCGATCCGGTGGATGAGTTCGTGATCCAGGCCATGCCCGAATATGATGGAAAAAAATTCAAAAGCGCCGAAACCGGGGACCTGGATATCGAAGCTGCGGATACGGAGAAAAAAGAAAGTTATTCCGTATTGTTTGAAAAAATAAAATCCCATCTCAGCGACAATATCAAGGATGTCCGGCCCTCGTCTCACCTGAAGGATTCGGTTTCCTGCATGTCCGGAGACGCCGGCGATCTGAGCGCTTACATGACCAAACTGCTCAAGTCAGCGGGGCAGGAAATTCCGGAAAACAAGCGGGTTCTGGAATTAAACGTCAACCATCCCCTGGTGGAAAAAATGCAGCAGGTGCTGGAATCCAATCCGGATGATCCCGCCCTGAAAGATTACAGCGATTTATTGCTGGATCTGGCTGTTGTGGCCGAAGGAGGCAAAATCCAGAACCCGTCGCGTTTTATCAAAATGGTGGGGGATCTGACGGCCCGGGCCATTTCGTCATAACCATGAATCCGGAGGGGCAAAAAAAAACGGTTGATGAATTTTCTTGAATACGAGTCGGTGATGATTTAAAATTTCGAGCATTAGTCAAAAAATCATCACCGTCTTTTTACCGAAAAGGCAGCAAGAACCGCCCTATGGCTCCTCAGAAAAAAATGCGGGTTATGATCGCCGAAGATGAAGATCATGTCCGCACCTTGATCCGAACCGTTCTTGTCAAGATGAACTGCGACGTGGTCGGCGAGGTCGGCAACGGCATGGATGCGGTGGAAATGTTTACGCAATTAAAACCGCACATGCTGCTGCTCGATATCAATATGCCCTTGAAATCCGGCAAGGAGGCCCTGACGGAGATCCGGCAACGATACCGGAACGCATTTATCATCATGCTGACGTCTCTATCCGACACGGAAACCATTGAAGACTGCATCAAACTCGGGGCTTCCGGGTTCATCCGAAAAGATGTGACCCTGGATGAAATGAGGGATATCATCCGCAAAACATGGAAAACCTTCAAGGAAAACCTGCAATAGAGGATGAAAACCAAACAAAAATACCATCTGGAAGAGATGCTGGCCGAAATCGAGGATGATATTCACGAACAGTCCAGGGATTTAAGCCAGCAAAAAGATATTCCCCAAAACGTTATCACCAGTCTGATGCTGGAAAATCTCAAACAGAAAAAACCGCGTCCAGCCCCTTAAAAAAAGCCATGATGAAATCTCCGGTCATCCGTAATCCGAAATTTCTCAAGCTTCTCAAAGCCCGTCGTATCATACCGGACAGCTTCATTGACGACCTGCTCTCAGAATTAAATGAAAACGCATTAGATGTATTGGCCACCCTCATTCAAAGCGGTGTCGGCACCAAACGGATGCTGTGCCAGCTCTGGTGCGATTCCATCGGCATCGCTCATGTGGACCTGGAAAAAACCCTGTTCCAGTCCCATATCGTGCGAAAAATGCCGGAACACTTTGCCAGACAGTTTTTCGCCATCCCCATCTACCAGATGGGCGATACGGTCACCGTGGCCGTGCCCGCGCCCGACAACGCGGCGATCAGAAACGAAATTGAAAAAATCATCGGCGGTCCGGTCAACCCGGTGTTTGCCCTTCCCCAGGACATCGAATGGGCCATTGACACGCAATACATATCCAGTATGGATATCCACGAGTTTTTTTCCAAAATCAAACTCAGCAATATCTTTCAGACAGCCGCGCCCTTAACCGAAGAAAAGCTGACGGAGGCCGCCGGCAAGGATGCCGCCAGGCAGTTGCATGTGGTTCTGATCCTCTACGGCATCACCGAAAATGCCAGTGAAATCCTGATCGATCCCCGGGAAAACGGGGCCGGACTCCATTTTATCAGTAACGGAAAGGTTCGGCATATCCACATGGACCAGTGGGTTTACCGGCAACTCCAGGATAAATTAAGTCAAATGGCCGGAATCAAAGCCCAACCCAATAACAACTCCCGGGCCGGGCGGATTCTGTTTCCCACACCGGGAAAAAAAATCGACATTCAGTTTCTATCGATTCCCACGGATTTTGGGGATAAACTTTTTCTCAAAATTCTCGATCGCGAGTCATTGCCGCGGGTCCCGGCACTTTCCGAACTCTATTTATCGAAAAACAACATTACCGCGATCAAAAAAGTAATCCAATCGCCCAAGGGCCTGTTTTTGGTGACCGGACCGGCGGATTCCGGCAAAACCGCCTTTGCCTATTCCATGCTGTACGCTCTCCGAAACAGGGGCTTTACATGCGTGACCATTGAAGATGCCATCAAGCACCTGCTCACCGATATCCAGCAATACCAGGTCAACCCCCGGGCCGGTTTTTCCCGGGCCGAGCTGGTCAATGCCTGCCTGCAAGCCCATCCGGACATTATCTATATCCAGAATGTCGATGACCCTCTCTTGACGGACGCTCTTCTTCAGGCCGCCGCAACCCAACATATTTTCATCATCGGCGGGATGACCGCCAATCATATGTATGGAGCACTGGAAAACATCATCGGCCTGGGCATGGGTTCCGTGCTTACAGGTCTCACCCATCACCATTTGGCCCGTCGTCTCTGCGATCACTGCAAGGAGAAGTACCAGCTGCTTTCCCATGAAATGGAAAAAATATTCACATGGGATGGGAAAACCACCGTCACGGCATGCCGTTCCAAAGGATGCGCCTATTGTCATGAGTCGGGCTTCATCGGTGGCATCGGAATTCAGGAATCCGTAATAATCAACAAAGAAATCAATAATTTGATCAATTTAGATTCCTCCGTGACCGAGATCCGGCAGGCGCTGGCGCCGCAGACATCCAAGGGGCTGGAATACGACGGGATTAAAAAAGTGCTCCGGGGACTGACCACGTTTTCGGAAATTGAAAAAATTCAAAAGCTCACTTGAGGCGACACACCCATGAATATTTTAATTGCGGAAGATGACGCCACATCCCGACTGGCCATTACGCGGTTTCTTCAAAGCAGGGGTTATAACGTCTTTGAAGCCTCCGACGGCGACACCGCCTATGCCGCCATGCGGGAACAACAAATCAGCATCGCCGTGCTGGACTGGATGCTTCCCGGCACCAGCGGCCTCGATGTCTGCCGCCTTATCCGGCAGGAGCCGTCCGATTACGTCTATATCATCATCCTTACGGCCAGGGATAAATCATCGGATATACTGGAAGGGTTTGAAGCCGGCGCGGACGAATATCTCACCAAACCGCTGAGCCTGCCGGAACTGGCGGCCCGTATCCGGGTGGGCGAACGCATCATCGGCCTGGAGCGCTCCCTCCGGCACAAACAAAAAGAATTGACCGATCTCAACCGGATGAAAAACCAGTTCATCGGGGTGGTGGCCCATGATCTGAGAAATCCGGTGATCTCCATCCGGGGATTCAGTGAATTGTTGCTCAAGGAGCCCGGCAATCTCGGCCAGGACCAGATGGAATTTTTAAACATCATCCATGCCACCAGCAGGAGCATGCTGACCATGATCAATGATTTGCTCGATATTTCATTGATTGACAGCGGCAAATGGGAAATCGTCAAACAGCCCTATTCCCTGAAACGACTGGTGGAAGAACGGATCCGGCTCAACAGCCTGCAGGCAACCCAGAAGCAGATCACGATCCACGAACACCTGAAGGATGTGCCGCGTATTGCCGTGGATCATCATCGCGTCGGCCAGGCCGCGGACAACCTGATATCCAACGCCATTAAATATTCACCATACGGCGCGAATATCTATCTGGTGCTTGCAGTGGAAGACGGTTTTATAAAATTCAGTGTGCGGGATGAAGGTCCCGGAATCCCGGAGGCGGAAAGACCGTTGCTGTTCAGGGAATTTCACCGGCTGAGCATCCGGCCCACGGGAGGGGAAACCAGCACCGGCCTGGGGCTTTCCATCACCAAAAAAATCATGGAAGCTCACGGCGGCGCCATCGAGGTGGAAAGTCATGAACGGAAAGGATCCACATTTACGCTGGTTTTCCCCGTATCTTCCGAGCAGTTGACCAGCGGGGAGTAAAACCCGGCTTACTCCGTTGCTGCATCCAACCCGAGATAACGGCGTTCCTGGCGGATAAGCCGTCTCAGCTCCGGAAAATCGTTTTCACTGATGCCGTCCGGCAGCGCCGGTATGGCGTGAATTCGCTCCCTGGGAGTTTCCAGCGGTCTCAACTCCAGCACGCCGTAGGTAAACGGCACCATGTGATCGTTTTCCCGGGAAAAACCTTTGACGCCCACTTTTTCCGTGGAAAAAAAAATCTCCGGGTTGATCCGTAGCTCAAACATATTCGGATAGCTTTCATAACCGGGCTTGTAAACGATAAATTCAGCGGCATCCGTAAGCGCAAAAGGACCGATGGTCTGCCGGAAAGGCTGGATGACAAACTGCCCCCGCTTGTCGGTGATCACCTCATCCGTATGAATGATCTCCAGAGGGCCGGCCGAGCCGAACAAGGGCCGTTTCTTATAATAAACAGCGACCACGGCGCCCACAATGGGTTCCTGGGTCTGCGCGTCAATGACCCGGCCGAGGAACTTGGGTTTGGCATAGATAAACCACGTGGCATGGGCCGTACCGGCCGTGGCTGCCAGAAAAAAAACAACTGCCAATACCCCGATTTTTTTGATATTCCGCCGCATTCGTCCCTTTTCAGGGTATCCTTTACTTATCGCCTGCCGGTCATGCTTCGTGCCGGTCCGCGCGTTGGGTGTTGACATGGTTCCTGATTACATCTTATGGAGAGATACAACAAAGATCCGCTTGAACTGATAACGATTTATCCATATCATATGATGGAATGCAACCCCTAAAAAATCCCCGCGGATGTCATCCCCTGTGCCCCGGCTGCACCCATGGCCACATGCTGCCCGAACAAAGTCTGGCCGTCAAACAGGCCCGCCTGGAAAACCAACTGTTCCCATGGGCAGATCAGATCCGGCCCGTTAAGGGCGTCGACGGCAGGAATCGCTGGAACTACCGGTCGAAGGTCTGCCTGAAAACCCAATGGGATGCATCCGGGTGGCGGTTCGGCCTGGTAAAACAAAAAACCGTGATTCCCATCCATGACTGCCCGGTGCACGCTGAGCCGGTCCGCCGGACCGTGGCGCTTTTGGCCGACAGACTGCCGGCCGGAACAGTGTTTCCCGCGGTCTATTATCTCCAGTCCGGCGGCCAGGCCATCCTGGTGGTCAAAACAAAGGTCCTGCCGGACATGACCTGGCTGGATGCCGACACCAAATCCCGGCTTTCCGCCGCGGGCGTCGAGGGTCTCTGGATCCATCTGCACCCCGCGGCGGGCAAACGGGTTCTGGGGAAAAACGGATGGCATCTGGCCTGGGGGACGCCGGAGTCCATTGATACATCCGGCCTGGTATACGGTCCGACTTCGTTCCGGCAGGTCATCGGTTCTCTGGCCGACCACGCCCTGTCCGCCGCTGAAACATTTTTAACGCCTCAGCCCAAAGACCTGATGATCGATCTTTATTGCGGCATCGGCGCCGGCCTGGTGCGCTGGAATGCCCGCCAATGCCGCACTCTGGGCGTGGAACTGGGAAAGGATGCTGTTTCCTGCGCCCGGCGCAACGCGCCGGAAGCAAGCCTGCTCCGGGGCCGGTGCGGCCTGCGCCTTCCGCAGTTGACCGAGTGGGTGAACACCCGGACCGCGGCAAAACCCCTTGGGCGATGGCTTTATGCCAATCCGCCCCGCACCGGCATGGAAGAAAACGTCCTGGAATGGATCACCGGCGTATATCGGCCGGAACGGATGGCCTATCTTTCCTGCAACGCCGCCACGCTAAACCGCGATCTTTGCGTTCTTGCGTCAAACGGATATAGCGTCAGCGCGCTTTTGCCGTATGATTTTTTCCCCCGGACCCATCACGTGGAATGTCTTGCCCTGATCAAAGCCGCTTGAAAACCCACCGGCGCATCCGCACGCGATTCCCGGACCATCGATCAACTCCCGGCCGCGGTTCGCCCGAAAATTCGCCCGGTTTCCGCAAATCCCGCCAGCACCAGCCAGGTTTTCACGTCAAATTTGGCCGTGTGATCCGCGGCCAGCACGGCCGCATCCTCCGGATTCACCAGAAGCGCGGTGATGTCCTCGGAGGCTGTATTGCCCTTGTTGGAAGGCGCGCCCGTGCAATCCGCGTATACCATGCACACGGATTCATCGGTCATTCCGGAGGAGGAATAGATCGGCGGACTCACGCGATGGACCCGGGTCAGCCCCAGACCGGTCTCCTCGTAAAGTTCCCGTTTGGCCGCCGATATCACCGATTCGCCGTTATCCACCAGCCCGGCCGGAAACCCGTACTGGTAGCCGGCCAAGGGCACCCTGAACTCGCGGATGATTACAAGCCTGCCGCTGTCTTCATGGTACGGCACAACCACCACGGCGTCGGGCTGGTCAAATTTTCCCGAAACCGCCCGGGGCGGATCATTGCGGGAGGCCAGCCGCCAGGTTCTTGTACTTCCGCTCCTGTCCCGGTAGGTGATCTGAAAAATATTGAGATGAGATTCATCCGTGATTTTATGAAATGATTCTATTTTCATGATCTCCCGTCCCGATCAGAACGTGGTCTTGTTCCATCCGAACATGGCGCCGTCAATGGAATGAAAATCAATATATACGCGCTCGGGGGATATTCCCACCCACTCTTCCAAAAAGCCGCAGATTTTTTCAGACAGCATCCTGCAATCGTCTTTAGCCAATCCGATGCTTTTGAGTTCCACAAACGCGGCCGGTTCGGAATTTGCGTTTAAGATCATCGCTTCACCGGGCCGGATCTGCACCATGATATATTTTTCCGGCTTGCCCAGCAACCCTGCCAAAAAGGCGGACGCTTCGGCATTGATGGATGCGGCCCGTTCCGCATCCATTGGTTCATTGGTGGTAATAGAAAAAAACGGCATGTATTCACTCCTCTTTGATATGTTTTTTCACCAGCGACGGCCCGGCGTAACCGGCTGCCTTTGGTGCGCCGGCAGAAAAGCCGGTTTATGTTGATGCGGTTGAAAGAAGCCGCCACGCGGCGAAAAAGTTAAATAATGAAAGGAGTATACCATAAATTCTTATCAAATAAATCGATTTAGTTAATTGGAATAAGACAGGATCTTGAAGAACAATTACACAAATGCAATTAAATCGACCTTTTTTCTTTCAGGAAAACGAAATAGATCACCAGCAGCGCACAAAGCCAGAGCAGCAGCGTGACCGGAAACCAGAAAAACGTGTTCACAAAAACCGTATTCTCTACATCCGGACCCGTGAGGCCCTGCTTTTCACTCGTTAACAAAAGTGCGTACAGCACCCCGAGAACGCCGTAAGAGATGTTGCAGGCAAGCCCTTTAAAGCTTAACACCGTGGCTCGCCGGTCAGACGGCGTTTCCCGGTTGATATAAAAACTGACGAAAAATCCCGCAAAGTACATGGCGCTGAAGGTGACCAGGGCCGGCAGTAAACCGGCATAGGGCCAAAACAGGCTCATGCCGAAAAGCCCTGTCAGAGATAATCCTGCCGTAACGGCAATGGCGTGACCCGGCCCTTTATTCTGCGCCAGTTTGTTGGCGATTTTCGGGACAATGAATCCCAGCATGGCCACCAGCGACCCGATCAGGCCGAAGGTGGATTCCGGCAGGGCAATCATCCGGTAGTATTGACTGGAAAGCGTTATAACGGTCCGGATAATGCCGTCAAACATCATGCCGAAAAGGATAACGGCAAAGACAAACTTTGTTTGAACGATCCACACCCCTGCTTTCAATGTAAGCCCGAATGCTTCTTTCACCGGCGTTTTTTTTGCCGGAATACCCGGACCTTCCGTTGGATCTTCCAATTGAAGGGTGATGACAGCGGCCAAAACCCCGAGAATCAGCGTCAGGTACAACGGATACCGCATGGTCATATCCTGCGTAACATGGATATCCGCCCCGAAAAAACGAAACAGGGTGTTCATCAGATGGGGGTCGTAAACAGCCGCCCCCACACTCATGGCCAGGATAAACCCGATGGATTGAAATCGTACCAGAACTTCCAATACGTTTCCCCATTGATCCCGCATTCCTTTTTCCGCCAGGGAGTCATAGGCAATCGCTTCATCAGCGCCGCTGGCCGCGGCTTCCGCAAGTCCGCTCAATATCCTGTTCACCAGAAAAACAACAAATACAAACTCCGGGTTCGTTGTCGGGATAAAACTGATAATGCCCACTTCAACAATCATGGTCACAGAGGCAAACACCAGCAATTTTTTTCGCCCGATGATGTCCGCCAATGCGCCGGACGGGACTTCGGCCACGACAATCGTGGCCGCCCATACGGCATTCAAAATGGAAAACTGGGCAACGGTTAAACCAAAATCCAGAAACAGAATCGTGAAGACCGGATAATAAAACCGGGAGTTGAATAACACCTTAAACGCAAGGAACAGCCGGATATTTGGAATGGCAAAGGGAGAGATTTCTTTTTCAGTGCGGATCATAAGGTTTTATGGCGCTGCGCTGAATGCCCTGGTTGACCTATTCATATATGCAAGCATCTAATATTGACAGTACTTCAGTCAACAGTTCGTCGTTCCGTCGCT
>CAZRES010000058.1:0-18884 GCA_964598885.1 uncultured Desulfobacteraceae bacterium | reverse complement strand
TCTGTTCCCGGCGTCAACTGGAACTGGCAGGCCCTGCCCAAAGAAAAGCTTTTCCGCCGGGCTATCGGACGCAATCAGGCGGCCCTGGATTCAAACGCCGACTGGATCTGGTTTACCGATTGCGATGTGCTTTTTCGCCAACAATGCATTGATGAACTGGCGACTCTGTTGCAGAGACGACGGGATGTATTGGTTCATCCGAAAGTTGAGCGGGTGACGCCGCTTCTTACCGAGGGGGATCCGATCCTTTCCCATGGCGGCGACGCAAAATACCGGGTGCTGGATATTGACGATGCGCAATTTACCGAGCACGAGCTTTCCCGTGCCACCGGTCCCATGCAGATCACGCATGGCGACGTGGCCCGGGCATGCGGGTATTGCGACAGCCTGAAACTTTATCAGCGGCCCGCCAAATACTGGTGCAAGGCCCACGAGGACCGCGCTTTTCGCTGGTTATTGAGAAGCCAGGGGGTTGGCCTCGATATTCCGAATGTTTACCGGATTCGTCATCTATACAAGGGACGTTATAAAAAACATCCGTTATCCGCGGGTCTGCGTGGGAATATCCGGCGGCTCACATCCTAGCTGCGGCGTCGGGGCAAAGGGCCGGTTTATTGTCAGGGCGGCATGAGAGGGAACCATGATCAACCATCGCTATAAATTTATTTTCGTACATATCAATAAATGCGCGGGGCAAAGCGTGCGGCGGTCATTGCCTCACAACCTTTTCAAGCGCGAAACCCGGGGACACAATACCATCATGCATTACATCGGGCTGTGCCGGCGCAAAGGGCGGGACCCGTCCGAGTATTTCAAATTCACGATTGTACGCAATCCCTGGGACAAGGTGGTGTCGTTTTATCATTACCACAGGCGCCGCAAGTGGGAGCTCTTTCCCTGGACCGTAGAAACGGAACCGGATTTCAAGACCTTCCTTCAGCGGCTGTTCGTTGAAAATAACGGTGCGCTGGCGCATGAGATTTTCCGAAAGCGCAGCGGCGCATCAACGCATCACTTACGGTTGCGCAACTCCCTGGACTGGGTCACCGGACCGGATGGCAGCGTCCTGATGGATTTCATCGGCCGGGTGGAAAACCTCCAGGACGATTTCGATCACATCTGCGATCGTATCGGCATTCGTCCCCGCCGCCTTCCCCACGCCAATCGCTCATCCCATAAGCCGTATTGGGAATACTACGACGATACCGCGCGTGATATCGTGGCCCATCGTTTCCAGCGCGACATTGATTATTTCGGCTATCGCTTCGGTGAATAAGACGGCGGCGGGTCGCATACGATTGTCAAGCCGGAGTTGATGACCCCTCAGGCTTCCAAACCATGGCCATTTCTTCCAGAACGGCAAGATCCCGGACGTAGATTTCCCGCAGATAACTTTCTTCTTCTTCCTTCCATGGATTGAAACGCGGATATTCCGGTCCAATGGGAAACGCGGCGCGAAGACGCTGCACTTCAAACTTCAAAGGGCGCCGCCATGCGAAGCGGGACATCTCCGTTACCGCCCGTCCTGAAAAACCGGATTTCGGATGATGTTGCAATGGCTCGCCAAAGCGGATAATACCGTTGTCCGTATAGAACTGCAAAATGGCGGCGGCATGATCGCGGTAATCCTCGTAACGCCAGATGTGAATCGGCGATTCGGGCAATGCAGATTGTAAATCATGCACAATATCCGGCCATCGGCGAACCGGAAGTTTACCGGGAAACGGCTGAAAAGGATGACGCCATAACCGTTCGCCGTAGGCCGAGGCCAGAAATGTGTCGTAGCTTCTCACGCATAAAAATACATGAAGGTCGCAATCGCTGAAATAACGCAAGGCATGGGCGGGGTCGGGATACATGGATAATGCGTTTGCGGTGGTCCCTAAAATATTTTCATCCGAAAACAGCCAGGTGTCGTCATACCAACGGTGCCAGGGCAGGCGGGGGCGATGTTTGCGTACCGGTGAAGTCAGCGTCATGCGCAAAAATTCCAACGGCACATAGCGTAGCCCGGGCCGGAAGGCGCACTTCGCCAGTGTCATTTGAAAATGCGTCGAGGCGGTTTTGTGTGCACCGATGTGAAAGTGAATCCGGGTCATTTCGATGCGGATGAGTTGTCCCCTCCCTTTCCTTGATGGCGGTAAAGGATTGCTTTGAATGTGGATATACATAACAGGATCCGGTTTCCGAGTAAAGGAATTTTGCCGGCCTGTCCGGCACCTGCCGTGATAGGAGAAGTAAAAGTCCGGTCTTTACAATGCATGACGAAAAGTATATAATTTCATAATAATGTACATGAAATCAACAAATGCATCTGCCCGTAAAGTCAATTTGGTTTGGGCAGTTATATCGAGTATAACCATTGAATTTTTATATTTTTTCATTTAATCGCGGCCGGTTTCTGGAAAATTGCGTTGCATCAGCTGAACGATTCGCCAAGGATGGGCGGATTTATATTTATGATGATCAAAGCAATGATCCGGAAACCATTCAGGTGTTGGGTCGGCTTGCGCGAAAACATCCGGTCATCGCTGCTGATCCAAACATTTCTGATAAGCACGGCGGCCTGCATGCCAATATGCAGGCCGCCTTCGAGGCCATGCCCGATGATGAATTTTTTTGTTTTATCCAGGATGATATGCAAGTTGTTCGTCCCATTACTTTCAATGATATCGAGTATGTATACGCGTTTTTCAGCCGGTTTCCGGATGCCGGTTTTTTACATCCCGGTTTTTTAAAAGGCTGCAACCGGAAGCGCGACAAAGCGCTGATGCGCTATGATCCGTCCATGAATATCTATTTTCGCCGCCAAAGCAGAAACAGCGCCGGAACCTATTATTCGGACATCATGATTTCCAATGCCGGCAGACTCCGTTCCCGCGGATGGCGTTTTGATCGACGCGAAGCCGCAGGCGAAAAACACGCCAAGGCATTTTTCACGGAAATGGGCTTTATGTTTAATCCCTTTGTCATGTGGCTTCCATCGGTTCCCGCCTATCGCGGGAAAAGGAAAACGTTCGCTCTGAAATATTCCGAAAAGTTCGATAAAGCGGGATATTATCCGTTTTTCGACATGACGGAAGCCGATGTGGCCAGGCTCGAGAAACGCGATGCGTCGGTGCTGCCTATTGCCGAGGATTTTTTAACCTGCGCGAATCCGCGCATTGAAAAACCCTGGGCGTATTATCCGTTGCAGAAGAGGCGGCTGTTGAAGTTGATGGATCGCATCGAGATGAGGCTTATCTCATGAGATCTGGATCTTTTCGCCGGAGCAGGATCATAATCCAGGGCGCTGTCCGTAAACGACACGGAGATAAAGTTCCAGCATGAAACTTTCGGTGATCATGACCACCTATAATACCCCCGTCTGGCTTGAAAAAGTATTATGGGGTTTTAGCGTGCAAACGCACGGTGATTTTGAAATTATTATCGCTGACGACGGGTCAACGGCTGAAACAGCCGAGCGTATATCCCATATGCAAACAGCAACCGGAATGGATATCCGCCATGTCTGGCAGAACGATAAAGGCTTCCGTAAATGCAGAGTTCTCAATAAGGCCATCCTTCACGCACAAACGCAATATCTGGTATTCACCGATGGAGATTGTATCCCCCGCCGGGATTTTCTGGAGGTGCATGCGCGGGAAGCCAGGCCGGGCCGGTATCTCAGCGGCGGGTATCACCGACTTCCCCTGTCGACAAGCAAAGCCATCAATAAAGAAGATATCCTCAGTGGCCGCTGTTTTTCTCTTGACTGGTTGAAATCCCGCGGTCTGGGCAGGAGTTTCAAAAACCTGAAGCTGGTGGCCAGTTACGGACAGGCGGGCATTTTCAATCGGATTACTCCCACTCGCTGCACCTTCAAGGGCTCAAACGGATCGGCATGGCTCAAGGATGTGGTAAAAGTGAACGGTTTTGATGAACGAATGCCGTATGGCGGTCTGGATCGAGAGCTCGGCGTGCGCCTTATTAACAGCGGCGTAAGGCCGAAACATGTGCGCTACAACGCCATTGTCATTCATCTGGATCATTCCCGGCAGTACAGCAATCCCGCAATGGTTGCGGCGAATAAGGCGTTGCGCGTGTCTAACGCCCGCCGGAAAATTTGCCGAACGGAATACGGGATCCATCGTTTGATCGCTTCCGGCTACCGGCCGTCCGTCGATGGGATGGCGTTGAAATTCATGGAACAAAATTGACGGGCCGGTATCGAAGCCCCGATCGCTGCCAGAGGCGACGAAGCGTTGCCGATATTGGCCAAACCGGCATCAATTTTTATTTCCAATGGGTGAGAAAAGAGTGTCTATAGTCTGTTACTGGTCAAGGACCGCCGAAACCCGGCATAATTTCGGGGATGCATTAAATCCGTGGCTTTTGACGGCATTGACCGGACAGAAGGTGATCCATTACAATGATTGTCCTCCGCTGCGGAAGCTGATGACGCCGGTGCTGTTTTGCATCGGCAGTATCCTTGAAAGGAATAAGCGTTCCTATCGATTCCGACTGGGCGACATTCATGTATGGGGTACGGGCACACGCGGCGAAAACGAGCTTGCCCACCTTGGAAAGGCGGTTTTCCACGCGGTCAGGGGCCCTCTGACCCGAAAAAGACTGATGAAGTGCGGGATAAAATGTCCTGAAATTTATGGCGATCCGGCAATCCTGTTGCCGCGTTTTCGTCAAAAGCCCCAGACCAAATCGTTTGGCCTGACGGTGGTTCCGCATTATATGGATGTCCCCCGATGCCGCGCATGGATAGTGAAAAACGGTCTTGAAGATCAGGTTCATGTTGTCAATGTGCTGGATCCCATTGAAAAGGTTACGGATCAGATAGCGGGTTCCGAGTATGTGGTGGCAAGTTCGCTGCACGGCCTGATCGTTGCCGACGCGTATCGGGTTCCCAATGCCCGCGTCCGTTTTTCCGGAAATATCACGGGCGGGGATTTCAAGTTCAATGATTATTTTCTCTCTGTGGACCGGGAACCGACACCTCCCATAGAAGCGACGGAAGGGGTTTGCCTGAATTTTCTTCGCGATCGCTGTGAGCTTGGCAATGTTGAAGAAATTCAGAAAATCGAAAAGGTTTTTCCGTTTTAAAAAAGTCGGACGGAAAATAAAAGAGACGATATCGCAACGAACCGGCATGGGAAATTTGAGAACATCTGTCATGCATATCTTCGATACCACATCCCCCTGGGGAACCTATAAGCCGAAAGGACCCGCAGGGCTGATTCTGAGCATTTGTCATCGACTCCCGCCAACCAGTCGTTTTTATTACAGCCTCATCAAGACATTGCGGGGTCCATTGCGCAAGTTCGGCGTGAGGCCTTACGACATGGTGATTGAAAATTTAAGGCTGCGATTGTTCAACCGCGGGAATTATTGTGAAACCACCGCGCTTTTTGCACCGCAATTCTATGATCGGGAAGAAATCGCCTGGCTTCGCTCCGAACTGTCCGAAGGCGGGACATTTATGGATATCGGCGGCAATATCGGTCTTTACAGCCTTTTCATTGCCGGGTATTTGGATGGAAACGTCGATATATATACGGTCGAGCCGGACCCCAAATTAAACGCGCGCATGATGTTTAATGCCCGCGAGAACCGCTTGGACGTCAATCTCGTTTCAGCGGCCTTAAGCGATTATGAAGGAAAAGGGGCGCTGTCGCTTTCCCCCCATCAAAACGGTCAGAATGTGTTAAACAGCTCCAAAGAAGAGGGCGCGTTGATCAAGGTCGACGTGACAACCCTGCTGAACCTGTGCCGACAAATGAACATTTCTTCTATTCGCGCCTTAAAAATCGATGTCGAAGGGCATGAGGACCGGATTTTGACGCGCTTTTTCAGCGATGCGGAAGAAAGCCTCTGGCCGGAAGCAATGGTTATCGAATATGTGCATGACCGGGATCGGATAATCGAGCAGTTGCTGGGGAATCGCGGTTACCGTATTGTCGGGAAAACACCGCGGAATTTTTTACTCAAGCGGTAAATACCTTACGATAAGGGTGTTTTCCGGCAGCATGGGGATAAAAGCCGATTTCCGCAACCATTGAAGGAATCCTGAAATCCCGTCAAAGTGATCGATGACGCCGGACTTGCGAGAGGATTACCGCAAGCAGGATCACATAAATGTTGATATTGATGGTTCGCAGGAAGATGGACGAGGGGATGGCAAAGATCATAAAGGCGGCAATCAGCATGATGCCCGCAAATCCGACATCCGCTTGATCACCCGTTTGCCGGGCCGCCGGGATCAGAAGGGTCATAGGGGTCAGAAATATGCCCAAAAGGATCAACAGACCGCTGATGCCGTATGCCGTCATGAGGGTCAGATACATGTTATGCGGGCATTTGTACGGTACAATCTGGGGAGGAACCAGGTTTTTTTCGGCTTTTGCGCGGATGATCGCTTTATATCTTCCCGCCCCAACGCCGGTTAGCGGGTTTTCCTTGAAAATTTTCCAGCTTTCGGCCCAGATGCTTAAATGCACGGCATATGGGCCGACGTCCTTTCCCTCCAGGACGGCGGTGGCCTGATCCAATCCGGCATGAACCCGTGCGGGCAGAGGTGAGCCGGGCAGATGATAAAATCCCGCAGATATCACGCTCGCGATGCCAATCAATATAATTCGATAAAACCAGGGCCGTTTGAAATTTTTAAGCTGAAGCAAAAAAATCAGCATCAGAAACGGAATCACCAGTATCGTTACCCGGGTGCCGGATAAAAACCCCGTCAGCATGCCGCCGGCCAGTGCAAAAAACGGGATGACAATCTGCACCGGATTCCGGCGGTGAAAAAAGCGTATCCCGGCAAGGCTTATAAATCCGGCAAGCAGGGCGATACCGCCCAGTGTATTTGGAAAATAAACCCCGGTGACCCGCTGGCCGGGAGCAAGGATATAAATCGACAGCAGGCTGTAAATGCCGTAGACAATGGCGGCGACGGCGCAACCGTACCAGAGGGTCCAGGGCTTCAGATGGATGCGGGAACACAGGATGTAAATGGGAATAAATGTCAGCATTCGGGATTCATGATCCAGATCCCATTTCAGGGAATGGTGTTCCGAAAAAAGACCATAGGCCAGATAGAACAGAACGCTTCCGAAGAAATACGCGGCAAAGGCCCACATGACGATTTTTTCGTCCCGCTCCAGGGTGAAACCTTCCCGGCGTCCGGTGTGCCAGACATACAGACCCATGAGCACGAGCAGGATCGATATCGTGCTGGCGGCATGTTCAATCAGGCTTGAAGAAACCGGTAGCAGGAAAATCAGCAGGTGGGCCAGTTTGTTTATTATCAGCGGCATCAATACGATATCCGGAGTTTTTTTTTGGCTATCGGTTATGTGAACATTGGTGTTATGGTTAATCGCTTTTGGCATTGGCATCAACCCATGCCGCTCAAATGACAACGCTCTTAATATGGATTATAGTTGTTTTCAATGGATTTTTGCCGGATTGATGAAAAGCGCCCGATCCCATTGCCGACAACATGATTCACCTTGACATTTTTTTAAAAAAAACGATAAAAAAACCGCCATGCTTTGAAAACGGCCGCGTAACGACGGCTTGAAAATGAAAGGATATGAATATGAACCCACTTGCAAAAGAACTCAATGCCGTCATTGAAACGGGAAATCCCCATTTGTTGGAGATGCTCTCGGAGGTCGGTAAAAATCTTTTCTTTCCCAAAGGAATTTTGTCCCAGAGCGCCGAGGCCAAGGAAAAGGCCCACAAGCTCAACGCCACCATCGGGATCGCCAAGGAAGGCGTAGAGGCCATGGCTCTGCCCTCGGTGATGCGGCATCTGGCCGATGTTTCCGCGGACAAGTCTCTGACCTATGCGCCGTCTTTCGGCATTCCGGAATTGCGCAAGGCCTGGAAACAGGCTCAGTATGAGAAGAATCCGTCACTGGAGGGTCTTGATGTCAGCCTTCCCGTGGTGACCAACGGGATTACGCACGGCATCAGCGTTTTCGCCGACGTCTGGCTGGATCCCGGAGACGTGGTGATTCTGCCGGATATGTTCTGGGGCAATTACAATATGATTTTAAATGTGCGAAAGCATGCCCGCCTCAGCCACTATTCCATCTTCACCCCGGAAGGCGGTTATGACACGGCCGCTTTCGAGGCCGCGGTCCGCGCCGAAGCCGCCAGGAACGATAAAATCACCATTTTGCTTAATTTTCCTCATAATCCAACGGGCTATACCTTAACCGAGGCCGAGGCGGACCGGATTGTCGCCGTCCTCTCCGATATAGCCGCATCCGGAACCAACGTGATCGTGGTGGCGGATGACGCGTATTTCGGCCTTTTTTACGAGCCGGAAGCCCTCAAGGAGTCGATTTTTTCGCGTCTTTGCGGGATTCATCCCCGACTCCTGGCCGTCAAGCTGGACGGGGCTACCAAGGAAAACTACGTCTGGGGCCTGCGGATCGGTTTCATTACTTATGGATGCGATACCGGCGGTGATCCGGAAAAAGTCTATGACGCCCTGGAACGCAAAACCGCCGGATGTGTGCGGGGCAATATCTCCAATGCCAGCCACTTAAGCCAGCGGCTGGTCCATGAGTCCATGAGCAGTGCCGCGTACCAGGCGGAAAAAGAGGCCAAGTACAGGATACTCGAGGCCCGGGCCAAAAAGGTGAAAGCGGTGCTGGCCGATCCCAGATACGCGAATGCCTGGGATGTGTATCCGTTTAACTCCGGCTATTTCATGTGCGTCCGCCTCAAGACCGTAACGGCCGAGGATCTGCGCGTGCATGTCCTGAACACGTATGGGGTTGGCGTGATCGCCCTGGGCGATACCGACATCCGGGTGGCGTTTTCCTGCCTGGAAGAGGGCGATGTTCAGGATCTGTTCGATATACTTCTCCAGGGGGTAAAGGATTTAAGCCCGGAAGGCCTGGAAACCGCCGCGCAACCTGCGCGATGCCCATGCTGTTTTCCCGACGAGTCGAGCCCCTGACTTTCCAGTCAAGGATCAACCGCCTATGGAAATCAGACGTTTTCTGGTGATGTCTCGTAGAAAACCGAAACCAGGGAAAGCCCGTGGGGCGGCGCCGTGGGACCGGCGCGGTGCCGGTCCCGGGCTTCCAGAACGGCTTTGAAATCATCGGTGGAAATTTTTCCCAGCCCCACCTGGACGAGAGTGCCCGTGAGATTCCGCACCATGTATCGCAGAAAACCGGTGGCGACGACTTCAAACACGGCATCTCCGGCCGGCGTCTGCATAACATCGGCGGTAAGCACCGTGCGAATCGTATCGGCCCGCGGGCTGCCGGTCCCCTCAAAGGATTTAAAGTCATGGGTGCCGATGATATGATCGGCAGCGGCCTGCATGGCGGCGATATCGAGGGGTTTGCGGATATGCCAGGCGTATTGGCGGCCGATGGCGGCCGGAAGCGGCTGATTGCGGATCGTATACCGGTAAGTCTTGTGCCGGGCGTGGAACCGGGCATGGAAATCATCAGGGACCGGAACGCACGCCCGGATCACGATGTCGTCGGGCAGCAGGCTGTTCAATCCCGCCTGAAACCCTTGGGAAGGGATGGCGGATCGGGTGTGAAAATGGGCCGTCTGGCCCAGGGCGTGAACCCCGGCATCGGTCCGGCCGGAGCCGATCACCCGGATGGTTTCTTTGGTCATCACCGACAAGGCGATTTCAATGGTTTCCTGCAGGGTGGGATCCCCTGCCTGACGCTGCCATCCGCAATAGGCGGCGCCGTCGTATTCAATGATCAATTTAAAATTTGCCATGGGCCTTTTGCGTCCCCGAATAATTTTTTCAAGAGCGTTTGCCGCGTCGTCGATCAACCGGCACTATGGAAGCGCTCGAAGTTCTTTACATTTTTCTGATAACGATAACATATTCGATTCTTGCGGTCCCGCAAAAAAATCGGATGATTCACCGCGCCCGGAGGCCGGACGCGGTCAAAGGAGACAGCCTATGTGCCAGGGATTTAAAGTCGCCGGCATTGCCTCGGGGCTCAAAAAAAACGGTCTGTTGGATCTCGGGTTGATCGTATCCGATACCCCGGCCGCGGTAGCCGGGGTATTCACCCGAAACCGGGTTCAGGCCGCGCCGGTTCTGCTGTGCAAAAAGCGGATTCAATCCGGGACAAGCCGGGCCGTGATCGTCAACAGCGGCAATGCCAACTGCTGCACCGGGGACCAGGGCATGCTTGACGCCCTCCGCATGGCGCGTCTGGCCGCCGACGCCCTCGGCATTGCCGAAGACCAGGTGCTGCCGGCATCCACCGGCGTTATCGGCCAGCCGCTGGCGGTGGGAAAAATCGAGGCCGGCCTGCCGGATCTTGTAGCCGCCCTGTCGCCGGACGGGCTTGATGATTTCGCCCGGGCCATCATGACCACCGATACCACGCCCAAGGTGATCTCCCGTCAGGGAATCATCAATGGCAAAACGTTCACGGTGACCGCTGTTGCCAAGGGGTCCGGCATGATCTGTCCCGACATGGCCACCATGCTCTGCTTTGTGATGACCGATATGGCCGTCGAACCCGTAAAGCTCCAGCCCATGCTGGCCGCATCCGTGGAGAAGTCCTTCAACCGGATCACCATTGACGGCGATACCAGCACCAATGATACGGTGCTGATTCTGGCCAACGGCATGTCCGGGATTTTTCTGGAAGCACAGGAAGAGGCTCCTGTTTTTCAGAATGTGTTGGACGCGGTGCTGATTGAAATGGCCAAACTGGTGGTCAAAGACGGGGAGGGGGCCACCAAACTGGTGGAAATCGTGGTCAAGGCTGCTGATTCCGAGGAGGATGCCAGAAAAATTGTCTTTACCGTGGCCAATTCCAATCTGGTCAAAACCGCCCTGTTCGGCCAGGACGCCAACTGGGGCCGGATTTTTGCTGCAGCCGGCCGTTCCGGAGTGGTTTTTAATCCGGAAACCGTGGATATCTGGTTTGACGATATCCGTCTTGTCAGAGACGGGCTCTGGACCGGTCCTGAAGCCGAACAAAAGGCCACCATGGTCCTTCAAAAACCGGAGTTTCGTATCACTATCGACTTGAAAAACGGAGACGGGCAATATTCCGGCTGGACCTGCGATTTTTCCATCGATTACGTCAAAATCAACGCGGATTACCGGTCATAATGGAAAAATCGACATCCGTTTCGATCTCGATGTCCTGCTCAAACCGCACCGGCTTGATGTTGGGCAGGGCCGCGATTTTGCGCATAACATGAAGGGCCTCCACCTGATAATTGTCGATCATTTCCGCCGTGACCTCGATGGGATCATCCAGGCAGATCCCCAGCCGGGCCGGGCGCAAATGCCATCCCCGGGCTAAATCCGAGCCGCCCACGAGATTGACCGGCGCGATATAATCGCCGGGCCGCATGTAGGCCGGCATGTATTTCGGGTTGACGTATTTCATGACCACTTCGCCGTCCGGTCCGATATGGGAGCGCGACCCCTCGGGAAACAGCAAAAAACACTCCCGCATGATGGATTTAAACAGCTCGAAATCCTGGCGGGTGAAATCCCGCATCACATCGCCGTAATTTTCCGCCTCCAGAAACGCCTTGAGTTCGGCTGCCTGTTCCGTTGGCATCCGTGCCGTGTTCTGCTGAAAGGTGTCGGCGTTCCCGTTGACCACGGATGCCATGAACGCCTCATAATCCAGGGTTTCAAAGAGCATCAGGCCGGCGTCCGGCAGCTTGATGAGGCATCGGGTTTTTCGGGCGGTCTGCTGGAGAGCGTCGGCCAGGCCTTCGGTCTTGATGGCCGTGGTCTTCCGGGATGGCACGGTGACAAACAGGTTGCCGACGTTGGCGGCCCCGTTTCGCAACACCAGATTGGAAAACATCCGGGGACCCACGATGGTGTTGCAGTTTTTGGCCAGATTGTCGAACCCCAGTTTTCGCAGCACGCTTCTCACAAAATAGGGGCCGAGATACCCCTCGTGATGACCGATGAAAAAAATCCGGCGGCCGGCGGCCTTGATGGCGGAAATGCGGTTTAAGATTCCCACCACTTCCGATGAACGGATCGCTTCCGGATGACCGTGTCGGAAGGAGAGCTGGTCCCCGTTTTTAGACACCAGCACGATATCGATCACTTGTTTGCGTTCCTGGTATTCAAAAAACCGGTGCCAGAAAGCCGAATCGGGCAGTACCGGGAAGATGCATCGGTTAAAGGAAAAGGGAATGGCCAGAAGCTGTTCCAGCCGGCTTTTGGAAAATTCCTTGAAAAATTTGTGCTGGAGCAACTGGTTTTTCTTTTCCACGAGTTTGTGCCCCAGTTCCGGGGCCTGCTTGTTCAGATCCAGGCCGTGGGAAGCCCCAAACGCCATCAGATCTTCCATCATCTGGATGGCTTTTTCATTATGGGGCGCCCGCCGCAGAGAATAGAGCTTGGTCTTGGTAAACGCGATGAGTTCCTCGAAATTCAAATGATTTTTCCATCCCCGGAAGGTCTGAACCAGCCCCCGGAGAAACGGGATGTGGAGCAGAAAAAGCTGAATCCGAAGCGAGATCCGGTCGGCCACTGCGGCAAGGCGGGTAAAAAAGGAAAAGATCCCGTCCGCGGTCCGGTATCGGATTTTATTGCCGTCGATATGGGCGATATATTCCTCCAGCCGGTCCTTGTTTTCGGAAAGAAACCGGGGCAGTTCATCGGGCGTGTATTTTTCTTTGGCGTCGGCCAGCCATTTGACCAGCGCGTTTTTATCCGGTAGTTTCATAATATTGTTTATCTTCCTTATTTTCCTTATATCCCGTATTCGGCCCGCTCGATCAACTCGAGCTGCATGTCGCGGTTCAAGGTGACGAAATAGGCGTTATAGCCCGAGATCCGAACGATCAGGTTCCGGTAGTTTTCCGGGTGGGCCATGGCGTCTTTCAGGGTTTCCGATGTCACCACGTTGAGCTGCATCTGCATACCGCCTAAGTCAAAATAGGTTTTCACATAAGAATAGATATCGTTGACGGTTTTTTCCCGGCTGTCGCCGGCGACGGGCACCACCTTGACGTTAAAGGCGATGTTGTTGGTGATGTTTTTGTAATCCAGCCGGGCCACGTCCCGGATATTGTCGGTGAGGTTGCGGGAGGCGTGGGGCTCGGGGGTCAGGCCCGGGGTGAAGGCCTTGCCCCGCAGCCGGCCTGACGGGAGCGCGCCGCTTAAGGTGCCGTAGGCCACATGGTTGGACATGGACCAGAATCCCACGGTGTACCGGCCGCCGCGGTAGTGGGGTTTGTTCCCGTAGTGGTGGTGGGCGAAGTTGGCGATCCGGTCGGCCATGGTCACGGCCGCGTCGCTGCCCGAACCGAACAGGGGCACTTTTTTGGTCACCAGGGCGCGCACGGCCGGGTGGTTTTCAAAATTATCGTCCACGGCCCGCTTGAGGTCGGCAAAGGTGATCTTTTTTTCGTCAAACACCAGGTGCTTGACGGCCATCAAGGAGTCGGTCACATCCGCCAGACCGATCAGGGCCGCGCCCGAACTGTTGTATTTGGCCCCGCCGATGGTGACATCCCGGCCGGTGCGGATGCACCCGTCGATCAACGACGAGAGCAGCGGGGTGGGCCGGAGCACCTGATGGGCTTCGGCCAGCATTTCATTATAGATGATGCTCTGGTCGATGATGAATTTGAACTGCTCGGTAAAGGCCGTGAAAAATTCATCAAAGGTGGTAAAATCGCCGGTTTCCACACTGCCGGTGTCCGGGCCGAGCTTCCAGTTCAGCAGGGGGTGCCGGCCGTTGTTTAAGGCCATTTCCAGGGCCGCCACCATATTCATCATCTGGAAATTGGTATGGCCGAAGTGCTTGCCGGAAAGGGTCGGCTCCACGCATCCGGTGGCCGACCAGTCCCGCAGGTCTTCCATGGCATAGTTGAAATCCGAAAGAGACGCCATGACCGTTTTGTCGTTATGCAACGACGGGGTGGCGGTGGTGATCAGGTTCACCTCGCAGAGCCGCTTCAGATACGTATCGGAGTTGATGCCCGGATAAAAGCGGGCATTTACATTGGGGTCCCGGATGGAGAGCATTTCCGTGACTTTAAGAAAAATATAGGTCATGTCGCAGACCCCGTCGTGGCCGCCCGGCGTCACCCCGCCCAAAGTGATGGCCTGGTCCGAGGAGCTGCCGCCGAACACCCAGTTGGCGATATCCGGGGTCAGGGGCAGGTGGTCGGTGCAGCGCATGTAGAAACAGGCGATCAGCTCCACCGCATGCCGGATACAGGCCTCCCGCTCTTCTTCGGTGAAACATTTTTCCATATCCGCGGCAAAATAGGGCTGGAGCCACTGATCCAGGCGTCCCAGGGAAAGACCGGCGTTGGTGCTTTCCATGTGCAGTCCTACCCAGGTGATCCAGACGGCGTTGACCGCCTCGTCCAGGGTTCGGGCCGGGTGGATGGGAACCTGTCGACAGATTTCGGCCAGGCGGGCAAGTTCCTTTTTACGGGTCGGATCGGTTTCGGTTTGGGCCTCGGTTTGGGCCTGACGGGCCAGGTTCCGGGAATAGGCGGCCAGTCCTTCCAAACAGAGAATCATGGCCTCAAGGGTGGCGGTTTTATCCGGATCGTCGGCAAATGCATTCTGTTGCTCCCGGATTTCTTCCATAATACCGGAAATGCCCAAACGGAGCATTTTCGGAAAATCCGGAATGGTATGGGAAATGGTAGCTGATTTCCACAGGAAATAGATGGCAAACCGCTCGTCGATCTGCTGGCACAGGGGGTTGTCGTATTTGGCCCGGACCCATTCCTTGAAATTGCGCCGGGCCCAGTAGGGAAAGATTTCATGATGGAGGATGTTTCTGGTTTCTTCCGATAGATCATACGGGTTGAGGGTCCGGTGGGGCACGGTGAGCAGCTCGCCCCAGATCATGGAGCCGTGGCCCTCGGGATAGACCACCACGCCGATTTCTTTTGTGGTGGTGGTCCCGGCAATAAGATCGTTTTTCCGGATCAGGGGCTTGCGGTTTTCCATGAGATGCCGGTAGGCATGGCCCTTTCGCAGCAGAGGATGCCAGGGGTTGCCGGCGGTGTCGGTTTCGTAACCGTTGGCCTTGTGCCAGTCCGTGACCAGCTTGGGAAGTTCCGTGCAAATCCGGGGCCGGGTTTCAAAATGAATGTCCAGAAACCTTCGAATCCGGGGAAAATCATCTAAGCTTACATCCGACAGATACGGTTCTTCCAGGTATCTGACGCCGGGGTCTTTGTCTTTGGCGCGCATGCGCACGGACTGCCGGGCCGCCAGTTCATCGGAAAGGCGGGTGTCGGCCCTGGGCGAGGCCTTGAGCAGGTCTTTTTTAGCTTTTTTCCGCTCTTTTTCCATCTGTTTCTGCTGCTTGCCATGCATGAGCAGAGACAGCAAAAAGAAGAACAGGTTCAGATACGACTGGTTCCCCCAGGGGCTGAGCCGGCCTTTAAGCACCATGAAAATCTGTTCGGTGGGCGTGGCGGAAAGAAGTTTTAGGACGGCCCCCTCGGAATGAAAAGTGAGCATGGTGTCGGGCTTTTCCGGAATCGAAGCCGACACCCGGACGCGGCCGTTTTCAAACGTCACCGAAGCGGCCACCGACCCGGAATCGGTGGCCATGCCGATGGTGAAGTTGATCCATCCCTGATCGCTTTTCAGATATTTTTTCAGACCCGGCCGCAGATTAAAATTGGCGGCAAATACCCGCAGCAGGGCATTGAGCAGCAGATGGACGGGGGAGAATCGCGCCTTGGGGGAGGGGGCATGGATGCTTTTTCCGGCCTGGAAGAAAAACATGATCTGTTCTCCTTTATCGGGTTTACGTTGCAATGCCGCGTTTGGAAAAAATGGAGCGGTATGCCGCGAGTTGTTCATGGGGGATCCATTTGTCCATACCCTTGTTTGTCTGTTGGGGCGCCGCGATTCCGATTTTACGGTTTTTACTCGGCCAGAGAGGATTGTAAGGCAGCAGTTGGGCCTTTTTTATCCCATGTCCGACAAAAAATTCGGCGATAGCGGTCAGGTTTTCAATTGTCGCGGTGATCTCCGGTATCAGGGGAGTGCGGGGAAGGAGCACGAATTCTCCCGCATCGGCGCGTTCCTTGAGCCGGACAAAGTTTTCCAGAATGCGCTGGTTGCCGACGCCGCAATAGGTTTTATGGACCTGTGGATCCAATAATTTGATATCATAGTAAAGGATATCGATCAACGGCAGGATGTCATCCGTGAATGCGGCGCCGTTGAAATGGCCGCAGGTTTCCAGCAGGGTCTGGATTCCTTCGGTTTTCAAGGCGGCCAGGAGCCGGGCCAGGAAACCGGGAAACAGCGTGGGTTCGCCCCCGGAAAGGGTGACCCCTCCGCCGGATGTTTCGAAAAAAGGTTTGTCCCGGGCCACGGCGGAAACGATGTCATCCACGTTCACTGCTCGGCCCACACGGGATAGCGCCCCGGACGGGCATTCGTCGACGCACGCAAAACAGAGATTGCAGCGGTCCCGATCGATGAAAAACGGGTTCTTGCGGGCCAGGGCCTTTTCCGGGCAGAGATCCAGGCAGGTGTCGCAACCCACGCACTCGGACGGGTCAAAGGCAATTTCCGGGCCGGCTTTCTTGCTTTCCGGGTTATGGCACCAGACGCACGACAGGGGGCATCCTTTAAAAAAGATCACTGAGCGGATCCCCGGACCGTCGTCTAATGAATTGCCCTTGATGTCAAGGATAAGGGGATGTTGCTCCGTCATGGCGACCTTTTTTCCGCGAGGATTGCTTTCATTTGTCATCACGCATCCGACTCGATCATTATCATAAACCCGCAAAGGGAACAAATCTTTTCGGTGATATCGAATCGATGATGCCAATGGCTTTATGACGCTGTTGGATGAAGGGGAGTCGGCGTTATGCTTTGGAATCCTTATGCCGCGTCGAAGCGGAATTCATCATAAAACAGGTGGAAGGGCAGAAAAGCGGTCGTTCCAAGAGAAAAGAAAAGCGCCCTGTGACCATGTAAGCGAAAAGGAATGCCATTTACGAGGGGGAAGCGAAAATGGAATCGGCTTTCCCAGCGGTTTAAGGTCACAGGGCGCGCTTTACCGAGTGTTTTGAAAATATAGATGTTTAAAATTTATAACTTAAATCAAAGTGATAGGTTTTCGGATCCTGATCAAGGTCGCGTTCTGCGGCTTCATAGATATAGGCTGTTGCCGCGACCTTGAAGTTTTTGGTGATATTATATCCCAGGCCGATTTTAAACCCTTGCACATCCACCAGATTCAGAGCGCTTCCGAAATCGCTGTCTTTCAGTTCCGCGACGCAGGCGTCAGCGCCGATCCGGGAATACTCAACGCCAAGGCTGAATTTATCAATGCCTGCTTTGACGCCGAGCAGCCAGCTCATGTTTTCATCTTCCGGATCAAGGTCTCCGCCTAAAAAGCTCTGGCCTTCTTCACCTTCGGCTCCCATATTATATAAGATATGGGCGTAGGGTTTTATGTTGGCCATATCTGTTTTAATATCGGAAGAAACATAAAAATCAATGATGTCGTAACCGTAATCTTTGTCCATGTAATCCTTGTCAAGAAGTTCATCCACTCGCGTGAAGGTATAATAGGCCAGGGCCGCGGTGATGAAATCAAGCTTCGCGCCGGCCTGGACCGCGTACATATAGGCCACGTCTCTGTCGATGTATCGGACGTCGTACCCGCCCAGGGTCACAAATACCGGATTCATCTGATATTGACCGGTCAAACCGATGGGCCGCACGTCTCCATCCCACAGGGCTCCGGTTGTCAGATAGGGGTTTTTCTGCTGGCCGGCGATGAATTTAAACGCGTTCATCTTATGTTCGGCATAGGCGTAATCCAGCCGGATATCGCCGGTTTCAAAAAAGGTGCTGTTGGAATAGGTCTGATTGGTGGACGTGGCGTCGGCCCCGCCGGTGGCCAGACCTGCCGCGATGCTCCAGTTTTCCGCATGGTTTTTCCACTTCATGCCGAGGCGGAACCGCTGGCGCCAACGATCCGTGGGGTCTTCATCCGGCAGATCTTTTTCCGCATATTCATAGCGGATGCGCAAATCGCCGCTGATGCTCATGTTGTCAATGAAATCACTGGCGCTGACCGGACCGGCAATGACGTTGCCGGACAGCCCGACCAACACGCCGGTGTAAAACAAGATGAATATGCATTTTTTTAATGTTTCTGACATTGTTTTCCTCCTCTAATTGCCGATTGTTTTTATTTACCATAACCATTTAGAATAACGAGCCAATACTGCCTTTTTCGATGCCGGAACAGAATAATGGCGTCGATTGTTACAAAAAGGTGTCAGTTTTGAATAAACTGATAATGCAATGCTTTAGGGAATGCAATGAATTACTTTTGGGAACCTCTTGATCTTTTACGGAATTATACTTTTGTGTGCCTGAACCGTAACGGTTTCCGCCATGTTTTTTCGTTTCGTTCAGGATTGTCGATCCATAATCAACTCATATCTGGAACCCACTAATTTTGCAGTTATTTTCGTGTCTTTTCCTTTTTGTTTTCACCAAGTTTATTTGCGATCAAGTAAAATGTAACGAATTTTTAACACAAGTGTGACCATCTCATAACATCCCGCCGTTAAGTTCTCCACAGTCACATTGATACTGATTTAGAAAATCGCACATTTTAGAAGAAGTTATGAAATTAATTTTTGGTTTTAAATGGAGGTCCAAAGGTATGAAGATCAAAAGCAAAATTTTTCTGTTAACAATCCTGGCAATCACTGCCATCATGCTGTCCGGCTGCGGTGGGGGATCGGGCGGCGGTGGTTCGAATGATGACAATGGCAACGGAGATGACCCCGTGGATTCCGTCCTGTCGGGCGATATCACCAGCGACATGACCCTGACGGCCGACACGGTGTGGGAGCTTTCCGGTCTGGTGGTCGTG
>CAZRES010000057.1:0-19291 GCA_964598885.1 uncultured Desulfobacteraceae bacterium | reverse complement strand
TGGGTGGACGGAATGTCGGGAAATTCGTTGGTTACATTTTCCGGTGGCCGAAACAGAAAAGCGGCGTCAGCTTCCTTGAGCATGGTGATATCATTATAAGAGTCCCCGAAGGCGATCACCCGGTAATTTAAGGTTTTTAATGCCTGAACCACCTTTCGTTTTCCGTCCTTCTGGCGGAGCCGGTATCCGGTGATGGAATGATCCGGTCCCACCTCCAGGCGGTTGCAGAACAGGGTGGGTCGGCCCAGTTTCTGCATCAGCGGTCCGGCGAACTCCACAAAGGTATCCGACACGATAATGATTTGATGATGGCTTCGGATCCAGTCCAGAAACGCCACCGCCCCTTCCAGGGGTTCGATTTTCCGGATCACCGCCTGGATATCCGTCAGCTTAAGATTATGCTTTTCAAGGATTTTCAAGCGATGGTTCATGAGTTCATCATAATCGGAAATGTCTCTTGTGGTCAGCTTGAGCTCGTCGATGCCGGTGTGGCGCGCCACATTGATCCAGATTTCGGGCACGAACACACCTTCCAGGTCTGAGCAGAATATGTGCATGTCAGGTCCTTTTCTTTCGATTTTGTAGCAGCCGTTTCCCGGTTGGGGAAAAAACCGTTAATCTTCTATTCGAATCAGCATGGGGCGGTCGATAATAGCGTCCAATGCCTCTATTTTGGCCAGAGCGCTTTGGATTTCGGCTTCCCGTGCCTTGTGGGTCAGCATGAAAATGGGAACGGCCCCGTTGAGTCGTTGTTCAATCTGATGAACGGATTTGATGCTGATGTCGTGATCGCCCAGAATTCCGGCGATTCGGGAAAGCACACCCGGCCGGTCGATGGCGGCGAATCGAACGTAATAGTGACTGAAAAGCGCGTCCACCGGGCGGATGGGTATCGGTCTGATCTGATCGGGCTGAAACGACAGCATGGGAATGCGCGGAGGGCTTCCGGTCAGCAGGTTGCGGGCGATATCGACAATATCGCTGACAGCCGCGCTGGCCGTAGGCATCATGCCGGCGCCATGGCCGTAAAGCATCATGTTCCCCACCGCGTCGCCCGAGAGAATGACGGCGTTGAGGGACCCGCTGACGTTGGAGAGCGGATTGGTAAACGGGATCATGGTGGGATGCACCCGCACCTCGATCATTTTGTCCGTATATTTGGTCACTGCCAGAAGTTTGACGCAATAACCGCTCTGGGCCGCGAACTCGATATCCATGGGCGTGATGCGGGATATGCCTTCCACGTAAATATCAGCCGGCGTAATTTCCGTGCCAAAGGCAATGGAACTCAGGATCGCGAGTTTGTGGGCCGTGTCAAATCCTTCCACGTCCAGGGTGGGATCTGCTTCGGCAAACCCCTGATTCTGAGCCTGGGCCAAAGCGCTTTCAAAGGAAATGCCTTCACTGGTGATCATCGACAGGATATAGTTGCAGGTGCCGTTGAGAATGCCGGTGATGGAAGAAACGTGATTTCCCGCAAGACTTTCCCGCAGTGCTTTGATGATGGGCATGCATCCGCCCACGCTGGGCTCGAATGCCACGGCAACGCCTTTGGCCGCCGCGGCCTGGAAAATGGCACTGCCGTGAGAAGCCAGCAACGCCTTATTGGCGGTCACCACGTGCTTGCCCGTGTTGATCGCGCCAAGTATCAGCTCCCGGGAGAGTTTTTCGCCGCCGATCATTTCGCAGACAATTTCGATATCCGGATCATTGATCACCGCATAGGCGTCCGTGGTCAGAATCCCGTCTTCAAACGCGATGCCTCTGTCCTTGAAAAGGTCAAGATCAGCGGCGCGTTTCAGGTGCAGACGCGCTCCCAGCCGGGCGGCGATAAGGTCACCGTTGTTGATCAGCAGTTTGGCAATGCCGGTGCCCACCGTTCCGATGCCCAGGATGCCGATATTAATTTGTCTCATGGTGACATTCCTAAATATATCAATCTGTTTTTACAGTATCTTTTTAATGCCCCGAACCGCCTGATTGATGCGCATGTTGTTTTCAATCAGAGCGAATCGCACGTAATCGTCGCCGTATTCGCCGAATCCGATGCCCGGCGATACCGCGACCTTGGCGGTCCGGATCAGCATTTTTGAGAATTCCACGGACCCCATCTTCAAATAGGGTTCGGGGATTTTGGCCCAGACAAACATGGTCGCTTTGGGTGAGGGGATCTCCCATCCAACGCGGTTTAAGCCGTTTATCAGGGTGTCTCGTCGCTCCTTATACGTTTCACAGATCTGTTTGACGCATTTTTGCGGACCGTTTAAGGCGATGATGGACGCGATCTGGATCGGCTGAAAAATGCCATAATCGAGATAGCTTTTGACCCGTTTAAGGGCGGCCACGGTTTCGGCGTTTCCAACGCAGAAACCCACCCGCCATCCGGGCATGCTGTAGCTTTTGGACAGGGAAAAAAACTCCACGCCAACATCCTTGGCCCCTTTTGCCTGAAGGAAACTGGGCGGCTTATAACCGTCAAAGACGATATCGGCATAGGCCAGGTCGTGGATAACAAGAATATCATGCTCTTTTGCATAATCAGCGACTTTTTGAAAAAAATCGAGTTCCACGGTGGCCGTTGTCGGATTGTGAGGGAAACTGAGCACCATGATTTTCGGCTTCGGCCATGCCTGACGGGTGGTTGCCATCAGGTCCTCAAAAAAGTCGGAATCCGTCTGGAGCGGAATATATTTGACGTTAGCCCCCGCGATGATCGCGGAATATGGATGAATGGGGTACGTCGGATTCGGCGACAGCACCACATCACCGGGACCGACGCTTACCAGCATGAGATGGGAAAGCCCTTCTTTGGCGCCGATGGTTGCAATGGCCTCGGTTTCCGGGTCGATATCTACGTCATATCGCCGCTTGTACCAGTCGGCTATGGCCATCCGGAGTTTTCGAATTCCCATGGAGGCCGAATACCGGTGATTCTGCGGTTTTTGAGCCGCTTCAATCAATTTATCCACAATATGCTTTGGAGTTGCCAGGTCCGGATTTCCCATGCCCAGATCAATAATATCTTCGCCGGCCCGCCGGGCTTCCATCTTGATCTGATTGACGGTGGCAAACACATAGGGCGGAAGGCGATTTAAGCGTGCAAAATTTTTCATTTTCGGTTCCTTCTCAATGTTAAATATAAAAATATGGGCCAATGAAAAGTCTCATTACATGACTCATCAATGGTTGTCAAAAAAATTGTTTTGACATTTTCCTCGTGTTACGTTATCAATGCGCACTTTTTCGGACATTCTAGAACGGATGGTAATGCGATTGATCATCAACCATTAATCCTCCGCTATAAGCATCAACGACGACTTTAAAACTGACTGGACAACATGAGTAAACTGGAAAAATCCCTGACGTATGCGGATGCCGGTGTGGACATCGATAAAGCCGGTGAGTTTGTAAAAGCCATCAAGGCCATCGCCTCCAAAACCCCAAGAACCGGGGTCATGGGTGAAATCGGCGGCTTTGGCGGCCTGTATTCGCTGAACATGTCCGATTATGAGCGGCCCGTATTGGTCAGTGCCACCGACGGTGTGGGTACGAAACTGAAAATCGCATTCATGATGAACAAACATGATACCATCGGGATCGACCTGGTGGCCATGTGTGTGAACGATGTCGCGGTTCAGGGTGCAAAGCCTCTGTTTTTTCTGGATTACCTTTCCATGGGGCAGCTCCGGACGGATGTTGCCGAGCAGATAGTGGAAGGAATTGCCGAAGGTTGCCGGCAGGCGCAGTGCGCGCTCATCGGCGGCGAGACCGCCGAAATGCCGGGGCTTTACAGCAATGATGAATACGATTTGGCCGGTTTTGCCGTGGGCATTGTGGATAATGATAAGATTGTGGACGGCTCGGAAATCAAGGTGGGACACAAGCTGGTGGGTATCGCGTCGTCGGGGCTGCACAGCAACGGCTATTCTCTGGTCCGGAAAATTTGTTTTGATCTGTTGAAATTAAAGGTGGATACGCATATTCCGGAATTCGGAAAGACCCTTGGCGAAGAATTGATCACCCCCACACGGGTATATGCCGATACCATCTTGCGGTTGTGCAAGGAATTTTCAATTCATGGACTGGCGCACATTACGGGCGGAGGCATCGAGGAAAATATTATCCGTGTGCTGCCCACGGCTTGCAGTGTCGTTATTCACGAAGATGCGTGGCCCGTGCCGGCCGTGTTCGATTATCTTCAAAAATCGGGCAATATTGAGCCCTCTGAAATGCATCGGACCTTTAACATGGGGCTGGGCCTGATTGCGGTGGTACCGTCCCAGGCGGCCCAGGATATCGTCGAGCGGGTGGCGGGGATGAATGAAAAAGCGTATGTCATCGGCGAAGTGGTCCAAAATCGCAAATCCGCTGAAAAACGCGTGATATGGCTGGAAAAATAAAATGTTATCCTTTGGTGGCCTGAAATCGCGGTCGTCTGAAGGCCGCAAAGCCGTTACCGGATGGTTTACAAGACTGATGGCATGGATCGCCAGGGGAGAGTCTGACAATCCCTGCCGATCATGAGTCCCTCGATCGCCTCCGCGCCCGTCGGGTGCGCCGAAACCGCGTGCGGCCGATAAAAAGCGCTGAAACGCCTTGTCCCCGGGCCTGTCCATGAAAGATTCCCTAGTCTGTTTCCCTTATTTTCCGATGGCAACATGAACATACTCGGCATTGAAACATCCTGTGATGAAACCGCCGCGGCAGTGGTCGCGGATGGAACCACCATTCTGTCTTCGGTTGTGGCGTCCCAGGTGGACGTGCATCATCGGTTTGGCGGCGTGGTTCCCGAGCTGGCGGCCCGCCGGCATATCGAGGCCGTCGCACCGGTGGTGGATGAGGCCATTGGCAGGGCGGAAATAACGCCGCAGGATATTGACGCCGTGGCCGTCACCCAGGGACCGGGCCTGGTGGGAGCCTTGCTGGTGGGGTTCTGTTTTGCCAGGGCCCTGGCATATGATCTGGACATCCCGTGGGTGGGCGTGGATCATCTGGAGGGTCACATTCAATCGCTTTTTCTGCAAACGCCTTCCCCTCCGTTTCCCTTTGTGGTGCTTCTCGCATCCGGCGGCCATACCAATATCTATCATGTAACATCCCATACCCACAGCCGATGCATGGGACAAACCTTGGACGATGCAGCCGGAGAGGCGTTCGACAAGGTGGCCAAGATCCTGGGTCTGGGCTATCCCGGCGGCGCTGTAATCTCAAAACTGGCTGAAGCCGGCGACCCCGCCAAAATTCCGTTTCCCCGATCCTATCTGGACAGAGAGGCGTTTAATTTCAGCTTCAGCGGCATCAAGACGGCCGTCAACCGCTATATTCAGACTCATCCGGAAGCGCTGCCGGATGCGATCCCCGATATCGTCGCCGGATTTCAGGAAGCGGTTGTGGACGTACTAACGGAAAAGGTCATCCGGGCCGCGGAAAAAACCGGATGCGGGCATATCGCCATTGCGGGCGGGGTGTCGGCGAATCCCCGACTGCGGCAACGGGTCAGGGAAGCGGCGGATGGGTTGAATAAAAACGTCTACATGCCCCCACCGGAGCTGTGCGGGGACAACGCGGCCATGATCGCCGGAGCCGGATATCATCGCCTCAGCGCATCAGAAACCGGCGCCGAAAACGGCGCGCTTGATGCGGATGTCTATTCCCGGTCTCTGTTGCGGGACGTTAGCTGATATTGCCGGACTGCTTTGTTGTGATCCCGGAGATTGGTGGAAAAATGATGGGATCCATCTTCCCGTGAGACAAAATAAAGATAATCGGTTTGATCCGGAAAAAGCGCGGCCCGGATGGACGCCAATCCCGGGTTGGCAATAGGGCCGGGAGGAAGCCCGGCGATCCGGTAGGTATTGTAGGGCGTGTCCCGCTCCAGATCCTTTCGGCGGATGCGGCCGGAGAAATCAATAACACCATAGGTCACCGTGGGGTCGCTCTGAAGACGCATCCCCCTGTTTAACCGGTTGTGAAAAACCGATGCTACAAGGGTCCGTTCCTCGGGGTGGCTGGTTTCCTTTTCAACCAGGGAAGCCAGGGTAATGATGTCGTGAATGGACAGGCCCAGATCGTCGGCCCGATCCCGCCATTCCGGTAAAATGGCCGCCTGGAGCTTGCCGGCCATGTGGGTGATGATCTGTTCCGGGCTCACGTCACCGGAGAAAAAATAGGTTTCCGGAAAAAGATAACCTTCCACGGTAGGGGCCGGAATGTTTAAACGCCCGGCCAGAGCCGGATCAGCAGCTTTTTCAATAAAGGCGGCCCGGCATCCCAATCCGGCCTGTTCCACAAGACCGGCGATCTGATGCAGATTCAGCCCCTCGGGGACCGTAAGCCGCACCATGCGGACTTTTCCGGAAACCAATCGCTCCAGGATGGTTTGCGGCGGCATGGCCGGCGACAGGTCATACTGCCCCGCGATGACGCGTTTATCATAGTTTTTTATCCGGCCCATGATTTTCATTTTAAAGGGAAAGCGGATAAGACCATGATCATGCAGGCGATCAACGATATGGTCAAATCCCTGCCGGGGCGATACCGTAAAAGGAACGGTCAGATCCTTTGACGTGGTCGATGGAGTGCGCATGTAAAGCAATAGATCCGTGACCGCGCAGGCCGGAATACCGATTACCACCACAAGGACGGCCAGCAGAATGCGAAAGCGCCATTGTCTCATTTATATCTGTACAAATCCGTTATCTGTTTTATCTTTTATAATAATTTTTACTCTATCGAGGGAGAATATATATTCATGAGCCGTTCAAGTCAAAGGCAAACCGAATACCAGGGCTTTGAGCAGGGCCCCATCCGACCGCCCAGCGAGGCCGAAAGCCTGCTGATCCGCATTACCCGCAACTGCCCCTGGAACCACTGTACGTTCTGCCCGGTGTATAAAGGCACGAAATTCTCCCTGCGCCCGGCCGATCACGTCAAAAAGGATATCGATGCCGTGGCCCGTCATATTGCCGCCATCGTCCGGATGCGGGATGCCGCGGGTCAGGTTCCAAAGGATGCACTCCAAGAGTATCGGGCCGGTCTCGCGCCAACCGACTATTCGGCCTTTCACGCGGCCCTGAACTGGTATGCCTGCGGCATGCGGTCGATATTTTTTCAAGACGGCAACAGCCTGATCATTCCGCCCAAAGACCTGATTGATATCTTAACCCATCTGAAAAACCGGTTCCCCATGATCAACAGAGTTACCTCCTATGCCCGGGCCCGCACCATTGCAAAAATCAGCGATGCCGACATGGCCGCTATTGCCGCAGCCGGGTTGAACCGGATTCATATCGGCATGGAATCCGGATCGGATGAGGTGTTGAAGCGGGTAAGAAAAGGGGTGGACAAGACGACCCATGTCAGGGCGGGGCAAAAGGTGAAAAACGCCGGTATTGAGCTGTCCGAATATGTCATGCCCGGTCTGGGGGGCAAAGCGCTGTCCAGGGTCCACGCCCTTGAAACCGCTGATGCCTTAAATCAGATCAATCCGGATTTCATCCGGCTCCGAAGCCTGGCTATTCCGGGCAGCGTGCCTCTTTATGAGGAATATTCCTCGGGCAAATTCGAGAAATTAACGGACGAGGAAACGGCCAGAGAGATCCTGCTGTTTCTGGAACATCTTAACGGCATCACCAGCACCGTCAAAAGCGATCATATCCTTAACCTGTTCCAGGAAATCGAGGGAAAACTTCCCGATGACAAATTTCATATGACCGATACAATCAAGCGCTTCCTCGCCATGGAGCCGGTCCGGCGCATGCGCTATCAGGTGGGTCGGCGTCTTGGATTGTTTCATCGTTTAGATGATCTAGACGATCCGGTTTTGTCAGCAAAAGCCGATGAGATTTGTCGACGTTACGACATCACGCCGGAAAATGCCGATCATGTGATCAGCGAGCTGATGAAACAGTTTATTTGATATAAATTCTTATGCTTATGAATTTTTTCGACAAACCGGACGGATAAAGATGCATTCGGTCCATCCCAGAGGATTGAGCGCATCACGCGGATTATACGGAATGTATATCCACATTCCTTTTTGTATCCGCAAATGCCCGTATTGCGATTTTTTTTCAGTTACGGATCTGTCCCTGATTCCGGATTTTGTCCGCGCCGTTATCCGGGAGATTGCGGCGGCCGGAAGACCGTCGGTTGTCGTGGATTCCATCTTTTTGGGAGGAGGGACTCCATCGGTCCTGAAAACCGGCCAGATTGCCGCCATTCTGGAAACGGTGTACGATTGTTTTGAGATGGCTAAAAATGTTGAGATTACCATAGAGGTCAATCCGGGCACCGTGAATGCGGGGATGCTGCAATCCCTTCGTGGGATGGGAATTAATCGATTAAACCTCGGGGTTCAATCGTTTTGGGACCCGGCCCTTGCTTTTCTGGGACGGATCCACACGGCCCAAGACGGTCGGACGGCTTTCCAAAAGGCCAGAACCGCGGGTTTCGAAAATATCGGGCTTGATTTGATGTTCGGCCTTCCCGGCCAGACAACCGCCCGGTGGCAGTGGGATCTTGATACGGCCGTAAGTTTGGGAGCGGATCATCTGTCCTGTTATCAGCTTACCTTTGAACCCGGAACCCGGATGACAGCGGACCTGGAAGCCCGGAAATTTAAGCCATTGTCCGGGAAAACCGCCGTGAAACTGTTTGAACAGACCGGTCGATTTTTGACGGCAGCCGGCTATGAGCGCTATGAGATTTCCAACTTTTCCGTATCCCCCTCAAAGCGTTCCCGTCATAATCTTAAATACTGGATATTTGCGCCGTATCTGGGATTCGGCCCTTCGGCCCATTCATTTACCGGGTGCCGCCGATCCTGGAACGTTTCCGATGTCCCGGATTATGTTGACCGGTTGGTGTCCGGCCGGCCGCCGGCAGAAGGGGAAGAGGCCGTCGACAAAACCGCTCTGATGACGGAAGCCATCTATCTGGGCCTGCGCTTGACAGACGGAATCGGTATATCTGAATTTGAAAATCGTTTTGAGGTTGATTTTTCAGAGACGTTTGGTGCTATATCGGCTGCACTGATTGCTAAGGGGATGGTCGTGATCGAAAACGGTCATTGCCGCCTGACGCCGGGCGGCATACGCTTTGCCGACAGCATTGCCGCCCGGTTCATCGAGGCGGTATAGGCGGTTGTGCGCTGGGCAGGGGTGGTCGCCGTGAATCAGGTGGACAGGGTTTCCGCCAGCAGACCGATATAAAATCGCGCATGGCTGATATGGGCCGCCATATTGGCCCGATGGTTGGCGAAAATGCCGTTTAAGCTTGCTTCCGTAACAAACAGCCAGGGCTTCATGTGGGCCGCGTGATGGGCGGCTTCCACCGCGTGATGCAGCACTTCCTTGGCGCTGCGCACCTC
Organism: uncultured Desulfobacteraceae bacterium; assembly: GCA_964598885.1. GTDB lineage: Bacteria > Desulfobacterota > Desulfobacteria > Desulfobacterales > Desulfosalsimonadaceae > SURF-33. The sequence continues at coordinate 9,921 of CAZRES010000057.1, read as the reverse complement.
CAGGATCCGTTCAAAATCCTTTTCCACGGCTTCAAGAATAGATGAGACCACAATGACCACGCCTTTGGTGTAAAAAAAATAGTTGTCCGCCCGGAAGGTGCTGACGGGTTTGCCGTCGTCTTCATGGGTTTTGACCAGGTTGTCGTCGCAGCTCCCCAGTAGTTGCTCAAAAGCCCGCAACAGAGGAATCAGGTTGTCCGTCCGGGTAAAAAATTCCGCTTCCCCCCGTATCAGTTGATCCTTATAGATATTAAGCTGCTTGATGGCGAGTTGATATTCCTGCTCGGGAGAAGGGAACCAGTAGCCGTCCGCTCTGATCATAAAGGAATTCATGGCCTGTTCCAAATGTGGATTCAGGGCGGCAGTGGAGCCGGTGCGGGATATTTTGTCGGTCAGGGTTATGGAAGCTCTCCGGGTGGCTTCCAGCACACCCAGTTGCATTTCATTGACATTGTCCGTGAACTGAATGAGATCATTGGGCCGCCATCCCCAGAACCTTGCTAGTTCGAATTCGAGGGGTTGGATCAATGCCTCTACGAATAAAACACCCTGCGGTTTTTTGTCAGACCGCTTTGAAGTAAGGGCTTCGGGCCGGTAGAGAGGTTCTGGTGTCTCTGTTTCGTCGGATTCCGTTGCATGGCTGTCTTCTCCAGGTGTTTCTTGTTTGGCGGTGGGCGACATTTCGGTTTGGGTTTTCGAAAGGTCGGGGACGCTGTCGGGAATATGCGGAATAGCGGTTTTGGCGGTCGCTGACTTGTCTGATGCGGCAGGGGGGCTCCATCTATTGATGAGCATGGCGAGGCCGACAATTATCGCAATTGAAATAACGATGCCCGCGATCATCCGGAGCAAAACGAACTGATGCAATTCCGTTTCGGGTGTTTTTTGCATTTTAATCCCCTTTTCCGCTGATATAATCTGAAACAAAGTCCACGACAACAATGTTTCGGACAACCACTATCCGGACCGGTCTATTCCTGTTTTCTGAGCCTGCGGATATCGCCGATGCGGATGGTGACATTCGCCGCATCAAAATATTCAATCAACGGGATGGTATATTTCCGGGACGTTCCCGTCATCTCCTTGAATTGGGGTGTGCTGATTTCACGGTTTTGCTTCAAATAATCGATGAGCTGCTGTTTTAGCCGGGCTAAAATATCGGCGTGAAAAAAAAGGTCATTGTTGACTTTTACCATTTCACCGCCGGCCACCAGCATCATTAAAACATTTTTGACGGTTTTCGGGTCCACATTCAGGGCCGCCGTCAGGTCCTTGAATGTGGGCGGCTGTAGTTGGTCTTTTTTATATACCTGGAGGATTTTTTCCCGGATATCGGACTGATCGGCTTCCAGGGTCACCGCATGACCGGGCAGTCTAAGGGTGTTTTCCGTCAACACGATATCGTTGTTTTTAACCATCATATTCAACATGAGGTTGAACAATTTGCCGCCAAGGGTCGGTGGAAATTTGGAGGCCATTTCCCCTTTGGGCATACCGCCTTTGATGGGATTTGCCGCGTGATAAGTTTTCAGGCGTTCCATGACTTCATCGGCAAAGTGTTCAAATGTTTTTCGGTGAATATAGCGCTTCATCTCCCGGTCGGTCTGGATCACTATATGCCGCGACAGAAGGGATTGTAAAGTATTATCCAGGCGGCTGTCAGCCAGGTCGGTCATGATGACCAGATCCGCAAGGCTCAGTTCATTAAACCCGGCTGCTTCGGTATGGGCGATAATCACGGCTTCGGGATCATCCGAGGAAACGGCGGTCAGATGGTCGATGGTGGTATCCCGGAATCGTTTGTGTTTTTCCGGTACCGGATTGATGATGCGGCCGCCGCCGATGGTTCGTGACGGCGAATAACTGCGGATCACGAACCGGTCATTGCGTACGCAGACCACGGGCGTATCCAGACGAAGCTGCACTATGGCTGCTTCACCCGGTTCCAGGGTTTCCCGGTCCAGCAGCAGGATATGACAGGGCACTTCGCTGGTGCCGGTATGAAAACGGGCCTTGGTCCTGTTTTTGATTTTTTTCCCGTAACTTTTAAGCAGATGCAGCTCCACATCCAGCATGAAAGACGGTTTCAGGGTATCGGGCCGGGCCACCACATCCCCTCTGTTGACGATCGCTTTTTCAATCCCCTGAAAATTGATGGCGGTCCGCATGCCGGCGGCCGCCTCTTCAACGGACCGGTCGTGAACCTGAAGTCCCCGAATTTTGGATGTGATCATGGAGGGATAGATCATAATGGTCTCCCCCGTACGGATTCGGCCGGACATCAGGGTGCCGGTAATAACCGTTCCAAAGCCTTTCATGGTGAATACGCGATCGGCCGGAAGACGGAAAAGACCCGCGGGTTTCCGTTCCGCCAGACCGGCACAGAGATCGGAAAGCGCCTGGTTCAGTGCGGGAAGCCCCTCGCCGGTAACCGAGGAGACCGGTATGATTGGAGCATTTTCCAAAAATGTTCCGGTGATGAATTCCCGAATATCTTCGGTCACCAGTTCCCGCCATTCCTCATCCACCATATCGCTTTTGGTGACCGCGACCAGACCGTGTGATATCCCCAGCAGAGTACAGATTTCCAGGTGTTCCCGGGTCTGGGGCATGACGCCTTCGTCCGCGGCAATAATCAGGATCACCAGGTCGATGCCGGATGCGCCGGCCACCATATTTTTCACGAATTTTTCGTGTCCCGGCACGTCCACGATCCCTAAGTGAATGCCGTCCGGCAGATCCAGCGCGGCAAATCCCAGTTCAATAGTGATGCCCCGGAGTTTTTCTTCTTTAAGGCGGTCCGTGTCGTACCCGCTGATGGCTCGGATCAGACTGGTTTTTCCATGATCAATATGTCCCGCCGTGCCGAGAATAAATTGCTTCAATGGCAGAAATATCCTTTCAGTTGTCTGTTTTCCGGCCCCTGAGGTATTCCAGGCCATAGGCAACAGCTACCAGACAAATGGCCAATCCGATGATATAGGGTATATCCGTGTCGGGACGAAACAGGCGAATGATCACCACGGCGCAAAGCCCGCCTAAAAGAGCTCTGATCAGGAAAATCTGAAGTTTATTCATAAAATGGTCCTTTCCCGGCTCGATAATTCTTTTCCGGTTTACTAAGATAGAAAATGTATTAAAAAAGCCGAATCCGGTCAACACCTGTTTTTTTAGCAAAAGTCTGCCTTTGGAAAAAACGCTGAAAAAACATCTTGAAAATAAAAAACAGGTCTGTTAACTGTATCAGTTCTTATGGTGGGTGTAGCTCAGTTGGCAGAGCATCAGGTTGTGGCCCTGAGGGTCGTGGGTTCAAGTCCCATCACTCACCCCATTTCCCCCCGCGCCCGTAGCTCAGCTGGATAGAGCGCCGGACTTCGAATCCGTAGGTCGCAGGTTCGAGTCCTGCCGGGCGCGCCATGAAATCAATGAGATTCTCAGAAAAACGGGTGAATTTCAACTCGTAATCTTCGGGGATCTCTATCCGATCAAAGTCCAACTCTTCTTTTACGCGTTGTTTCCGTGATATCTTGAGGAAATGCATGGGCCCGGCGATGTTTTAACCCCTAAAGTTTATCGGCCGCTATCCTTGAACACAAAAAATAAAAACGTGAGTTAACAGGATATTTTTATTGACATCTTTTTGCCGGCTGTTTACATGAAAATTATCAATCCTAATAGATAACAATCAGTTTCACACTCCATGGAGTGACTTCTGGTCGAATATATCTCGGACGAAAATAACAAATGATTCATCCGCACCGGATTCGGCATTTCCCCGGTCCACCGCCGTCGAGCGGGCAGGGGAGTTATATCTGCTACTGGATGCAGCAGGCCCAGCGGGTGGATGGCAATCCCGCCCTTTGTTTCGCCCTGGAAAAAGCCAATGAATTAAAGCTGCCGCTGATGGTGGCCTTTGTTCTGACTCCCGATTTCCCCGAAGCCAATTTCCGGCATTACCGGTTCATGCTGGAAGGGATCGCCGATGTACAGAAAACACTTGTTGAAAAGAGAATCCCGTTCGCTCTTGAAACAGGTCCCATGATAGAAACGGTGCTTTCCCTGGCCCGGCAGGCAGCCTGGGTGATTACAGACGCAGGTTATTTGAGGATACAGCGGCAATGGCGGGATACGATCGCCAAGAAACTGGCATGCGCGTTTACCATCGTGGAATCCGACTGCGTTGTTCCGGTGGCCACGGCTTCCGGCAAAGAAGAATCCGCAGCCCGGACCCTGCGTCCCAGGATCATGAAAAAACTCGATGCCTATCTCGACCCCGTGGTCTTGCCGGATTATTGGATGAAAAATACGGTTCATCCTTTTTCGTCAACCCCTCTGATTCATCCCCAGGCCCTTTCCGCACGGATTGCCGGCGATGATTCCGTTTTTCCGGTGACCGGTTTTTCCGGCGGCGAGACTGTGGCCCTGGCGCGTCTGGAGCAGTTTGTGGCGGATCGCCTTTCCGATTACGATACACTGGCCCGGGATCCGGCGGCCGGATGCCGGTCCGACCTGAGCGGCCATCTCCATTTCGGCCAGATATCGCCGGTGAACGTGGTGCGGGCAATCCGGGAAAGCCATGCGCCGGAAAAGCCCAAGGCGGCCTTTATTGAACAGGTGGTGGTGCGTCGGGAACTGGCGATTAATTTTGTTTATTACAACAGCGGGTATGACCGATATGAGCAGGCTGTTCCGGGATGGGCGCAAAGCACGTTGGATAAGCACCGGATGGACCAGCGTCCTTATCTGTATGATGCCGCAGCGCTGGAAGGAGCCCGGACCCACGATCCCTACTGGAACGCCGCCCAGATGGAAATGGTGCTCACCGGCCGGATGCACAATTACATGCGCATGTACTGGGGAAAAAAAATCATTGAATGGAGCCCGACTCCTGAAGCGGCCTTTGAGATCATGCTGACCTTAAACAACCGGTATGAGATCGACGGCCGGGATCCCAACGGGTTTACCGGCGTGGCCTGGTGTTTCGGCCGTCATGACCGGCCATTTGCCGAGCGGTCGGTTTTCGGCAAAATCCGGTACATGAATGCGGCCGGTCTGAAGCGCAAATTTAAAATTGACCGCTATGTGGCGCGGATCCAAGCGCTTGGAAAGAACTCTTGAATCGTTCCAACAGCTCGGTTTCCGTATTGAAAATCCCGCAACCGGCGTCGATCTTGTCAAGGAAAAAATCGACGGGGATAAACGGGAAGATATCCGGTTTTTTTATCAGGAAAGAGACGCGGAAAGAGCAAAATTGATCGAAAAGCTCGATGCCGGCGAAATCGGGTCTGACGAGGTCGAAAACATCTCACGGGAAATGGATGCGGCATTTGAGGAAAACTGCCGGAGCATATTGACGGATGAAGAATACCAACTGCTTTTCGATACTTCCCCGGACACTACGACCGATGCCGCCCTGGAGCCGGAAACGGAAAACAAGACGGATAACCCGGAAGAAAGCCGGAAAAACCATCCGCGAACGCGCAAGCGTTTATACGGATGACCAGAACAACGGGATTATTGAGCTGACACTGACCGGAGATGTTATTCCCCCGGTCCGGTTGACGCCCCAGAACGTGCGGCTGATCGGACCGGCCGGTGCGCCCCTTCGCACGGAAATCCGCATTATCCCGTCGCCTGGCAATCCCTTTTCCATAATCGGAGCAAAAGCCGAAAAAGGGGGGAACATTGCGTTTCACTTGGGAAAAAACGCCGATGCCGATCCGTCGCACGTTATCCTTTATGTTTCCAATACGAAAAAAGATCCCGGCCGCTATTCCGACAACATCATGTTAACCACCACCAGCGTCATCAGCCCGGAAATCAAGGTCCGGGTGTTCGGCATTATTCGCGGACCAGACCCGAAGAAATAAAATTTCGAGCCGGGGCAATTGGGCATAAAAAGATTTTAACGCCGCGCCTTTACCATTGGGTTCCGTGGCAACGGCGTTTTTTTTATGCCGTTTCCATGGGGTTTTCTTTTTGCATGATTTCTTTGATGACTTCCACAAGGGGCGGTTTGAGCTGACGCAATCGGGGGGAGAGAGCCTTGCCGTCATACCATGAAAAATCAACGGCGACAAAATGTTCCATAATAGTGTGTTCTTTGTGGGCGCCGTACGTTACCTGCGGATAATACTCAATCCACAGCATTCGGTCTGGGTCGATGTTGAATTCACGAGTGACCTTTGTGGCAATATGCGCTCCGCAGCTCCTGACCGACATTTTGCTGTCAGCCACATCTGTGATCACCACGATAAAAGGCCGCAGAAAGGAAACGGCCCCCCGACTTCCTTTGGATCGGTCATAGATGCGGAGCCGACATTTGCCGCTGGCCAGCTTCAGTGTTCCTCCCCATCCTTCCCATGTATAGATATCGTCGAAAATCAGCATGGCAGTCCGTTCCTTGATTTTCCCATACTATAAGGGTTTGCCGGAAAATAAGCAATTATCAATTGTTGTCATTTTCCTTGCGTTGGGCAAGCCGCTGGCATATGTTCTTCAGACGCGCATCGGGAATTTTTACAATGATGGAGATGCATTTCCTTCCGTATTCCCTGTCGCTTTCTTGATAATATTGGGCCCAGCCAAAGCGATGAAGAAAAAAAGACTTTCGGGCCGCAAGCATGAATTTTTATTGATCAGGATAAACTTACTATTCATGGATGAAGATAAAGCGAAAACCATTGAGCCGCATGCCGATCTGACCCGTATTTCCATCAATAACAAGGAAATTTTGCTGGTGGGCACAGCCCATGTCTCCAAAGCCAGCGTCGATCTCGTAGAGAAAGTGATCCGTGAGGAACGTCCGGAAACCGTATGTGTTGAGTTGTGCCATTCCCGCCACCAGTCTCTTATGCAGCAGGATCAGTGGCAGGACATGGATATCATCAAAATCATCCGGGAGAAAAAATCTTTTATGCTCTTAGCCAGCCTGATGCTGGCCGCATTTCAGAAAAAAATAGGGGAAAAGCTCGGAGTCAGGCCCGGACAGGAAATGATCACAGCCATTGAAACCGCCAAAGCCCAGGAAGCCGACATCTGCCTGGCGGATCGGGACATCAGCATAACCCTTTCCCGGGCCTGGCGGCATATGGGCATCTGGAGCCGGGTTAAGATGCTGTTCCAACTGCTGGTTTCCATGGGCGGGGTGGATGAAATCGAGGAAAAGGATATCGAGAAGATGAAAGAGACCGATATGCTCGAATCCGTCCTGGAAGAGGTGGAAAAGACCCATCCGGAGCTGCGAAAAATTTTAATCGATGAGCGGGATCAGTATCTGGCGCAGAAAATCCGGACGGCGAACGGCTCAAAAATTCTAGCCGTAGTGGGGGCCGGGCATGTGCCCGGTATTCGAAGATACATTGAAAAAGATCAGGACATCTCCGCCCTGGATGAGGTGCCTCCCAAAGGAAATATCGGCAAAATCTTCAAATGGCTGATCCCGGCCATCATTATCGTACTGGTGGCGGCCGGATTTTTTTTCGGCGGCGCCGTGGCTGGAAAACAAATGATCCTTTTGTGGATTGCGGCCAATGGAATTTTTGCCGGTATCGGCGCCATCCTGGCCTTCGCCCACCCATTGACCATTCTGACCGCCGTGGTTGCGGCTCCATTAACATCCATAAATCCCATGATCGCCGCCGGTTGGGTGGCGGGGCTGGTGGAAGCCTTTGTCAAAACCCCCAAGGTCCGGGACCTGGAAAACCTGTCCGTTGACATCATGTCCGTGCGCGGATTCTGGCGGAACAAGGCCACCCGGGTGTTGCTGGTGGTGGTATTTACCAACCTGGGATCTTCCATCGGCACATTCGTGGCCCTGCCCATGATGTTGCGGATACTGGGCAATTGAACGTTTCGGTTTTAAAGATTTCTCCCTTGGACCAGGGCCGCCTTGGGCAGAGCGATGTGGCGGGTTTCGAAGATAAATTCATTTCCGCGGGGGGTAAAGGGCAGAAAGATCAGCTGGCCGGATTCGGCCGTGATGTTGATATCACCGATTTTCTCAAAGATATGACTTTTGGAGACCACCAGCGAAGCCAAAACCGTTTTGAGGCTTTCCACTGCTTCGGAAACAGGCAGGGTCACGGGGTAGGCGGGGGAAAGCCGGAGCCGATCGTCGCTGATGGACTCCGGCGGTGAAATGGTCAGCATGCCCGCCAACAGCAGGAAGAGCTTGGGCCGGACTTTGAAAGCCGGCGTCCAGAAAACCATTTCCTGGGATTCAAAGCGTTCCATCACTGCTTTGGGCAGATTCGCGTATCGGATGAGGTCGGCATAGGTTTCAAGCGCTGTGCCGGAGACCCGAGGCCGGATCTTCCAGAAGGGGATGTATATGGACGTTTCTCTTTGTCGGGCAACCGTCCCCAGCTTTACTTCAGTCAAATCCCGCGTGCCGGGCATCCATGCCCGACTACAGTTGCCGCAGGCAAACACGCAGCTTTCCCGTTGGCCGTCCAGGTCCCACCCGCATGCCGGGCAGAGGGCCGGCAGAAAACGGGGCGACCAGTCAGCAGCGCCGCCGGCGGCATCGATAAGCGAAGCTGTGTCGGGGCCGGTCTGATATTGCATGGCGGCATTGATGCCGTCCTGGAGCCGGTCGCCTTTTGGCAGCACCGGAAGGAAAATCACGCTGGCGGTCTCACCGATATAGGCCCTTTCGATATTTTCCGCGGGTTTCACGGTTCGGATCATGTCGGCCCGCATTTCCCCGTGGGTGAGCTGTTTGTCGATGCCGTCCAGTATATCTTTTAATGGTGTCGCCGGCGGGAGAAAGGACCCGGCCGTTTTCGCGGTCACAAAGGTCAGGGGTACGGCCTGGGGCCGGATCCCCAGCGAATAGGGCAGATGATGATTCAGCACGGCGATGCGGGTCATGTCCAGTATACGGTGCCGCACTTGTGAGTTTCGGAGGGAATAAGAGGCGCCCTTGAAACGCCAGTAAGGGATATGTATAAGGTCGTCTCTTGCGGTTTTCGGCGTCAGGCGATAATGAAACGGACCATCGGCGGTGATATGAAGCCTGACCCGGCAGTAAGCGCAGGAAAAAAACCGGTCGGTTTCCGCAAGGGACACCGGCCCGCCGCACTGGGGGCACTGGTGGGCGATTTTCAAGTCCATGGGATGTTACCGTTATATTGATTTACTCTTGATTCGTTGCGTCTGATTTCCGGATCCGTTGTGATGCGGTAATGCGACATCACGTTGTTTTCTCACCGCATTTATCGCAGAAAACCGCCTCGGCCAGGTTCATGGCCCCGCATTTTGGACAGGCTTTTTCCGTGGGCGTCGTTGATACCGGCGTACCGCAACGAACACAGAATTTTGCCCCGGCCGGCAGGTTCTTGCCGCAGGATGTGCATTGCTGGAATACCAGCAACTGGTGTCCGCAATGGGGACAGAACCGGGAATCTTTGGTCACCGGGTGTTTGCAGTCCGGACAGGTCGCGTTTGTTTTGTCAGGGGAATCCGCGGCTCCCGACCGGATGTATTCGGTAAACATGGCCGGCATCATGAACCCCATGCCCATGCCCAGCCCGGAGGCGGCTCCGGCGTCGCCTTCCGCGGCTTTTTCGATGGACATGGCGGCCTTGAGTTTGATCAGTTGGTTTAAGTCATCGAAAACATTGATCCGGCTTTTGTCGTCAATGGCTTTCTGGACCTCGGGCGGCGGGGTGATGGACGTGATGTAAAGATGGGTCAGTGCCAGGCCGAAATGGCTGAAATCTTCAGCCAGGCGGGTCTGCAGGCTGTCGGCCAGCGCATTGTATCGTCCCGGCAGGTTAAAAAGCGAGTCCAGATTTTCTCCCAGGTGGTCGTTTAACCGGGAAACGATGACCCGGTTGAGGTATTCTTCGATATCTCGCGTTCCGTAGGCGCCTTGGGTGCCGATGAGGCGGTTGACGAACAGGACCGGCTGGACCA
>CAZRES010000056.1:0-19318 GCA_964598885.1 uncultured Desulfobacteraceae bacterium | reverse complement strand
CGGCGGTTACCGTATATTCAAGACCGAAAGGACTGCCGATGGCAATTACCCATTGGCCGATATTAAGCTCATCCGAATCTCCCAGGGTCAGGGCGGGCAGTTGTTCATCGGATTTGATCTTTATCAGGGCTAAATCGGTGGTCGCATCCGTCCCAATGATTCTGGCCTGGGTTTCTTCTCCGTCTTTTAATTTGACCATAATTTCATCCGCATCGCTGATCACATGATGGTTGGTCACAATATAGCCTTCCTTATCCAGAATAAATCCGGAGCCCAGGCTTCTTTGCTGAAATTCCTGTTCCGGCAGTTCGTCAAAAAACCGTTCAAAAAATTTTTCAAAAGGATGATTCGGCGGGGTCTGCGGTCCTCGGAAAAAATGTTCAAATATCCGCCCCTGACCCCCGCTGAGGGTTTTGACGGTGCGGATATTTACCACAGCCGGGCTGGCGCTTTCGGCCAGTTCCGTCAGATTCCACGGCGAGACCCCGGATTCCGGTTTTCCGGCCGCTGCTTTTGCGGCCGCCGTATGGCTCGGGACCGCAAATACGGCGATCAGATAAATCAAAAAAATCAACGCGTAAAAACCATTTTGTTTTTTAATGAAGAACCGCTGCATAATTTCCTCCTTTTTCGGGTAAAGTAGATTTGTTACGCCCAGGCGTTTTTCCGGCCTGAGTGTTCCCGTTTGTTTTTTTATCGATGATGGTGATTTTATCCATTCCTTTCCACCCTTCCGCCGATTTCCTCTTTTTTGCCGATCCGCTGGAAGATTCTAAGACCCTGGCCCCAGATAAAAGGGAGAAGACTCATGCCCAACAGGAGCAGCCAGCCATTGGTTCCGGGATGCTCTGTTTTCAGTATATGGGAAAGTCCCGGCAGATATACCGACGCCATAAGCAGAACCATACAGAGCAGAAGGGAAAAATGGATATAAGGATTCCGGGCGATGTCGCTGGTCAACAGCCGTGTGCCGGGATCGCGCAGGTTAAATACAAACCAGAGCTTGGCAAAGGCCAGGGTAAGAAAGGAAACCGTTACGGCCTGATAATGATCAAAATCAAATACATAAAAAGCAATCATCAGGCTGGCAAGTACGCATCCGGACATCAGGGCGGCCCAGCCGCCGATGCTCAACCAGTGGCGCCGGGTCAGGACCGCTTCGTCCCGGGACCGGGGGCGGCGATTCATGACATCCGGGGATCCTCTGCTCATGCCCAGGGCCAGGGCCGGAAACACATCGGTAATCACGTTTAAGTAAAGGATCTGGAGGGGAAGCAGGGGCAGAGGCAACCGGAAGAAACCGCCGACAACGGCGGCCACCCCTACCGCCATTACCTCGGCGACATTCGTGCAGAGCATGAACATAACCGATTTTCTGATATTGTCAAAAATAATGCGGCCCTGACGCACGGCCGCGGTAATAGAGGAAAACGCGTCATCCTTTATCACCATATCGGCCACCTCCCGGGCGGCGTCCGTGCCCCGCCGGCCCATGGCAATGCCGATATCGGCTTTTTTAAGAGCTGGAGCGTCATTTACGCCGTCTCCGGTCATGGCCGTAACCCGGCCGTGCTCCTGCATGAGTTTGACCAGATGCAGCTTCTGTTCCGGGCTGACCCTGGCAAAAATAAAGGCTTCCATGGCATGCCGGCGTTCGTTTTGGGTCATTTCATCCGGGTCTTTAAGCTCTTTTCCCTGAATGACCAGTGGCGTCTGATCCGTTAAGGAGATGCCGGTTTGTTTTCCGATGGCTCCCGCTGTGGCGGCTTTATCGCCGGTAATCATAACCACCCGTATGCCGGCCTTCTGACAGTCCTCAATGGAGCGCCGGACATCTTTGCGCGGCGGGTCCAGCAATCCGATAACCCCCAGAAAACAAAGATTTTCATAGGGCGGTTCATCGCACTGCTTTGTTATTTTTTCCGCGATCCCCAGAACCCGGTAGCCTTCTCCGGCAAGAGCTTCCATTCGGTCCTGCCATTCCCGTCTTATATCATCCGAGAGCGATTTTTCCTCCGTACCGTTGACCCCTGCCAAACTTGCGCAGGCCTCTAAAACGCGATTCGGAGCCCCTTTTACGGCAAACAGCACTCCCTGTTCGATCCGGTGGCAGGTGGCCATCATCATGACGTCCGGATCAAAGGGCGTTTCCTCAAGTTCGGGTTTTTCTTCCAGAAGCCGGGAACGCTGTAAGTCAAATTTCTTTCCCGCCCGCAGCAGGGCGGTTTCCGTGGGATCTCCCTGCTCCAGCGGTTCTTCTCCGGATTTTTCCGCGTCTTCAATGACGGCATTGTTGCATAACACCCCGATTTCAATGATCCGGTTCAACAGGGTCTGAAGGCCGTCGCCGTCGGCGGCGCGGGAATTTTCTTCCACCGGGCCCAGATCCGCATCGCCCGCGGGAGTAAGGACCCGGCGGAGCGTCATTCGGTTCTCGGTTAGGGTGCCGGTTTTATCGGTAAATATAACTTGAGTGGCGCCGAGGGTTTCCACGGCGGGCAGTTTGTTGATCAATACATTGCGGCGGGCCATCAGATACATGCCCCTGGCAAGAGCGATGGTTGACACAATAGGCAATCCCTCGGGAATTGCGGCCACGCCCAGCGCAATGGCGGTTTCAATCATTTTAAGGGTATCCTGCCCTGCGGCAAGCCCCGCGGCCGCAATGGCAACGGCCAGACCAATGGTGATCACGGCCAGCCGTTTGCCCATCCGGTCCAACCGCTTCTGCAGGGGGGTAACCTCTTTTTCCGCTTCCCGGGCCAGTTGTGAAATGCGGCCCAGTTCCGTCTGTGCGCCGGTTGCCGTCACCACCCCTTCACCGGAGCCTTCCATGATGGTCGTGCCCTTGTAAAGCATGCAGCTGCGATCCGCCGTAACGGCCTCCGGGCTTACGGGTTCGGTTTTTTTCTGAACGGAGACGGATTCCCCGGTCAGGGCGGATTCATTGACGCGGATCTGGTTGGATTCGATGAGGCGGACGTCCGCCGGCACCAGGTCGCCGGCTTCAATATAAATGATGTCTCCGGGTACGATATGTTCGCTGTTGATTTCCCGCTCTTTTTTGTCGCGCCGCACCCGGATGGTGTCACCTCCCATGGCTCGCAGCGCCTCCATGGATCCGACGGCTTTCCATTCCGTTACAAATCCGATGGCGGTATTCACCGCCAATACGGCGGCAATGGCAATGGCTTCCGCCCAGTGGCCGGATAGCAATGCGACGGCCCCGGCAATGGCCAGAACGATGATGACCACGCTTTTAAACTGGTCAACGAGGATTTCTCTCCAGCCGCGGGTTTGGGCAGCCTGAAGTTTGTTGAGACCGTATGTTTTGCGTCTTCGGGTGATTTCGTTTTGATTCAGCCCCCGGCCCGGGTCCACGTCGAGAGTCTCGAGCACCTGGCTTGGGGAAAGGGAGTGATATCGTTTTGCGGGATCCTGATTGCTCATTTTTACTTTTATCCGTCCAATGCGTGCTGAGGCACCGTAAAAAGGTTGCCGAAGTTTATGGTGACAATGCTTCGTTTATCTTGTTCATCACAGATTGCCTGAGAACAAAATGGGGTGAGGACTTTATTCTCCGGCATCCAGACGAGTAATCGAAGAAAAATGTTTTTATTCATAACCCCTTAATTCTGATGGTAATTTCCATAAGCAAACAGCGGAGTTCAGCCGGTCCTTCGGGAAATCCGAAAAAATCGGCATTGACGGAATGTTCTGGAGTTTTTGTCAATGCGTCGCCATACGGTTTGGATTCCATGAAAATGGGGGCAAGCAGCTATTTTGCGCGGCAAACGCTTTTGGTAGGAGTTGGGGTAAAAAACAATAAAAAAACCGGAAACCGGTTTTTCGCAAACCAAACCACCGAAAAAGGCGGATGTGCATATGGATTTAAAGGCGATACAGGCATTGTCGCAATCGGCAGATACAAAAATCCTGATGCTGATCATGGATGGCCTTGGCGGCGCCCCTTTGAAGACCACCGGCGCAACCGAGCTGGAGACGGCACAGACTCCCCACCTGGATGCCCTTGCCTCCAAAAGCGTGTGCGGACTTCATGTCCCGGTCAACGACGGCATAACCCCGGGCAGCGGCCCCGCCCACCTGGCGCTTTTCGGATACGATCCCATGGTTTATCAGGTGGGGCGCGGCACTCTGGCCGCCCTTGGAATTCAATTTGAGTTGCATCCGGAAGATATTGCCGTACGCGGTAATTTTTGCACATTGGATGAAAACGGTCGGGTGAGCGACCGCCGGGCCGGCCGCATCGAAACCGAAAAAAATGCCGAGCTTTGCCGGGTCCTTGAAAAAATGGATCTGCCCGGGGTTGAGCTGTTTGTTCTGCCGGTTAAAGACTACCGGTTTGTGCTGATTTTACGGGGGAAAAATCTTTCCGAAAACATTTCCGATACCGATCCCCAGACCGTCGGAAAGGCCCCGCTGCCTCCGCGGCCGTTGGATCAAAACGCCGAACAAACCGCCGGACTGGTGGAACAATTTCTGCAGGAGGCGCGTAAACTTCTATCCAACCGGAAACCGGCAAACATGGTGCTGCTGCGCGGGTTTTCAAAGCAACCGGAATGGCCGTCAATGCCGGATGTTTTCGGTTTGCGATGTGCGGCCATTGCCGCTTATCCCATGTATCGGGGCCTTGCACGCCTGGTGGGCATGAACATTGTGGAAACCGGCGAGACCCTTGCGGAGGAAATAAAAAGCCTCAAAGCTGCCTGGAACGATTTTGATTTCTTTTATCTGCACGTAAAACCTGTTGACAGTGCGGGAGAGGATGGTGATTTTGATCGCAAGGTTTCCCTCATTGAAGCCGTCGACAGTGTTATCCCGCAAATCAACGATCTTGATCCCGATGTGACCATTGTTACCGGAGATCACTCCACCCCGGCCCTTTTGAAATCCCATAGCTGGCATCCCGTTCCCCTGTTGCTTCATTCTTCGTCCTGCCGCCCGGACAAAGTGACGGCATTCGGCGAACAGGACTGTCTGGCCGGGGGACTGGGCGGTCGTTTTCCGACAAAACATCTGATGGCACTGGCCCTTGCCAATGCCGGACGTTTGAAAAAATTCGGCGCCTGAAGCGGCGTTTCATGAGGCTTATTCATTTGCATTAAACCCAACCGGGGAAAAAAAAGGAGGTATTGTGATGCAGCCGGATGAGGAAACCAAAAAAAAAATCGTAGACGAGCTGTCAAAGGACCTGCGCGTGGATGCGGCCAAAACAGAGGTGACGGTGGAAAGTGGAATGGTCACATTGCGGGGAACCGCGCCGACGCTGTTGAGCAAATCAGCCGCCACGGAAGTTGCACGCTCCGTCCAGGGAGCGATTTCCGTTGCTAATTTTATGACGGTTCTTTATCCATCCGGGGCGAGAATCCCCACCGATGAAGATCTTCAAAAGAACCTTATTGCGAAGCTGAACTCAAATCCCGATATCAATGTCCTTGATTTAGACGTCAGCGTGATAAACGGCAAGATCATCTTGCGGGGAACGGTGGATGCCTATTGGAAAAAACCCTATATTGAAAGTCTGGCGGCGTCCGAGCCCGGTGTATTGGACATAGAAAATCTCGTGGCGGTAACGCCCACGGACGACCTGCTGGATGAGGCGATTGCCAGAGACATTGTTGCTTCTCTGGAGGCCAGGGCCGCGGTGAATGCCCGGGATGTGAATGTATCCGTCTTCAACGGCCGCGTGGAGTTAAACGGCAAGGTGCCGGACTGGATTGCCAGGGAGTCAGCCATGAATGCCGCGCTTTACACCAATGGCGTCAAGCAAATCGATAATAATCTGGTGATTGCCGGTTAAGCTGAAAAACAAGGCGGAATTTCTGGCACAGATCCAGGAATATTATACGATCGGTCCTCCCCTGGAAGATCCCGAAGCCGTGACCAGGGCTGTATTTAAACTGCTGTTTCATAAGGTGTCGGAAGGCGAGATAAACGATATTAAAAGCATGATTCCCGAAGAAATCCGGGAACTGCTGCCCCGGAAAATGTAACGGAGAAGGGAAAAATGCTGATTCCTGATTTTTTCACCGCATTGATCATTGCCGTATTGATATTGATTCCCTTTATTTTACTGGGAAAAGTGAGAGTCTGGGAAGGATGGTTTTGGTTCGCCCTGCTTCTGCTTTTATTTACCTGGGCAGGAGGGGCATGGGTCGGTCCTTACGGGCCGGTGATCTGGGGATATCACTGGTTGCCCTTTTTGTTTTTCGCGTTGGTTTTCGCGCTGCTGATCGCCGCGATGGCGCCTTCCCGGCCGCCCGGAAGCAACCGGGAAGCCGTGGAAAAAGTGCGTGCCGAACGAACGGCGGAAACCGTGACGGCCGTGTCCTTAGGTATTTTTTTCTGGTTGTTGCTGGCGCTTCTGATAGTGGCGCTGATTTTTCGGTATGCATGGGGCTGATGCCGAACCCGCCCAAAAGCCGTGGTCGCTGTCAGGCCGATGTTTACGGGTTCGGCGTTATGGGCCAAAGAATCCGGATCAATGTCCCGTCGCCTTTTTCAGAGATGATTTTAAGATTTCCCCGGGAAAACTCCGCCCGGTCGCGCATGTTATCGAGTCCGTGACCACCGGGTTCTTCGGCAGGGATCAAATCGTGGGGATCAAATCCCTTTCCGTTGTCCTGGATTTCGAGTGTCAGCAGGCCTTTGGCCGATAATGTCAACGTCAGGTCGACGGCATCGGCATTGCTGTGTTTGGCGATATTGTTGAAAGCCTCCTGGATGATCCGGTAGATAACGATTTTCAGAGATTCCGGGAGATCCGATTCCGTAACCTCGATATGGGTGCGGATTTGCATATCCGGATGAAGCATTTGCGCATCGCGGACCAGCCACCCGATGGTTTTGACAAGGCCGAGATCGTCTAAGATGGACGGCCGCAGTTTTTCGGAGATCTGCCGCGTTTCTTCAATGGTTTCGTCGATCATCTGCAGAATTTTTTCCACGGAGATTGCCGCAGAAGCGCTGGAGTCCTTGCCCTCCTCGTTTTTACGGGATTCCACGGCAACGCGAATGGCGGTCAGGCTTGAACCGATGCTGTCATGGAGCTCTCGACCGATGATTTTGCGCTCCCGTTCCTGAGCGTCCACGATTTTAGCGGAAAGTTCCTCCAGCCGTTTTCGGGCGAGTTCCAATTTTTCGACGCGTAAATTGCGTTCGATGGCATACTGGATGCAATGCTTGAGAAGCTCAGGGGTAAGTTCGGCCTTTTCCAGGCAATCGGTTGTCTCTGAATCCGCGATCGGGAGGTTGCGGCCTGCGTCTTTTGTTTCTTTCAATAAAATAAGGGGGATATTATTGCCCCTTCCGGATTTGATATCATTTAAATCAATGCCTTTCTGCTGGGCCAGATGGTAATCGGTCATGCAGAGATCATATTCATGGCGCAAAATACGGTCCCAGGCCGCCTCAAGGGTTTCCACCCGGTCCACATCAATCTGCAGGGAATCAATCCCGTTAAAAAGACGCTGCAACATCGCGACATCCTGTTCATTCTCGTTGACCAGCAGAAGACGGACTTTCCGCTTATCGATCTTTATCGGCCATTGGAGTGCCGCGACGTCTCCGGATACAAAATTTTGATCCGGCGTTGCTGGCTGGCCGGCAGGAGGGAGCATTTTTCCGCGGACCTGGGATTGCCGCAATCCGACGCTGGGATTTGCATGCTCCAGAATATCTTTTTTATCCACCATGATGGCTGTTTCCTTTACGCGCTCAATTTTCCGGATGGCAGTAAGGTATAAAATTAACGTAATCGGATGGCTTCGTCTATCAGGAAAAACCTGATTTTTACTAAGGTATTTCCCAGCACCTGTTTTTGTTCCCGAAAACCCATGGAAATCTCAAGGAAATCTGGTGAAATCCGTTAATAAGCCGGGAACTCTCCGCTGTCGGATTTATTATTTTTACCCTAGGAAATTTCCTAAAACCCATCTTTTACCAATACCACAAGATATCGTATCTGCATGACAGGCATCATCCCTGATATTGTTTTGCTGTCCGTTGCAGAAAAGCCGAATCCGCCCGAACCGGGAAATTCCGGTTCTCCGAAATAACTTATCCAAAATCAGAGTTCTCCCTATGGACGAAAAGCGGTTCCATGGTTTACCTTAATAATCACTTCAGGATGCAGCAATACGCTGGATCGAGGACTTTTTAAACGTGGTGAAAAACCCGACTAGTAAAGGAGATATCCCATGGCGAAAAAGAATGCAAGTGCGTCGAAAAAAAGGCGGCGGGTGGCATTTTCCATTGGAGCGCCCGGCGCCGCCGCGGTGAGCCTGCTGGGAGATTTTAACAACTGGAATGTAAAGGCCCATCCCATGAAAAACGACGCCAATGGAAACTGGAACAAGACGCTGATGCTGCATCCGGGAAGATACGAATACAAATTTTTAATTGACGGCGTATGGCAGGAAGATCCGCTCAATCCGGAGAATTGTCCCAATTGTTTTGGTACCCGCAACAATGTCCTGCGGATAACTTCACGGTAACATTGCCCGTCAACAGGAGCCCGGCGCTTGTCCGGCCGGGGGGGAGGAATAAAAAATGTCGCCGAATTTTAAAATCCATCCCAGCAGGAGCCATGTCAAACTTATCTTAAAGCTGTCCGGCGACTTTGATGGTTCGTCCGCGTTTGAGCTGATCAATACCCTCACGGAAAACCGTGGCGAAGTCCGAAAAATCATTATCCACACGGACGGGCTTTCGTCCATTCATCCGTTCGGGGCCCGGGTGTTTAAAAAAAACTGTTTTTTGCATTCTCAGACAACCCCGTTGATTATGGCGGGAAAATACGGTCAGGAGCTGGCGCCGGATGACATCGCCATCTAGATTACTACAGGAAAGCCGGCATGATCTTTTGCATACCGGCGGAATGACGAGTAAACGGGAAAATCCTATTATGCCCAGGGCCGCTGGCATTAATCCCACAGTGCTTATTGTCACTCCCGAGATCAGTTATGTCCCCACCGGTATGTCCGCCAACGCCGTACATCTCAATGCAAAGGCCGGCGGAATGGCCGATGTCACGGCCGGTCTGATCAAGGCGCTCTATGAAGAAGGAGCGGACGTGCATGTGGCCATTCCGGATTACCGAACCATTTTCCATAACAACGGCTTGGCGACGCAGGCAAACAAGGGCCCTGCCATAGCGCAGGATATGCCCGAGGACAGAATCCATTTTGCAAGGGATCGAACGTTTTTTTACCGCCGCCGGGTTTACTCGGGAAAACCTCATAAAAACATTAAAAATTCGCTCGCTTTCCAACGGGATGTGATCAACAATATTCTTTTGCAGGTTCGTCCGGACCTGATCCACTGCCATGACTGGATGACCGGGCTGATCCCGGCCATGGCCCGGCAGGCCGGTATTCCCTGCCTGTTTACCATTCACAATATTCATACCGTTACAACCACCCTGACCGAGATCGAGGACAGGGGCATTGACGCGGCATGCTTCTGGCAAAATCTGTTTTATGAATCCTATCCATCCACTTATGAAACCACCCGGGATGCCGTTGCCGTGGACTTGCTAACCAGCGGGGTGTTTGCCGCGCATTTCGTCAACACCGTCAGCCCGACATTTTTAGATGAAATCATCCAGGGCCGGTACGAACTTGTCAGCGAATCCCTGCGGCGGGAACTGGGCCACAAAAAAGCCGCGGCCACGGCCGTGGGAATTTTAAATTCGCCCGATCCTTCCTGCAATCCCGTAACGGATGAGGCGCTGGTCGCCAAGTATGGTCCAAAGAACCATGTGTTTGGAAAAAAGAGCAATAAACGCATTCTGCAGCACGAACTGGGGCTGGAGCCCCGGATCAACGCGCCCCTGTTTTTCTGGCCGTCGCGTCTGGACCCGGTTCAGAAAGGCTGCCAGATCCTGGCGGAAATTTTATACCAAATAGTGGATCGATACTGGGATGAAGGCCTGCAAGTTGTTTTTATCGCCGACGGCCCGTTTAAGACCCACTTTACGGATATCGTCCGATTTCATAATCTTAACGGACGGATCGCAATATGCGATTTCAATGAACGCCGGGCCCGCATGGCATACGGGGCGGCGGATTTTGTGCTGATGCCTTCAAGATTCGAGCCGTGCGGTCTTCCGCAGATGATCGGTTCCATCTATGGCGCCCTGCCGGTGGTCCATAATACCGGGGGGCTTCATGACACCGTGGAACATCTGGCGCTCTCTGAAAACACCGGCAACGGGTTTGTGTTTGAAACCTTTGACAGCAACGGGTTATGGTGGGCCATCGAACAGGCCATGAATTTTTACCGCCTGCCGGCCAAAAAACGGGAGCAGCAGATTCATCGGATCATGGCCCAAAGCGCCGCATCTTTTAATCATCAGGTGACCGCCCGAAAATACATTGATCTGTATGAAAAAATGCTTCAACGCCCCTTGTGCGACCATTCGCAAACCTGTGCATTAAAATACGCGTAGTAATGTCTTCCCCCTGAAAAATACGGTCCGTTCCCCATTGTCGTCTTGCGGAAGTTTATCTATCGTATCAGTGATGCCAGACAGAAAGCCCGTCTTTGCCATCATATTTCATTTAAAAATTTGGATTATTTATGAAAAAACCCATCGCCACATATCGTATGCAGTTTGACAAGGATTTTGACTTCGACCGGGCCGCCTCGGCAGCATTGTATTTAAAAAAGCTGGGCGTCAGTCATGTCTATGCCTCGCCGGTGCTCAAACCCGTATCCGGCAGCACCCATGGCTATGACGTGGTTGATTTTACGAAAGTGAATCCGGAACTGGGGGGAAAAGCGGGGTATGAGCGGTTATGCGGCATGCTCCACGTTGACGGGATGGGGATGATACTCGACATCGTTCCCAATCACATGGCCGCCCAGCCCCGTGAAAACCGGCTATGGCAAGACGTGCTTTCCGTGGGTCCGCTAAGTCCTTACGCGGATTTTTTTGATATTGACTGGGCAACACCCGACAGCAAGACCTGGCAGAAAGTGCTGGCGCCCATTCTCGGGGATCATTACCATGCCTGCCTGGCCCGGGGGGAATTAACGTTTACCCGGCGCAAGACCAATATTTTCCTCACCTATTATGAACATGAACTTCCCCTGTCCACCGAAGCGGTGGAAAGAGTCTGGCAGATAGCGGCCAATCACAGCACGCTCCGGGCAAATGGAGCAGATCCCCTGGATGCCGTGGAAGACGGCGCCATAGAGGAATCGGATCTTGCCGCTATCAACAAGGACCCGGATCTGATCCATGAAATTCTCGAACTGTGTCATTTCCGTCTGGCCTTCTGGCGGACGGCGGCCAGTGATATCAATTACCGTCGGTTTTTTGATATCAACGAACTGGTGGGGCTGCGCATGGAAAAAGAGGCCGTGTTCCATGCCGCTCATGAGCTGGTGCTGCAATGGTTTGACCGGAAACTTATCGACGGCGTCCGTGTGGATCATCCCGATGGGTTATACGATCCCCGGGCCTACCTGAGGAAACTGGCGGACCGCGCCCCGGGGGCCTGGCTGGTGGTGGAAAAAATTCTTGAAAGCGATGAGCGCCTGCCCGCGGATTGGCCGGTGTCGGGCACGACGGGGTATGATTTTTTACACCGGGTCAATGGATTATTCGTGGATCCCGCCGGCGAGGCGCCCCTGACCGGACTTTACGAGGAACTTACCGGACCTGTTTCCGCATATGCCGAAGTGGTGCGCCGGAAAAAACACCAGGTTCTTGACCAGAGCTTTTACGGCGAAATAGCGCGGCTTGCCGCCATGCTGCTGAGGATCCGATTCCGGCACCGCCGGTATCGGGACCTGATTTATCGGGATCTGCGGGAGGTCGTAAAAGAAGTGATCGCCTGCTTTCCGGTCTATCGCACCTATGTCCGTCCCGAACCCGGCGTATCCGGCACAGGAGAAGCCAGCGCCATCGACAAACAGCGGATTGGCCGGGCCGTATCCCGGTCCCGGAAATATCTGCCGCACATTGACGGAAATGTCTTTGATTTTATGGAAAACCTTTTGACCCTTAGCCTGACGGGAAACGGTGAGGCGGAATTTGTCGCCCGGTTTCAGCAGTTTACCGGTCAGGTCATGGCCAAGGGAATGGAAGACACGGCCTTTTACTGTTTCAACCGGCTCATATCCCTTAACGAAGTCGGGGGAAATCCCGCCGCCTTCGGCGGGTCCGTGGACGCGTTTCACCGGCATTGTGAATATATTCAGGCGGATTATCCGTTGACCCTGTGCGCTACCGCCACCCACGACACCAAGCGGGGGGAGGACACCCGTCTGCGGATCAATCTGCTGTCGGAAATCCCGGAAAAATGGTCGGATACCGTCAAAAAATGGATGGAAATGACCGCCGGGCATCAAACCCGTCAACCCAATGAGGACCTGCCGGATGCGGATACACGGTATCTGTTTTTTCAAACCCTGGTGGGAGCCTGGCCCATAGAGGAAAATCGGATCACCGGATACATGCAAAAGGCGGTTAAGGAGGCCAAGGTCCATACCTCCTGGATCGATCCCGATGAGCCATATGAAAAAGCTGTAACGGATTTCGTTCGCAACTGTCTTTCCGACAGCGCGTTCACACAAGACCTGGACGCTTTTGTGGCCGCCCTCAACCGACCCGCGCGGATGAGCTCCCTGTCCCAGACCCTGCTCAAATGCACGGCGCCGGGGATTCCCGATATTTACCAGGGGACCGAATTATGGGATCATAGCCTGGTGGACCCGGACAACCGCCGGCCGGTGGATTTTTCCCTGAGAGGGCGTCTGTTTTCCGCGCTCAAAGACAAAACCGGCCCTGATACCCTGGGGGAAATGGAAAGCGGCCTTCCCAAGATTTTCGTCATTTCCGCCGCCCTGGATGTCCGGCGGCGGTTTCCCGATGCATTCGGAGAAAAAAGTGGTTACCAGGCACTGAAAGTAAGCGGGGCAAAGGCGATGCACGCCGTGGCCTTTATCCGGGGAGGACGCTGCATTACCATTGCGCCGCGGCTTTTCATCGGGCTGGATAATGATTGGGGGGATACGGTTGTCCGTCTTCCCGGGCAATCCTGGGAAAACGTAATGACCGGTAAAACCTGCAGCAGCGGCGACGTCCCGCTGGCTGGGCTGTTGTCGGAATTTCCCGTGGCCTTGCTCGTGCCGTCCTGAGAAGTCTTGCCAAACAGGCCCTAGTCTCTGGCATAAACCCGCACCGCCTCTTTAAGCTGGTTGCGGTCAAAAGAGGTCAGAGCGGAAGGTAAAAGGCGCCACTGCCAGTTCCCCTTTTGTTTTGCGGGGCGGTTGATGCGGTGGTCGGCGCCCAGTCCCAGAAGGTCCTGCATGGGAATGATGGAAAGCCTTGCCACCGACATCAAGGCCAGACGAACCAGTTCCCATGAAATGTCTTTTGCGGTGACGCTGCGGCCCAGGTAGGCGAGGAGCTGTTTTTTATCGTTGCCGGTGATCTCGGTTTCAAACCATCCGGTCACCGTATTGGTGTCATGGGTGCCGGTGTAGGCCACCGCATTTTGTTCAATGTGGTGAAAGGCATTGGGATTTTTCGACAATTCTCCGGAAAAGCCGAATACCAGCACCCGCATGCCGGGAAATCCATAGGTCCGGATGACTTCCCTGACGTCCGGCGTGATCATGCCGAGATCTTCGGCGATGATGGGAAAATTGACGAACCGGCGCTGCATATGGTTAAAAAATTCCGCCACCGGGACATCCACCCATGTTCCGTTGACCGCGGTTTTTTCCTGTACCGGGACTTCCCAGCAGGCCACCAGTCCCCGGAAATGATCAATGCGCACCAGATCATACAAAAAAAGGTTCCGGGCCAGGCGGCTTGTCCACCAGTTAAATCCTTCCTCCTGATGGGCCTCCCATTGATACACGGGATGTCCCCACCGCTGTCCGGTTTTGCTGAAATAATCCGGCGGAACGCCGGAAACCACCGTGGGGTTGTTTTCGCCGTCGAGTTTGAAAAGGTTCCTGTGGGTCCAGACATCCACGCTGTCATAGGGAACGTAGATGGGCATATCGCCGAAAATATGAATGCACCGGTCATTGCAATATTGTTTGAGCCGGCGCCACTGGGTATGGGCGATGAACTGAAGAAACCGCACCCGGTCGATGTCCGGTAAAAGATCTTTCCAATAGGCGGTTACGGCTTTTTTGCGGCGAAAACGGATGTCCTCGGGCCATGTATTCCAGTCGCCCTTTGCATACCGCGTTTTAAGAGCGGCAAACAACGCATAGTCATCCAGCCACCCGGCCTGCTCCGCGCAGAATTTTTCAAAATCAGGGACCGGCCGGCGGTTCCGGAAGGTTTTCCAGGCGGACGCAAAAAGCCGGTTTTTATATTGCAGCACCTGATGGTAGACAACGCGGTCTTTTTTGAATTCCGGAGCTTTGGAAACCTCCTTTTTGGGAATCCATCCGTCGTCTGCCATCATCTCGGGGCTGATGAGCCATGGATTCAGGGCAAACGCGGACGGGCAGAAATACGGAGAATGGCCGTGAGCCGGGGAAGTGGGGGTAAGCGGCAGAATCTGCCACACCCGCTGTCCGGTCTGTTCCAGAAAGTCGGCAAAGGCGTATGCCGCGGGCCCCAGATCTCCGATGCCGAAACGGGACGGCAGGCTGAAGACGGGAAGCTGTAACCCGCTGCTTCGGGGCAGTAGCATGGCGTTCTCCTCGGCTGATCTGTTTACATTTGAAGGTTGAGTTTTCCGCACACGGATTCAAACATCTCCACCCAGCGCCGTTTTTCCGGATCATCCCCAGCCGCGTGCCTGACATCGGCATATCTGTGAATCAGCACATCGTATATATGATTCTGGACCTTTCGGACGTTGATTTCAAAAGGAAAATACGACAATACCGTCAACAGGTCGTCCAGATGCCGCAACAGATCCGTGTCGGTGGGAGCATCGTAAAATTCCGCGGCTTTTTTTTCCAGGCAGCGGCGGATACTCATTTCCACGGTCGGCGCGTCCAGCGACCCGCCCATCAGTTTTACCTCATCGGCCATCTGATGGATTTTTTCCGGGTCAACATCATCATCTTCAATCATGTGTTTAAGATCCACGTTGCAGACATATTCCGCCGCCGCCAGAAGCGCATTGGGCGCCGGCAGGGATGCATCATTTAAAAACCGCAGCAGCGGAACGTTTGCTTCGTAGATCTGCCGGTAAACACCGAGAATGTTTTCCATTGTGGCGGCGAGAATTTTTCCGGTGATGTCGCGCTGCTGATCCCGGAAAAGGGTTTGCAGCGAATATTCGGCCGAATCCAGATGTTTCTCCAGAATTTTAAGAACTTCCGGGAATGCGGCCTGGGAAAATTTATCAAAGAGCGGCTCCTTTTCCATGGGCGCCATCCCGTCGCGGCCGCACGCTTTCACGCTGCCGCAGATATTGTGGTCTCCCCAGTGAAGAATGCCGAAGCAGAACCGCGAAGATTCCCGGGTGGTCGTGGAGCAGACACTTGCCTGCCCCACCGCCAGGGAGGCATTGCCCACATTGTCTTTTTTATAGTCTTTTCGGGTAATGTCATAGCAGTATATGGTTTCCGAGCCGGACTCTTCTTTAAACAGGGAGCTGATGGCATAGTGGGCGCATACGGTTTTCAGATCCACCACCGCCGGCATGACGAACTTTTCATAGATGCGCCGGCCGTTTTCATGTTCAGCGATATTGCTGGGGGCTTTTTCCAGTAAATTCAGAAACTGGGTTTTCAGATCTTTTCCAAGGACGTCCCGGGCCAACTGGATCACCCGGCCGGCGTACTGGATGATCTGAACGGTCTCAATGCCGGAGATTTCATCAAAAAACCACCCGCAGCTGGTATACATGAGCATGGCGTGGCGCTGAAGCTCCAGAAGCTTGAGGCATTGCACCGTGTCCCGGGGTTTCAGGGGAGCTCTGGCATGCCGGTCCAGGTAGTCGTCTACGGCTTCGGGGTTGTCGTCTCGCGCAAGCAGCGCCCGGATATAGTCATTTCGGGCCTGCCAGGGATCATTGAAATAACCTTGCAGCGCCTGCTCATAAAGGGGCGCCGCCGCGTCCCGGAGCCAGTCCAGCGCTTCCCGCAGGGGTTTTCGCCAGGCCTGCTGCCAGTCCGGGTGCGCGCCGGTTTCGCAACCGCAGTCCTCCTGCCATCGGCCCACGCCGTGGGCGCAGCTCCATGAGCTGTTTTCATGGATTTCCACCTCGTGGCCGGGCGGATGATTTTCGAGAAACTGCCCGTAATTGGTAATCTGGGCCAGGTTTTGCGATTCAATGGTGTGAAGCGCATAGGCCAGGGCCATGTCGCCGTGGCGGTGGTGATGGCCGTAGCTTTCCCCATCCGTGGCAATATGGAGGATCTGCGGATCTTCCCGTTCCTCTGAAAATCCGGACATCAGGCGCTGGGCGAATATTTCCCCCTGGTGCAGCAGTTTTTCAAACGCCACCGCGCCGGAAATGGCGGCATCGTAGAAAAAAAGGGAAAAGGGCCGGCCCGAAGGCAGGGAAATCGAATAGGCGACACTGGGGTCGATGGTTCCGTCGCTGACATCCTCCCACGTTTCCGCGCCGGTTTTTTTGCTTTGCCGGGCCTGGTACGGCGAAAGAACGGTAAACCGGATGCCGTTTTGCGCCATGATGTCTAAAGTTTCCGTATCTACCGCGGTTTCCGGCAGCCACATTCCTTCGGGATCCCGACCGAAGCGATGCCGGAAATCCTCAATGCCCCATATAATCTGCGTTTCCTTATCCCTTGTTGATGCCAGGGGCATAATCATATGATTGTATGCCTGGGCCATGGCGGAGCCGTGGCCGCCGAACTTTTCCCGGCTTTCGCGGTCTGCGGTCAGAATCAGTTGATAGACGGACGGGGCATGGCGCTGCATCCAGCCCAGCAGGGTGGGGCCGAAATTAAAACTGATGGTGTTGTAGTTGTTGACAATATCGACAATATGACCCTGGTCGTTTAAAATCCGCGACGTGGCGTTGGCCGCGTAACATTCGGTGGTAATTCGTTCATTCCAGTCATGGTAGGGATAGGCGCTGTCCTGAAGCTCGATGTCCTCCAGCCAGGCATTTTCCCTGGGCGGCTGGTAAAAATGTCCATGGATGCAGATATAGCGTTTCATGGTAAAAACTCCTCGATATCGTCCGGCAGATGAGGTTTGATCAATACAAGACATGCATAGGGGGAAAGATTGAGTTCAAGATTTCCGGTGGAGACGATCTGCTGCGGTATGGGGAGCTCATTGACGTGGTTTCCGGATTCCGCGTTGTCGAGAAGTTTTTCCCACACACCGGGAGCAAGGGGCAGCGCATAACGGGATCTGTTTTGGGAAAAGCAGAAGATCATTACAATATCGGCTTTTTCATGGGCATACCGGATGCAGATCCCCGGTTGCTGCGAAAGGCGGGTTACGTCCATATTTTTTGGGTAAACAAATGCGCCGGGAAGGATCGTTTTTCGCAGCCGGATCAGTTTCCGGTAATACGCGTGCATGTCGCGATGGGTCTCAACGGCCAAACGGTTTTTGCGGTGCAATACCGCGCTTTCAAAAGTGGATGAATCCTGGGGATCCGGCGGAGTGCCGCCCCACGCAAAGGATTTGAATTCCTCCTTTCGGCCGTCTCGGACCGCCTGGATCAGATCCGGATCCGAGTGGTCGACAAAATAGGGGAACGGGTTTGTTTCGCCGTATTCTTCCCCCATAAACAACAGGGGAAGGGAGGGGGAGAGCAGCACCAGGGACGCCGCCAGTTTCACCGCGTTTTCCGGGACCAGGCGGGTCAGGCGATCCCCTTTCATGCGGTTTCCCACCTGATCGTGATTCTGGGAGTAGACCACGAATTTTTCCGGCGGCATTTCCCGGGCGGAATTCCCGTGCCGCCGCTTCCGAAAAACAGAATAGGTCCCGTCATAAACAAAACCATGGGTCAAGGCCTTGACCAGATGATCGAGGCGTCCGAAATCCTGATAATATCCATTGGTTTCTCCGGTGAGAATACTGTGCAGGGCGTGATGGAAATCGTCATTCCACTGGGCGTCCAGTCCGTATCCGCCCACGGCCGGAGACTGGATAAGCCGCACGTCGTTTAAGTCGCTTTCCGGCAGCAAATGAATGCGGCGGCTCTGTGCCCGCCTCAGATGGGAAACAGCCGTTGCCAGTTCCGAGAGAAAGGGAATTGCGGAAAAATCCAGGATGGCGTGGACCGCATCCAGACGCAGGGCATCCACATGAAACTCCGTGAACCAGTAGAGGGCGTTTTCGATAAAATAGCGGCGCACTTCATCGCTGAACGGTCCGTCGAAATTGATATGGTCTCCCCAGGGCGTGCGGTACTGGTCGGAAAAATAAAATCCGTAGTCATTCAGATAATTTCCTTCCGGCCCCAGGTGGTTGTAAACCACGTCCAGAACCACGGCCAGCCCCTTGCGGTGGCAGGCGTTCACCAGACGTTTCAGCCCGGCCGGACCGCCGTAGGAATCCTGCACGGCAAAGGGATAGACGCCGTCATATCCCCAGTTGCGGGCGCCCGGAAATTGGGCCACCGGCATGAGCTCGACAGCCGTGACGCCCAGTTCTCTCAGGTGGTCCAGATGGGAAATAACCCCGTCAAACGTGCCTTCCGGCGTAAACGTACCCACATGGAGTTCATAGAAGATATGCTGGTGAAGATGGATTCCGGACCAGTTGTCGTCGGTCCAGGCAAACGGCGTTCCGATAAGAGCCGACGGTCCGTGCACGCCTTCGGGTTGAAACCGGGAAGCGGGATCGGGCCGCTGGTTATTTTTATCCAGACGATAAAAATACCGGATGGCTTCCGGATCATCACCAACGGCATCCTCGAAGACGCCGGAAAAATATCCCCGATCGTCTTTGCGCAGCGCAAAATACCGATCAATCGGCGCCACCAGATGAACATCCACGGTTTCGGCTTTGGGCGCCCAAACGCAAAATCTGATCCGGCCGGAGGGTAACAGGGTGGCCCCTAATTCCAGTTCCACGTCTTTCATAAAGCGATTATCTCCGGTAAAGGATTTTTATGTACTGGGCCGCGCTTTTCTGCCAGGAAAACCGCTGGGTTTTTGCCTGCCGGCATATTTTTTCCCATTGCTCCGGCGCGTTTTTGTGCAGGGTCAGCGCGGTTATGGTCGTGTCGACGAATCGGTCCACCTGATGGACCAGATTGTCTCCGGTGAAGGCAAATCCGGTCTCATTGTGCCGGATGGTATCTTTTAATCCGCCCACATGGTGCACCACGCAGGGCTGGCCGTCCCGCATGGCCAGCATCTGGCTGATGCCGCA
>CAZRES010000055.1:9660-19407 GCA_964598885.1 uncultured Desulfobacteraceae bacterium | reverse complement strand
GATCGGGCGGCATGATCGTCATGGATCAGGACACCTGTATGGTGGATGTGGCCCGGTATTTTGTAGATTTTCTCAAAGAGGAGTCCTGCGGACAATGCAATCCCTGCCGGGAAGGCTTAAAACAGATGCTTGACATTCTCACCCGCATCTGCGGGGGCGATGGGCAGGAAGGGGATATTGAGATTCTCGAAGAACTCGGAATCATGATGCAGAAATTTTCTTTATGCGGGTTGGGAACATCGGCTCCCAATCCGGTGCTGACCAGCATTCTTTACTTCCGGCCAGAATACGAAGCCCATATTCGTGATAAAAAATGTTCGGCCGGCGTGTGCAAACCTCTGTTCCATTATGAAATCGATCCGGACACGTGCACCGGCTGCCGGGTATGCGCGAAAAAATGTCCCCAGGAAGCAATTTCGGGCGAAAAGAAAAAACCGCATGTCATTGAGCAGGAAAAATGCATTAAATGCGGAATCTGTTATGAAGCCTGTAAATTCGACGCGATAAAGATCTGCTGATAACGTGATCTGCAAAATCATAAGGGATGGCGATTCATGATTACTTTTAAAATCAATGGGCAGACAGTTCAAGGCGAAAAAGGCCAGTATATTATCCAGGTGGCCGAGAAATACGGCGTGGAAATTCCCACTCTCTGCAACCACAAGGCCCTTGAACCGGCGGGTATGTGCCGGATATGCACGGTGGAACTTTTTGACGGACGACGAACACGCTTTGTGACCGCCTGCAACTATCCCATATGGGAAGGCATGGAAGTCAAAACCGACACCGGGATGGTCCATGAAGGTCGGAAACTGATTGTTGAACTGCTGCTGGCCCGCTGCCCGGAAGTCCCCGCGGTTCAGCAACTGGCCGCCCAATACGGCATTACGGAAATTCGTTTTACCAAAGATACCGACACCTGTATCCTCTGCGGGCTGTGCACCCGGGTATGCGAAAAAATGGGTGCCCGGGCCATCAGCATGACCGGCCGCGGGGTGGAGATGAAAGTCGATACTCCGTATCATCTCAATACGGACGCCTGCTTCGGCTGCGGGGCCTGCGCTTTCCTTTGTCCCACGGGCCATATCACCCTGGAAAAAATCAACCGGGAACACACCCGGCATACCATGCAGCTTATCCCCTCCGAATACGATATGGGACTTAAGGGCCGAAAACCCGTCTATGTTCCCTATGCCCAGGCCGTGCCCAACACGCCGGCTATTGACCGGGATGTATGCATGCATTTCAAGACCGACGGCTGCCAGGTCTGTATGGAATTCTGCGGTGTGGATGCCATTAACCACAAAATGGAAGATGAAATCATCGAATTGGAAGTAGGGTCCATTATCCTGGCGCCCGGCTTCAAGCCGTTTGATCCGTCCCGATTTGACTCCTATGGGTATGCCAAGCATCCCAATGTCATCACGTCCATGGAAATGGAACGGTTTCTCTCGGCGTCCGGACCCACCGGCGGGCATCTGGTGCGGCCGTCGGATCATGAGGAACCCAAAAAGATCGCCTGGTTCCAGTGCATCGGATCACGTGATTTAAACCGCTGCGACAATTCTTATTGTTCCTCGGTCTGCTGCATGTATGCCATTAAAGAAGCCACCATTGCCAAGGAACATGCGGGCAAAGACTTGGACTGCGCCGTGTTTTTTATGGACATGCGCACACCGGGCAAGGAATTCGAGCGGTTTTACGTTAACGCCAGAGATAAACACGGGATCCGGTTCGTGCGCAGCCGGGTGCATACCATTGACCCCCTTCCCGACGGCAACACTCTTTCCGTCCGATATGTCACCGAGGACGGCGCCACCGTCCTGGAGACATTCGACATGATTGTCCTGTCTGTGGGCCTGGAAACGCCGCCCGAACTGGTGGATTTAGCCCGGCGTCTTGATATTGAACTGACCCCCGGCAATTTTTCCAAAACAGACACGTTCAACCCGGTGGCCACTTCACGGGAAGGCATCTTTGTCTGCGGCGCGTTCCAGGGGCCCAAGGATATCCCCCAGTCGGTAATCGACGCCAGTGCGGCCGCGGCCGCGGCCGGGGAAATGCTGACGTCGGCCCGCAATACCATGATCCGCAAAAAAGAAGTCGTTCCGGAAGTCAATATAATCGGCGAACGGCCGAAAATCGGCGTGTTTGTGTGCAAGTGCGGCAGCAATATTGCCGGTGTGGTGGACGTGCCTGCAGTCCGCGATTACGCCGCCGGCCTCCCCTACGTAGAATATGTAAGCGACAGTCTCTATTCGTGTTCTCAGGACAGCCAGCAGACCATGGCCCAGATCATTCAGCAAAAAAATCTCAATCGGGTGGTGGTGGCGGCCTGCACCCCGAAAACCCATGAACCGCTGTTCCAGGAAACCCTGATCAGCGCAGGGCTGAATAAATACCTGTTTGAGATGACCAATATCCGCAATCACGACTCCTGGGTTCATAAGAACAATCCCCGGATGGCCACGGAAAAAGCCAAGGATTTAGTTCGTATGGCTGTGGCCAAGGTGGCCCTCATGGAACCCCTCAAGGAAACGGAACTGTCCGTTCATCAAACGGCCATGGTCATCGGCGGAGGGATTTCCGGCATGACCACGGCCGCAAGCCTGGCGGATCAGGGATATGAAACCCATCTTGTTGAACGCACGGACCGGCTGGGCGGCCAGGCGCTCAACCTGTTCCACACGGCCCTTGGAGACGATATTCAGCAAAAACTGGCCGAAATGGTCCGATCCGTTGAAGAAAACAGCAACATCAAAATTCATTTAAATACGGAAATCGCAAATGTGGAAGGGTTTGTGGGCAACTTTCTGTCCACCCTTTCCGGCAACGGCACGGAGGAGAAACTCGAACACGGCATCATCGTGATGGCGACCGGCGCTGCCCCCTATACGCCGACGGAATACGCCTACGGCACGGATACCCGGATCCTCACTACGCTGGAGTTGGACCGTAAGCTCATCAATGATGATCCCGACCTCAAGGCGTTGAATGCGGCGGCCTTCATCCAGTGCGTGGGCTCCAGGGAACCCGAGCGGCAATACTGTTCCCGGGTCTGCTGCACCCATTCCATTGAAAACGCCCTGGAACTTAAAAAACGCAATCCCGACATGAATGTTTACATTCTCTACCGGGATATCCGGACCTATGGTGAAAAAGAATATCTCTACCGCGAAGCCCGGGAAAAAGGTGTTATCTTCATCCGTTATTCTCTTGACAGTAAGCCACAGGTGTCGGCAAGCGGCGATAAACTTACCCTCACCGTAAAAGATCACGTGCTGGGTCGGCCCATGGAGCTTTCCGTGGATATGGTGGCGCTGGCCACGGCCATTATTCCGTACGGTGATGAAAAACTGGCTAATTTCTTCAAGGTCCCTATGAATGAAGACGGATTTTTCATTGAAAAGCACGCCAAACTCGGCCCTTCGGAATTCGCCACCGACGGGGTCTTCCTCTGCGGCATGGCCCATTATCCGAAACCCATCGACGAATCCATTGCCCAGGCAAAGGCGGCGTCTTCCCGGGCGGTCACCCTGCTGTCGCAAAAGACCATTTTCAGCAGCGGAACCATTGCCCAGGTGGATGTCATCAAATGCGCTTCCTGCGGTGTTTGCGTTTCCATCTGTCCTTACAGCGCTCCGGATTTCGCCACGGAAGGTCGATTTGCCGGAATCGCGGAGATCAATCCGGTGCTGTGCAAAGGATGCGGTCTTTGCGTGGCATCCTGCCGCTCCGGAGCCATTCATTTGAAAGGATTTGACACGGATCAGATCTTTTCCCAGATTTTTGAACTTGCAGAAGTGCTATAAGTTGGTTATAATAATTTTTTTATGCCGCCATCAATATTGGCTAACTGATATTTGCAGATAGGAGATAATTAATATGGCTGAAAACGAACCTAAAATATTGAGTTTTCTTTGCAACTGGTGCAGCTACGGCGCCGCGGACCTGGCAGGCGTCAGCCGGATGGAATATCCGCCCAATATCCGGGTCGTCCGCATCCCCTGCACCGGCCGGATGAGTCCGAAATTCATTCTTGCCGGTCTGCGTCAGGGCGCGGATGCCGTCTGGGTATCCGGGTGACATCCCGGCGAATGTCATTACCTGGAAGGTAATTATTACGCGCGTCGGAAATTCGCCCTGATGAAAAACCTGATGGAGCACACGGGAATCGAACCCGGTCGCCTGCATTTTTCATGGATATCTTCCGCTGAATCCACGAAATTTGTCGATGTGGTCAAAAAAATCACTGAAGAGGTGAAGGCTTTGGATCCTGTTCAAAAATTCACCAAAACCGAGCCCAAGGTTAGTTAACATGACTGGATATACAGAAAAAATCAGAGAAATCGCCGCACGCCTGCTGAAAGAAGGCAGCGTTGACACGGTCATTGGTTTTCGCAAGGGAACCCTTCCCATGATGAACCAGCCCCATTATGTGACCGAACCGGATATGGTATCGGAACTTATATGGGACAGTCATTGCGGTTTAAATCTGGCCAATTACGTCACCGACAGCAAGGAGCGCATCGGCGTCGTTGCCAAAGGTTGTGATTCCCGGAACCTGGTCACCCATATCGTGGAAAACAAAATCAAGAGAGACCAGCTTTTCATCATCGGGGTTCCCTGTACCGGCATGGTCGATCGAAACAAGGTCAGCGCCCTGGCGGACGGGGAAATCACATCCATAGAGGAATCCGATGACACGCTCACCATCTCGGGAAAAGGTTTTTCCAAAACCATCGCCAAAAAGGATGTTTTGCGGGAAAACTGCGAACTCTGTACCCACCGCAACCCGGTGATCCATGACGAAATGGTTGGCGAACCCGTTCCGGAACAAACCGATGTGGATCCCTATGCATCGGTCCGGGAAGTCGAATCGCTGTCTCCGGAAGAAAAATGGAATTATTTCGAGGATCTGATCTCCACCTGCATCCGCTGCTACGCCTGCCGAAATGCCTGCCCGCTCTGCTACTGCCCCACATGTTTTGTAGATGAATCGCGTCCCCAGTGGGTGGGCAAAAGCCAGGATCCCATTGATGTGCGGACCTTTCACCTGCTCAGGGCCTATCACTGCGCGGGCCGCTGCACGGACTGCGGGGCATGCGAAACCGCCTGTCCCATGGGGATCAAGGTGCGGGAATTCACTAAAAAACTCAACAAGGACTGTTTCGAGCTCTTTGAATGGGAAGCCGGCTTGGCAGTAGACAAGCGCCCGCCGCTCGATGTCTACAAAGCGGATGATGCGGACGATTTTATCCGATAGATATTTAAAAATTTTAAAAATTTACGATACACGATGGATACAAGGGCAATGATATGAAGCTCATCAAAATCGACAAGAAAAGTCTCAAAGACGGAATCGACAAACTGAAACGCACGTACCGCGTTTTCGGACCGGTCCGGGAAAAAGACGAATTTGAATTCAAACTTTTAGGCGAGGCCGACATGCCGGAACTTCACTACAGCAATACCCGCATGTCCCCCAAAGCCGTCGTCTATCCCCAGAGCGAAATCATGTTCAATTACAGTTTGGACAGCGACGACGAGCAGTGCCGCATTTTGCAGGAAGCGCCCATGGATGAAACACCCCGGGCCGTTTTCGGTATTCGACCATGCGATGCGCTCGCCTTCCCGCTGGTGCGGCGCAATTTCGATACGCCGGAATACAAAGATGTCTACTGGATCAGGGCCTATGAAGCCACGACCTTTATCGGTATGGCCTGTAACGATCCCTGCAGCACCTGCTTTTGCACCAGCACCGGCACCGGACCTTTCGGAAAGGAGGGGCTGGACGTACTGCTGGCCGAAGACGGTGACGATTTTATCGCCGAGCCGCTCACGCCCAAGGGCGAGACTCTGCTGGAAACCGCCGGATGGACCACTGAAGCCGACAGCGGGGCGGGGGAACGAATCGCGGAGCTGGCCAAAGCAGCAGAAGAAAGCATCGGCTCCCAGGTAGCCTTTGACAACATCAAACAGCGCGAAATTCTCGAACTCTACGATGCCCCATTCTGGAAAGAGGAAGCGTTTTCATGCATCAACTGCGGGACATGCACCTATGTCTGTCCCACCTGCTGGTGTTTTGACATTCAGGACGAAACCTTCGGCAAACAGGGTGTCCGCATGCGCAACTGGGATACCTGCATGTCTCCCCTTTTCACGCTGCACGCCTCGGGACACAACCCGAGAACGCAAAAACATGAACGGGCGCGCCAGCGGTTCATGCACAAACTGAAATATTACGTGGATAAATATGACAGCGGCATCCAGTGCGTGGGTTGTGGCCGGTGCGTCCGGCTCTGTCCGGTCAATATCGACATTCGCAGCATATGCAATAGAATGAATAATTTCGATCCTGAAGCCTGCAAGCGCGAAACGGCATCGTCATAGCAAAGGGGGCATACCGTGCAAAATCCGTATTTACCATATCCGGTGCGGATCGATAAGATCATCACCGAGACCGAAGATAAAATGCTTAAAACGTTCAAGTTTGTATTTCTGAATCCGGAAGACGAGGAGAAATTTGCGTACCGCGCCGGTCAATTCGGTGAACTGTCCGTTACGGGAATGGGCGAAATCCCCATTGGCATCGCCTCATCACCGACGGAAAAAGGATTTGTACAATTCACCGTTTTTAAAACCGGGAGGGTCACCTCGCATCTCCATGCCATGCGGGAAGGCGAAATCATGGGCATTCGGGGGCCTCTGGGCCATCCCTATCCCTGGGATATTCTGGAGGGGAAAAACATTGTCATTATCGGCGGAGGTTTCGCGTTTACCACCCTTCGCAGCTCCATCGTCTTCATGCTCGATCCGGCCAATCGATCCAAATTCAAGGATATTCACGTCATCTATGGCGCGCGTACGCCCGGCATGCTGCTTTACAAGGATGAACTCAAGGCCTGGGCCGAGCGGGATGATATGAACATGCACATCACCGTGGACGGCACCGATGATCCGGACTGGAAGTATCATAAGGGATTTGTGCCGACCATCACGGAAAAATTCGCGCCGCCGGCGGATGCGGATACCTACGCCATTGTCTGCGGGCCGCCCATCATGATCAAATTCACCCAGCCGGTCCTGGATAATCTGGGCTACAGTCATGACAACATCATCATGTCTCTTGAGAATCGGATGAAGTGCGGCATCGGCATCTGCGGACGCTGCAATATCGGCAAGGAATTGGTCTGCAAGGACGGACCGGTGTTTACCCTTTCCGAGCTTAACGCCATGCCCAAGGAATATTGATCACCTTTGCGCAAAATCCCCTGCTGAAAAGGCACGGTGGCGCCGAACAAATAGCGATCAGTGTCATCATTTTCATATTGACATTGACCATATTTTATTATAGTTGATAAATTTAATTTTTGATTTGGGGATGTTACCCAACAGGAATAATAATCGTCATCCAGACGCCGTAATTAATGTCAATTAAACCAAAGGAGGGAGTTTTCCATGCCAACAGTTGAATTCGAAGGACACACTTTTAATGTCGACGAGGATGGCTTCATCGACAGCTTTGAAAATTTTAATGAAAAATGGATCCAATTGGTTAAGAAAGAAGAAGGCATTGACGAACTGACCGATGAGCATAAAAAAGTCATCGAGGTTCTGCAGGACTATTACAAGAAAAACGGGATCGCGCCCATGGTGAGGATTCTGTCCAAACTCACCGGTTTCAAACTGAAACATATCTATGAACTGTTTCCGTCAGGACCGGGCAAGGGAGCTTGTAAGATGGCCGGCCTGCCGAAACCGACCGGCTGCGTGTAATCATTTTTCAAACCTCATCATTCCCCGGCGCCTTGTGCGTTGGTAATATGATGCCTTTAGATAATGTGAAAAAGCCCTGTTCCCCAAACAGGGCTTTTTTTTCAGGATCAGAAAATGAATTTGTCCATCCCCTCTTCCCGTCGGACGCAGTTTATCGATATCACCGCTAAGGTTCGCCAGGCGGTTGAGGAAAGCGGTATCAAAGATGGCGCCTGCATGATCTATGTCCCTCACACCACTGCCGGAGTCACCATCAATGAAAACGCAGATCCGTCCGTCGCAAGCGATATCTTGAATGTCTTAAACCGTCTGATTCCCCAGCAGGGAGAATATCAGCACGCGGAAGGCAACTCCCCGGCCCATATTAAGACATCATTGGTGGGATCTTCCCAGCTCGTGGCAATTAAAAACAGCCAGCTGGTTCTAGGAACCTGGCAGGGAATTTTTTTCTGCGAATTTGACGGGCCGCGAACCCGAAACCTTCATCTTCAGTTTCTGTCATCATATCCGTCATGACGCGAATCAGCAGCATCGACAGGGCCATTCTCAACCGGATTCAGTCGCATTTCCCCGTATCATCACGCCCATACCGGGTAATCGCGCAGGAGTTGGATCTGGACGAGGACAATGTCATTGAAAGGGTGCGCCGCCTTAAGGAAAACGGGATCATCCGCCGCATCGGCGGGAATTTCGTACCCGGAAAACTCGGATTCGTCAGCACCCTTTGCGCAGGCCACGTTCCCGAAGATAAAATCGAACTATTTACATCGGTGGTCAACACCTATCCGGGGGTTACCCACAACTATCTCCGGGACAACCATTACAACATCTGGTTTACCTTCATCGCATCCTCGGAAGAAATAATTCATCAATATCTTTCTGAAATTTCGAAAAAAACAGGTGTGACCGCCATCATCAATCTGCCCGCTACAAAAGTATATAAAATTCGTGCGCATTTTGATCTCTGAGTTTTAATCAGTTCATAAAACAACGAATTTATACTTGAAAATAAACAACTTCGCTTACCATCAATTTTCTGCTGCTTTACCAATAACAGGGGGATGGATGCAGGATACACGGATTGCCGTGGTCACCATGAACGCCCGGATCGATGACCCCGACGGCAATCTCGAAAAAGTCGCCGGATGGGTGCAAAAGGCAGCCGCACAGCACGCAAGGCTTATCTGCTTTCCAGAGTTCAATCTTACCGGTTATCATCCGGGTGAAGCCATCATCGACGCGGCCCAGACGATTCCCGGGCCAGCGTCGGACTTTATAAAGGGTCTGGCAGACAATTTCAATATCACCATCCTTGCCGGACTGGCGGAAATTGATGACCAGCAGCGATTATATGCCACCCATCTGGCGGTAAGGCCCGCTGACCCCTTATGTGACGACGCGGAATCCCATACTGCTGACGTGTATCGTAAAACCCACCTCGGGCCGCCGGAGCGCGATCTGTTCGTTCCGGGTCATAGCGTTCCCGTCTTTGACAGCCCCGACATCCGTTACGGAATACAGCTTTGCTATGATGCTCATTTCCCTCAATTATCCACCCGAATGGCTCTTGCAGGCGCGGACGCGATTTTTTTCCCGCATGCTTCGCCCCACGGCTCGCCTGAACAGAAAATGACCTCCTGGATGCGCCATCTGCCGGCAAGAGCCTTTGACAACGGATTTTTTGTCATTGCCTGCAATCTCTGCGGCAATAACGGACTCGGCCTGTCATTTCCGGCGGTGGTCTTGTTGATCGGTCCATCCGGAAATATCATTGCTTCCTACACGGGTACTGATGAGCATATGCTGATCGCGGATTTGTCCGCCGCAGAACTGAAGGCGGTGCGCAGTCATCCCATGCGCTATTTCCTTCCCCACCGGCGCGCTGATCTTTGAGATGCCATACTGACGTAACCCCCAGTTCAAATTCCTATGGATCGATAACTGCGCTTGCCGAACCGCCGGTTTCCC
>CAZRES010000055.1:0-9560 GCA_964598885.1 uncultured Desulfobacteraceae bacterium | reverse complement strand
CGCTATTGAATCCCGAAGATATCGATCAAAAAAAGGCTGAGCCAGGGAATGTAGGTGATCAACAAGAGGCCGGCCAGCAGAATCAGCAGAAAAGGAATTGCCGACCGGTAAAGGGTCATGATGGGTTTTTGAAAACGGAAGCTGGAGATGAACAGATTCATGCCCACCGGCGGGGTGGTGTAGCCGATTTCCAGGTTGGTTAAAAAAATAATCCCCAGATGCACCGGATCAATGCCGTAGCTTACGGCAATGGGCAGAATCAGGGGAACCACCACCAGCAGGGCCGAATAGATATCCATAATGCAGCCCACGACCAGCAGGAAAATATTGAGCGCGATAAGAAACACCCATTTGGACGTGACCATCTTTTGAAGGGTTTCCAGCATGATCATGGGAACCTGGGCATCGATCATGAAATTGGTCAGGGCCAGGGCCGAGCCGAAAATAATCAAAATGCCGCCCACCAGCACCATGGAATGATGCATGATCAGCGGGAAATGGCGAATCCGAACTTCCCGGTGAATCAGGGTTTCAATCACCAATGCGTATAAAACGATCAGGGCCGCCATTTCCCCCAGAGTGACAAAACCGCCGTAAATGCCGATCACCACGATCACTGGAATCAACAGCTCCCACTTGGCCGCGTAAGCGGTTTTGACGATCCGGCCAAAGGAAAGACGCTCACGAACGACCTTGGAGCGAACCCCGACAAACGTGCTGTAAGCAGAAAGCAGTACGATCAGCAGTATCCCCGGGATAATACCGGCGGCAAACATTTTGGGGATGCTGGTTTCCGAAATCACGCCGTAAAGAATAATCGGCAGGCTGGGAGGAAACAACAGCCCGAGACTGCCCGAAGACGTCAGCAGACCCAGGCTGAATCGGTCCGGGTACAATTCCTTGATCATGGCTGGATAAAGCAGGCCGCCGAGGGCGATGATGGTAACGCCGGAGGCGCCGGTAAACGCGGTGAAAAATGCGCACACCGCCAGGGCCACAATGCCGAAGCCGCCCGGCAGCCATCCCAGAACGGCCCGTGAGAAATCCACCACCCGGACCGAAGCCCGGCTTTCGGCAAGGATGAAACCGGCAAAGGTGAACAGCGGGATGGTGTACAGGATGGGACTGCTGGCAAACTTGCTGTAGGTATCCACCACCAGGGCCGCAAGCGGCATGTCTGTGGCGTAAAACCCAATCATGGCAAAGGCGGATATCACGACAAAAACCGGCGCGCCAAGGGCCGCCATCAGGAGGACCAGACCGATAAGCGCAATGGTCACCGTTTGTGACCCCGAATCATGCCGGCAATCCCCGACAGACTGTTTACGGCAAAGCGAACGGCGATAATGGCATATCCAATGGGCAGGATGATCGCCATAATCCACAGGGGCGTATTAAAGAATGCCGAACGCACCTGTCCCTGATATTCAAAATGGATAAACTGGATGGATGCCGCAACAAGAATCGCACAGATCAGGCATGAAAAAAGATTAACGGCAATATCGGCATAGTTGCGGACTCTGCCCGGCAGGAATTTGGTCAGTACGTCTATCTTGACGTGGGAACCGCTGCGGGCGGCGATGCCGGCCCCGAAAAACGCAATCCAAAGGACCAGATGCCTTACCAGCTCATCGCCTCCCTGGATGCCCGACTGATAAAGATTCCGCAGCAGAATCTGGGCCAGGACCATGATCACCATGAGTCCGAGAAACAGCACCAGCAGAAGTTCTTCGGTCCTGCTCAGCCATCGCCAAAATCCCCGCCCCGCTCCGCCGCCTTCCGTGCGGCAGACAGGGCATTCCGCCCGGTCAGGATCTAATTCACAGCCGCATTTGAAACACTGCATTTGCCGGCCCTACCGGATAATCTCAACATGACTGTCCGGATGTTCTTTTCGGTATTTTTTCAAAAGAAAAAGCATTCGATCTAAAAGCTCTCTGGAGTAAAGTTGACCGACAAGACTCTCCCTGGCCTTTACCGAGGTTTCAAATATAAAATTAAACCGTTCATTTTCTTCTCCCGCATCAAAGGGAACGATCTGAATGCCGGCTTTTTTCAAAACTTCAATGGACTTTCGGTCCTGTTTCCGGGCATGCTGGCTGAGACGGTCAAAATACGGCTGGCAGATCTCTTTAATTTTTTGCTGTGACTCCGGGGTCACCTTTTTCCATATGCGATGGGATACGATGGTGGCGCCCTGGACATTGGTGGTGGGATGCTCGTTCATATATTCAAACCGCTCATACCAATGAAACGCCACGGCGCCGTATGGCGTACTGCTGGCCGTATCAATCAAGCGGGTGGAAAGAGATGTCATTACATCCTTAAGGGAAAGGGGGACCGGCGTAATGCCAAACGCATCAAACATGGCCCGGCTGAGTTGGTCTCCTTCCCACATCCACCATTTCTGTTGTCTGGCAATCTCAATTGTGGTGATGGGAACCTTTGAAAACGTGTGCACAAAACCAATCTCGTTCCAGCCCAGTACGGCAAAGCCTCTTTCTTCAAAAAACTGCTCCATGGTGGGTCTGAGGGCGCTGCGCACATATTCGACTTCATCGTAATTCCGGAAATGATACGGCAGTTCCGTCACTTTTATCTCAGGAACGACCTGACCAAGGCCATGTCCGGTAAAGGTGCCTCCATGAAGCTGGCCCAGACGGATTTTCCGCAGCACATCCTTTTCATCGCCCTGAACCCCGCCGTAATAAATCTTGATGCCGACTTCATTATTGGTTGCCCGGCGGATCTCCGCATCCATCTCATTAATCAGCGACATCATGAAAGAGCCACGAGGAGCGATGGTCGCCATTTTAAATAATATCTCCGGCTCTGCCTCGGCAGAAACTTTTTGGGATATCACAAAAATGCCAATCAAGCAGATCACGATGTTCCAGCGGTTCGGTTTTCTCACATCAACCCCTTTTCTGATTATACTGTCATCATCCATAGCCCCGCCGGAAAACAACCGTCTTAGCGGGGCATCCCGTCTTCGATCGTCACCTTTCGCAGGAAAATACGACTAGAATATGCGGTCAATATCTGCCAGCATACGCCTGGCTTTACGTTTGGCCGCCGCATTGGCAAACGCCATTTCCGGCAGCAGATCATCCGGGGCGGCAATGACGGTCTTTAGTGACTGCTCATATAAGCCCCGATCCTGGATCTGATATGCGTAATATTTGGCATAAGCGAGATGAAATAATAAAACCCGCTCTTCGGAAATTTTAAAGGCGCGCTCAAATGCAGCTTTTGCCATTTCCGGCTGCCCCCCGAATGCCGGCGGACGGGAAGCATGCAATATCCCCAGAATCGCGTGTGCAGCCCCATATTTATAAGTTTCATCCAGTTCAATGCTTCTTTTAAGCATCATTCGAATTTTAGGAATGGCAAGAAAAATTTCAGGATCATCTACATTCGTGCCGGCCCAGGATAACCAGGAATTGGCGGTCCAGAAAAGGGCCGGAACGTCATTTTTATCAAAAACCGCCAATGCAGCCTCAAACTCGGATAATGATCCATCAAACGCACGCGCAAAAGTCTTTTTCTGTTTCAGAGCCCGCAAGGCATAGGAAAAAGAACGCTGGTACAAAAGACGAGCCCGGTCTCGATCATGATCTTCCACAAAAACAAAGCTGTAGCCGTTATAGGCTTCGGCGGCCTTGACCAGCAGAACCGGATTGTCCGGCGAGGCTTCGATCAAGCCGTCAAGCTGCACAATCCCAGCCGGCATGGCGTCACGTACCAGATCCATATCAGGATTCTTGTTAATGGCCGCATCCATCTTGAGCATCATCGGTTCCATGGAATTGGCCATGAAGCGGGTGGTATTGCAGCCCAGCGCAAGCATCGCCGTAAGAATCATCAACAGGAATGCCGGAACGTGAAAATGCCGCATGAAAAAACTCCTTTTTATCTTTGTCTTAGTTCCAGATTCGCATTAAAGCGTCATCTGCATTGCCGGAGTTGTTGAATCCTCCCTATACTTGCGTCGTCTTATCTTTATTGTTATTTTGAATACAACATGGAACAAATGAGTGTTGGGCGGCGAGTTTATATAATAAAACTATTTGTTATCACATTATTTTTTAGCTCATGAATCAAGTCATGTCAACTGATTTGAAACACAACCATATCTTTTCTAACACTGCAGCGAACATGGCATATGAATACGGATAGCTGCGAGTATACCAGCTGCTGTTCCGGCTTCCGATTGGCTCGGAGGATCCATCAATCGATATTATACCGGAAATTGATCATGATGAAATCATTGTCACGATAGTAATAAAATAAAGAGTCTTTGCCAAAATCCCCGGTTCCTCTGCCATAGATGGAAATGTAGGCAAGCTCCATTTCCAGGCCATTATGGAATTTATATCCCACCTTAGGCCACCAGACCAGTCCTCTGTTGCGAGCCCCGATCAACTGAGTTATCGAGAGCGTCAGTCGATCATCGAAATAGCTGTCTTGATAGCGTAAGGTCAGAAAATCGGATAACAACGGCCGGCTGATATCGTTCGCGTCATAACCTGATAAATACCATTCAGCGGTAAACAGGCTTTCCCCGGTGTGCCCGGCAATCCAATTATGCAAGGGTATAAAATAGTTAAATCCAATGGAACCGGCATAAAAACGTGATTTGCGCGTATCATACGGAAACTCCAATTCATAGGGAACGCCGGAATTCTGACGGACGATGCCGCGACGATTGGGTGAGAAAGCCCCTTCCGCCTGGAAAACGAAATCACCGTATGTTACGGCGGCATCAAAACCCAGATAATCGGCCACAAACGATTCCGGCTGCATGAACAAGACCGGCTGATTCTCCTGAAAGCTGATGGAATGAGGAACAAAAAGCTGATCTTTGTCTGGTCCATGATAAAAGCTCAGGGCTGCATCAATACCGAAACGGGTGGTCGATACACGCCCGCCGTAACCGAAATTGCGATGACTTACCGAAAGTTTTTCAGGATTTCCCAACTCAACCGGAATATTTTTAATACCGGGGAGGCGGATGCCGATCGTCTTTATGGCCCAGGTATGGCCACTAGGCGGCAACGCCGGCGGGGTGTGGATGGGAGTAAAAAACAATTCCGTTGTGAATTCATCAAAAAAAACCATGGCTGAAACAGACGGGATGCCGAAACGGGATTCCGCATCTTCTTTAAACATGAATTCGCGAAAATCCATTGGACTGGCATAGGCGGTAGGATTGATAAAATCCGCCGTACCCCATCGATAAAGCTGGTTGCCGATACGCAACCGGTAGCCACCAGCATCGCGGTTGATATACAGCTCGCGAAATACGATTTCATGGCTGCGTGAAGATATCCTGAGATTTCGATGAATTGTGGTTTCCGCTGAATAAGAGCGGTGTTTCCGGATATCATCGTTAAACAAAGGAATTAAAAAATACCCATCCGTAACGGCAACAAATGAATACGGCGCTTTGGCCCACGAGATTTCCAGCCCCAGTGATAGTTCAGTTTTTTGGTTGACATCCCGAAAGGTTAAATCTGGTTCAGTGGGGAAATGATTTTTCAGCGCGGTGTTAAGCCGCCAAGAAAACGGCATGGCATCAGATTGAATCCCGCCCGT
Source organism: uncultured Desulfobacteraceae bacterium (assembly GCA_964598885.1). Taxonomy (GTDB): domain Bacteria; phylum Desulfobacterota; class Desulfobacteria; order Desulfobacterales; family Desulfosalsimonadaceae; genus SURF-33. The sequence continues at coordinate 3,962 of CAZRES010000055.1, read as the reverse complement.
CTGGGTGAACGCATTTTCCCAGTCATCTTCAAACCCCAAAGCATCATCAGTTTCCGGATTATCATCTTCCGGTGTTTCTCCGGCCCTTTGCGAAGAAACAATATCCGATTCAATGGGGATGGAATATGCGTAATTTTCTACTGCATAGACACGCCACAGAAATTCCGGGCAACCGAACGCATGGATTAAGGCTATACTGCCGAAAAAAATCCACAGATACTTCAGCTTCCACCTGCTCATCTGCCCGTATTTTGGGGCAATGTCATTTTCGGCATCAATGGAAAAGAGACACATCAGATTACCGGAGCGCATCCTTGTTGAATGTCATATCCGCAATATCCGCGTTGTATTTTACACCCTGCAGAAGCAGCTCGGTTTTGCCCTTTCCGTCGGTTCGCTCCATTTTTACCCTGTACGGCGTGAGGATTCCATCGATTTTCTTAACCTGGTAGTTCTCCAGAAATTTATGGAATTTCCCCTCCTTGTAAAAATCGATCCGCACCACGTAATAATCGGATTGACGAACATAGAATATCAATTTGTCGTAGACCTTTTCTCCCTTGATCTTGATTCCCTGAACCGTATAGCATGCTTCTCCTACGGCTTCCGCTTCTCCCACAAGTTCGTACTCATACTCATCAATGTCTCTGGAGGTAAGATCCTGATAATAAAAATGCGAATTCACAAAAGGTTTTCCCTTGTCAGAAGAAGCAATACGCTTGATTCTTCCGGATGAAAGGCGGAGCCATTGATCGTCATCAGCTCCTTTATGAGAATGAGTCAACAGTTTGATCTGGGTCGGGCGGATAAAAGCGATCAAGGTCTTATCTTCATCACTGGGATATTTTTTCGTCTGAAGCGTAAATTCTTTTTCCTCAACGCGCGTTCCTTTGTGAACCATCATGAGCAGCTTGCTCATGGCCGTTTGCGGCTCGGACAATGCATCGGATTTTTCCATAACCTCTCTGCCGGTAAGGGCATACAGAGTTTGGACCGTGAAAAGAATAACAAAACAGAGAAGGAAGACATTGCGTTTCATAACAAAATCCTTATTCCAATTCAAATTAAAATGAAGTTTGCATCGGCTCAGTCGCCGTTTTTCCAACCTGATTATTCTAACTGGCGGAGGCCCTGCTTGCCTCCGTATGGCATTTTAAAAGGAAAATGAAATTAGAAGAGTATTAAGCAATGACAATGCGTTTATTTATTAATTGACAGTACAGTTATGAAAACACTATAAGGTTTAAACAGACTCGTCTTCTATGGACGGAAATTCGGCTTCAATTTCTCACATACACTTGTCGAAGGCAAGTAAAAAGCTTTTTCCAACCGGTCTTTAATTCTTAAAAACGACCGACAAATCGTGAAGCTTTTCCAACAATGATGAACGTCTACCTCAATTTGGTCCTGAAGCGACCGATGATAATCATCATCGCTCTGCTGGTCCTCACCATCACCCTTGCCGTTGGTCTCCGTAAAATCGAATTTGACAGTTCCGTTGAATCCTTTATGCCCAAGCACGACCCTGAGTACCAGGAATACATGGAGATCAAGGAAATTTACGGCGACAATGACCGGTTCTTGCTCATGGCCATCTCTCCGGAAGAACTCTGGTCAGAAGAAACCTTCATCGCATTTGACCAGTTTTTAGTCGATATCGAGGAATATAAGGAGATCGATCCACAACAGGAATCCAACCGGATTCAACGATTTCAGCAAGCCCTCGGAACCGCGGGAATTGACTTTTCCGGTCTCGTAACAATTTTTCAGGATGATCCTGCCTTTGCGCGTTTTCTCAAACGAAACACCCCCGCTCATATTCAGGAAAAACCGCATCTCGATGAAAATGATGTGGAGCAGCTCCAGAGAATGCTTGATAAAAATCTGGCTCTCAAGCGCATGGAAATTGTCGACACCATCCTGTCGCCCTTCACCATAAAGGATATCAGCGGCAAGGACGACACTCTTGAATCATATGACCTGATCCCCGAAGATGAAAACGGCCGGCGCATCCTTCCCAAAACCTTTTCTGAAATTATGGCTTTCAGGGAGCGACTTCGTCTGAACCCGGCCATGAAAGAATTAGTTTATGCCGTTGAGGCGAGAACCGGCAAAATCACTGATTTCGGCACTATTGTCAAGTTTACGGGCACCAAGGACCAGGAAGCCATTGTCAGTGAAATTCTGAAGATTGCCGACTATCATGGTTCCTTGAACATCGCCTTTGCCGGCGTTCCGTATGTAAATAAACACTTCAATGAATATCTCAGGGCGGACCTCAGACGAAATATTCCCTTGGTACTGCTGGTGGTCACATTTGTATTCTTTTACAATTTCAGATCATTCAGGGGTGTGATTCTGCCTCTGGCAACCCTTGGCATGGCGGAACTCTGGACCCTGGGACTGATGGGCCACCTCGGCTACAAGATCACGTCTGTGGGCGGGACGCTCCCTCCGCTGCTGGTGGCCATTGGCAGTTCTTATTCCATCCATATCCTGAATCAATATTACGCGGAATTCAATCTCATCTCCCGTGTGAATAAAAAAGTCGGCATTCAGGCGGCTATGGAACATATTTCCATTACTGTTTTCCTGGCCGGATTAACCACCTTCGCCGCCTTCTGTACACTGCTGACCAGCAAGGTCACGGCTCTCCAGGAATGGGCCGCGTTTTCAGCCATCGGCATCGCGTTTACGGTTTTTATCTCGGTCACCCTGATACCATCGGCCCTGGCCATATTGCCCCACCGGTATCCCAGACTGCTGACAGGAAAAAACAAACAGAAAAAAAACACCATCATCGATGCCGTGCTCAAACTGACCGCCAAGGGCGCCATTATCCATTACCGCAAGGTATATGTCGTGACGGGTGTTATTGTTCTTATTTCCCTTTTGGGCGCAACGAAACTCCAAGTCGATACGGAATTCATGCATTATTTCAAAGAGGACGATCCTGTCCGACAGAACACGCTCCATGTCAGCGAAAAATTCGGAGGTGGTTGGGGATTCAGCGTGATTATTGATGCCGGAGAACCTGACGGCGTCAAATCTCCCGAATTTCTGAAAACCGTAGAAAGGATCCGGGAATGGCTGACCGCCGATGAAAATCCGGATCTCAATGTCGGCCGCACCGACGCCTTCGGGGATTTTATCAAGCGGATGCACATGGCCATGCACAATGATGACCCGGATTATTTCCGAATCCCCAAAAGTCGCATGGATGTTATGGATTATCTGGAAATCTTTTCCGGAGAGGACGAGGACTCGGATGGACGGATCGATGATTTTGAACCATTTGTAGATCCGCTGTTCCAGAAAAACAATGTCCTGGTCCGTCTTGTACGGGAACCAGATTCAGATACAGGCCTCGGCACCACGCAAATCAAGTATATCATCAACAGGGTGGAAGAGTACCTGGAAAAAAACCTGCCCGCCCCTTACACCTATGCCATCACCGGATATCCCATCATCAATGTTAAACTGGCCCATTACGTGGTGACAGGTCAGCTCCAGAACCTGTTTCTTTCACTGGTTCTGGTTCTGTTCGTTATCATTGTTTTGTTCAGAAGGATAGCTGCCGGACCGCTGGCACTGATTGATATAGGAATAACCATCATCATTAATTTCGGAATCATGGGCTGGTTCGGCATCAAACTCGACATGATCACGTCCATCATCGCCGCCATTACCGTTGGCATCGGAATCGACGACACCATCCACTATCTCAATACCTACCGTCGTTATCATGCGGAGACGGAAGCCGATATTCCCAAAACCATTGAAAAAACCATGCGGGTAACCGGAAAAGCCATTTTGTTTACATCACTGGCCCTTATCTGCGGGTTTTCCGTCCAGATCACCTCGCACTTTATGCCCGTCATACTCTTCAGCATACTGCTGACTCTGACCATGGTCAACACCACCATCGGATCGATTCTGCTGATCCCGGCCGCCATCCGGCT
>CAZRES010000054.1:14152-19522 GCA_964598885.1 uncultured Desulfobacteraceae bacterium | reverse complement strand
ACATTGAGCACGATCAGGGGCATGCGCAGGGATTCGGCAATGGCGTGAGCCAGCATGGTTTTGCCCGTGCCGGGCTCGCCCTTGAGCAGCAGGGGCATTTCAAGATCCATGGAAATATTGACGATGTTTGCCAGTTCCTGGTCCAGCACGTATTTGCCGGCGCCGGTAAACGCCGGTTCTGGGATTGTGTTCGTCATGGGGGCAACCTTTGATAAAATTTTGGATATCATTTGCAATAATTATTTAATATTTTGATTTTATTTAAAAATTTTTATAATTTGATCATTTGTTCCGCATACGATCCGATATTTCCCGGGTCATCTCAATCACGCGGACGGCATCCGCCGGAGAAAGGGACCCGACGCCGCAGCTCGGGGTGATCAGGGACTGGGCCGCCGCCACCGCCGGGTCAATCCCCAGGTCCGCGATCCGGGCCATATCCCCTTCCAGACGCGCGATCAGGGAATCCGGGGTTTCTCCGCGCACCTGCTCCGGGTCTCCGGTGGGCACGATACCCCATGCCAGTATTCCGCCGCGATCCAGAAATTCGCGGATCCGGGCGGGATAGAGCAGAAATTTATCGAAAAACGAATACGCGTCAAAACTGATAATATCCACGGACGCGTCAAACATCAGGGACCAGTCCGTATTGGCGCACACGTGAACGCCGGCCAGTCCGCCGGCAGCGTGGATTTCCCGGATCACCGGCTCCAGGCAGGCACCGACATCGGCGCTGGTCACGCTGATAAAGGCCGAGGACCCAAATCCGGCCAGTCCGGGCTCGTCTAAAAACAGGATCACCGGCACGTGGTATTTCTTCAACTGCTCGGTCTGCCACCGGGCATTCATCGCAATGGCGGTTACGGCCGCCTCCCGGAGGGTGTCGTTGTAAAAAATCGCCCGGCCCTCGGCATCATGGATTCCCGTGGCAAAGGTAAACGGTCCGGTCACCTGCCCTTTGACAGCCGCCGGCGGCGTGGTTCGCCGGTCCAGATACGCCAGCAGCTCGAAAAATCCCGGAGCGGTCGCGGCATCCAGGGCAAACCGGGAATCGGCCAGGGCCGCCCTGTTTTCGGCAACCGCCATGGATTCCTCAAAAAATTCCAGCACCTGCTGGTCAAAATCTTGCGCGCCGGCATCAATAAACATCCGGTCCCCCTCCCGCACCAGACCCGGCAGGGGGCCGGCAAACTGGGCCAGCATCCCTTCGGCCGCAAACGCGGGCAACTGAATCCAGATGGGAATCTCCGGGCTGTACCGGTCCACCAGCCGGATGGCTTCCTGATGATCCCTGATGGGCAGGCTGCCGATCCAGGCCGGCCGGCCAGCGGGGATAAAACGGGTTGTCATGGTAAACATTCCATTATCAATTCATGTAACGATCATATAAAAGATCATGTTGGGATATTTTTTTGAAAACTGATATTATAAAGGCAGGATACGTTCTTGACAAGTATTTTATATCTTCTGTATTCTCAGTCAGATATTCAGATACTATTTGACACGTGCCGGTCTTTGCCATAATGTTGGGAATATACCGGCAAAATGACCGGACAATAAAATCAATTTTTTAAAAAAATCAGCGTGGATGCGGCATTGGAGCACAGGGCCGCATGACATAATAAGGAGGCAGGATATGTTTGGCATCGGCATGCCGGAAATGGTGGTGGTACTGGTAATCATACTCATTGTGTTCGGGGCGGGCAAACTGCCGGAAATCGGCGGAGGCATCGGAAAGGCCATTAAAAACTTCAAAAAAGCCACCAACGAGGACCATCCCGACCAGGGCAAAATCGAGGATAAGGCGGATAAAACATCCAAGGAATAAATTTAATCCTCATGCTCCATGGTCACCCGCAGCACCTCTTCCAGGGTGGTCACGCCGTCGCGCAGCTTGATGACGGCGTTTTCCCGCAGACTGATAAGCCCTTCGGCCCGGGCCTGGGCCACAACAGCGGATAGATCCGTGTCCTGGGTGGTCATCTTCCGCAGGGTCCGGGTAAACGGCATGACCTCATAGACCGCCACCCGGCCGTAATAACCCGTTCCCCGGCACTGATAGCACCCCTTGCCCCGGTGCAGGGTCACTTTCCCGTTTTTGCCGTTCATCTTCACGCACCCGTCTCCGGGGCCGTTGGTTCGGCCGGCAACCTCGCTCCCCTCCCCGTCGTCGGTCACATCCAGGCCCATGCGCCGCAGTTCCTCGATCTCCATGTCATAGGCCTCAATGCACTTGGGGCAGATTTTGCGCACCAGCCGCTGGGACACGCATCCCGTGAGCACCGCCTGGACCAGAAAATGGGGCACCCCGATATCCATGAGCCGGATAATGGCTGACGGCGCGTCGTTGGTATGGAGGGTGGAAAGCACCAGATGCCCGGTCAGGGCCGCCTGAACCGCGTTCTGGGCGGTTTCCAGGTCCCGCAGCTCGCCCACCATGATAATATCCGGGTCCTGGCGCAAAATATTGCGGATAATGGAAGCAAAGGTGATCCCCACCCCGGGCTGCACCGCGATCTGATTGAATTGCGGGTGCACCATTTCAATGGGGTCCTCGATGGTGGTGATATTGATCTGGGGCGTGGAAATCCGCCGCAAAGACGAATACAGGGTGGTGGACTTGCCGGAACCGGTGGGCCCGCACACCAGCACCATGCCGTGGGGCCGCTGGATCATCTTGTTGTACCGGTCGAAATCCTCGCCCGTGAACCCCAGGCCCTCTAAGTCCTGAAACAGGATCTGGGGATCCATGATCCGCATGACCACCTTTTCCCCGAAGGCCACGGGCACCGAGGAAATCCGGATCTCCACTTCCGCCTCGCCCTTGTCGGTCTTGATGCGGCCGTCCTGGGGACGCCGCTTTTCCGCCATGTCCATGCGGGCCAGGGTCTTGATGCGGCTGATAATGGCGGAATGGACCTTTTTGGGCAGCTTGTAGACGGTGTGCAAAACGCCGTCGATGCGCATGCGCACCCAGACGTCTTCGCGCTTGGGCTCGATATGAATGTCGCTGGCCCGCTGCTCAAAGGCATAGGAAAGCAAATGGTTGACCGCGTTGACGATATGCTGGTCATTGGCCGGCAGCTCATCCGGAGATTTGAGCCGCACGTACTGCTCCAGATTTCCCAGGTCCACGGCCGGCCCGGCAAACACCTGCTCGGCCTGGGCAATGGATCGCTTGAACCCGAACATCTCGTCAATAAGCCGGATGATATCGGTTTTAGACGAGATCACCGTGCGCACCGGCATCTGGGCCACCCGGGTGATATCCTCGATGGCCTCCACATTAAACGGATTGGACGTGGCCACCACCAGGGCCCCATCCCGAATGGCAATGGGGAGCATCAAATGCTTCATGGCGAAACTGCGGGGAATGGTGGTGGTGACCAGGTTCAGCTCCAGCTTTACCGGATCGATTTTTTTGTAAACAAGGTTCCATTCAGCGGCCAGGGCTTGAAAAACCGCGTCCTCGTCCAGCTCCAGGGCAGAATTGTCGGCCCGGGTGAGTTTGAGCGCCGCGATCACATCAACGATGGTCGTGGGATTGATGATCCGGGCTCCGGCGGGAATGTTTTTGAGCCGTTCGGCCTTGCTTTTCTCAAGGCCCTCGCGGACCCGGTCCTTGCGGACAAAAATCTCTTTGGCCTGAGCCTTGCTGATCAGCCCTCTAGCAAGCAAAGCACGGCAAACCGCTTTTTCGGATAAGGGGTTATCGTTGCTTTTTTGCATATCTCATCCTTTGCAGCCTCTGGCGTTTCCTTTTCAACAATGATATCCCCACAGTAATGTCTCGCGTTTTGACAACAAGTCCATATTGTAATTAAAATTATATTTGAACATCTTACACGTCCTGCTTAAAAATTCAAAATAAATTAATTTTGGAGAAAAACTTCTTGACTAGGGGGCCTGCAGTGGATATCCTCAATATAATTATATGCTTTCATTCAATAAAAACGGATGAACACATTTTGCGATTATCATCGCCCTTTATTCTGAAAAATCGCATGGCGGGTCGCCCGGGCCAATGGCTTCCGGCAAAAAAGCCGGGATAGGCTGACCTGCTGAATTTTAAAAAAATTTTTCAGTGACCGGGGCCGGATAAACAAGCCCGCCCCATTTTTCGAGAAAGGAGGAGGAGGACCCATCAGCAGGCAATCAAGATGTTTAATTCCTTACCATCACATGTCGACAAAAGGAGATGCCAATGAAAAAAAACCATCTGATTAAACCGTTTATTATCTTATCCGCCGTTATTTTTATTTCTTTTTGTCTTGCAGCTCCTGTATTTTCCCAGACGGACGAACTCTCGGAAGATGCCAAACTGGAACAGATCATTACCTGCATCATGGATAAAAGTACAAACAAACAGGCCGGAGCCCGAGAGGCGGAATCGGTGGAACAGAAATTTGCCGACGGGGTGTATAGCTTTACGCAGCAACCCGGCTGGACAAAAGTCAATATCTGCGAGATTGATGTCTGGATAAAACCAAAAAACTAGAATTCGACAGTGTATTGTGATTCGCGTGTTATAATTAGTTATTGACGACAATCGAGGGGGAGGGGGCTATGAGAAAAAATTATTTATTATGCATGATCGCGGCCATGTTCATGGTATTTGGAATAACGCATGCCGGAAATGCCGCTGATTTTGAAATTGCTTTGTTGCTGGACGGATCAGGAAGCATATCACCTGATGATTTTGATTTGCAATTGGAAGGAACCGCACAGGCCATTGAGGATCCGCTCGTGGTTCCCCAGGATGGGACCGTATCGGTTTCCGTGATTCAGTTTTCAGGCTCTGCAACGCTGGAAGTGCCGCCGACCCTGATTACCAGTCAGGCAGTGGCCGATGCTGTTGCCACCGTCATCCGGGCCATTACCCAGGACGAGGGCGCGACCAACACGAGAGCCGCTATTAATCTGGCTGTTTCCAGCGGATTTTCCGACCTTGGAACGGGCAAGCAGATTATCGACATCTCCACCGACGGAGACCCGACTGCAGGCGGTTACCTCGAAAGCATAATTCCCTTTGTATATTATAATGATGAACAGGCAGCGTATAACGCCAGCGCCGACGCCGAAACCGCCGGCGTCGAGGTCCTGAATGCCATCGGCGTAGGCGACGTGAGCGCCAGTTTTCTGCAGAACCTGGTCTTTCCCCAGCCGTACAGCACCCCGCCGCCGTATGACGATGGTTTTGTCGTCCTTATTGACAGTTTCGATGACTATATCACCGCCATTGAAGAAAAAATCATAGCGGAAGTGCAGATCGAATGCGAGATCACGCCATCGGCTTCCTCGGTCTGCGCGGGCGAGACCGGCCTGACCGCCAGCGTGGCCGATGCCGGGGTCGGAGCCACCTACATTTGG
>CAZRES010000054.1:0-14052 GCA_964598885.1 uncultured Desulfobacteraceae bacterium | reverse complement strand
GACCGGCCTGACCGCCAGCGTGGCCGATGCCGGGGTCGGAGCCACCTACATTTGGACCGTAACCGGCGGCTCCATTGACAGCGGACAAGACACCACTGAAATCACCTGGACGGCCGGGGCCGCCGGCACCGCCAATATCTCCGTGGAAATCCAAGATGCTGCCCAAGCTCTGCTGTGCAGCGACGACGTGGATGTAACGGTTAACGCGCTTCCCAACTGCACGATTACGCCATCGGCTTCCTCGGTCTGCGCGAACGCGACCGGCCTGACCGCCAGCGTGGCCGATGCCGGGGCCGGAGCCGCCTATACCTGGGCCGTAACCGGAGGCTCCATTGACAGCGGACAGGGCACCACTGAAATCACCTGGACGGCCGGGGCCGCCGGCTCTGCGACCATTTCCGTGGAAATAACCGACGAAAACGGATGTCAGTGCATGGATGATGTGGATGTAACGGTTAACGCGCTTCCCGACTGCACGATTACCCCGTCGGCTTCTTTGGTCTGCGCGAACGCGACCGGCCTGACCGCCAGCGTGGCCGATGCCGGGGCCGGAGCCGCCTATACCTGGGCCGTAACCGGAGGCTCCATTGACAGCGGACAGGGCACCACTGAAATCACCTGGACGGCCGGGGCCGCCGGCTCTGCGACCATTTCCGTGGAAATAACCGACGAAAACGGATGTCAGTGCATGGATGAAGTGATGGTTGAAATTGAAGATTGCAGCACCGCCATCCCCACTCTCTCTGAATGGGGGATGATCATCATGTCGCTGATACTGGCCGGATCGGCAATCTGGATGATGAGACGCAGAGGGATTGCGTAACATCCAAGCATTAATATAAAAAAAATAAAAAAGGCAGGGCTGAAAAGATTGGCCCTGCCTTTTTTGTTTGTCCCACGGCAGGCAAAGGGCCTCACACGCTTCTGCTTTCAAAGACAGCGTCTGCGGCAAGCGTTTTTACTATAAAAACGCATCTTATGGTGAGCCCATCCAAAAACATGATCATGGGCGCTTATAGAAATTATAAAAAAATTTAAAGCTGCCTATTAAAGAAGTTTAAGGTTGCGTATGCTGTTGGGAAAAATCCAGCCACGCATTTCTTTTGCTTGCGCGAACTAAAAAATCATTCGGTTAAAATTATAATTAAACATAGATCGTTAAGCCTGTTGTGCAGATCTGAAAAAAGGCCGGAAGACAATTTTAAAATTCTGGCACAAAAATTGTATAATTATTCATTCAGATATAAACCGGGCATGCGGCAGGAGACTTTTTAAATGAAAAATAATTCGGGATTCACCCTGATGGAGATGATGATTGCCATCGCCATTTTCGCCACCCTTTCCGCTGTTGCTGCACCAAGCGCCATATCCTGGCTGAGAAATTCACAGTTTAATTCAGCGGTCCGCAATGTAAAGTCAACAATGGAAAATATGCGGATGCATGCGGTAAAGAGCAACTCCCCTGCAATTGTACGTTTTAATGGCGACAACACGTTTGAGACGCAAAAAAGTGTTTGGGGAACGGCAGAGGCGTCCGTCTCCCATGTTTTATCATCTGGAGTTTCCGTAACATCGAATTTTACAAACAATGAATTGCGATACAATGCTCGCGGAATGGCAACAAACGGAACATTAACAGTTGCAGGTGATTCAGGATTATGCCGGCGGATTATTGTTTCACGTGTCGGCAGTTCAAGAATTGAGCCGTGTGAATAAGGCGAGGTTTTCATGAAAATCACCCCGAATAAAGGATTTACGTTAATTGAATTGCTGGTGGCCATGGCGGTTGCCGGTATTGTCATGGCCGCAATCGTTTCCGCATACCAGATTCAGGTCAGAAGCAAGAACACCCAGGAGGCGCTTACCGATATGAACCAAACCGCCCGGGCGGCTCTGGAAGTCATGACCCGGGAAATCCGGATGGCGGGATGTGATCCATTGCAGAATTCGAACGCCCGGATCATTGAAGCGGATTCCGCTGATTTGATTTTTTCCATGGATGTCAACAATGACGGCGACACCAACATACCGGATGGGGACTGCTGCGACGCCAATGAAACCATCCGGTTTTACCTGGACAATGATGGGGATTTTAACGGCATCAATGATAACATGGCCCAGGAGTGCAACCTGCGGCGGGAAACCGGTGAGGGGAATAACCCGGATTGTCCGGGTGCTACTCCTGATGAAGTGAATGCCCAGCCCCTAGCCCGCAACATCGATGCCCTGAATTTTGTTTACCTCGGGCCGGATGCGGATGGAGATGGAGACCCCGATGTGCTGACGACCCCGTTGGCGGGAGCTGATCTGGCGGATATCCGCAGCATTCAGGTAACCCTGGTTGCCCGGGCCGGTCGGACATCCGGCGGTTTTTTGTATTCCTACACCAACACGGAGACATACCGCAACCAGCAAGAGGGAAATTCGGAAGAATGGGTGTTTGATCCGCCGAACGACAGTTTTCGCCGGCTGCGATTGACCACCACCATTAACCTTCCCAATCTTGGGAGATAGCAGCAGCGGACCAGGGGGGATGATAAACGCATGACAGACCGGATTTACAACCAACCGCAATCTCTTGAATCTGGATACACGCTTATTGAAGTGCTGATGGCCATCGCGATTTTTTCCATCGGCCTGATGGCCATGGGTGCGCTGCAAAGCGGAGCGCTTTTACAAACAGGCGATATTACCCGTAAAACCGAGGCATGGACGATCCTTGAAGAAGAGATGAATATTCTTAAAGCCATGCCGTTTTATGCCAATGACGATGGCGTTGACAACGACGGGGACGGCACCACCGATGAGATTGCCGAAGAAATGCCGGAACTTGCCGCCGGCGCCCGGAACGAGCCGCGGGCCGGCGGCCGGTATACGGTCCACTGGCAGATTGATGACGATGTCCCCATCGCCGCGGTGACCATGCCCCCCGTGAATGCAAATGATCCCATATTGCCGGATGTGCCGGCGGGAACCTATACGGTTGCGAAAACCATAACGGTGGCGGTTACCATGCCGGGAGAAAATCCGCAGACCGACGGCGCCCTTGCCACGGCGCAGTTCGTAAAGGTCTGGGCTGCAGATTCCATCGGCATCCAATAATTTACAACACTGAAGGATTTTATTTCATCTGTGATCGGTTTTACCGTTTAAATCTGAGGGTCCTTTCATATGCGCACGTTGATGGTACAATTAAAAAACAAGATGTCGTTTCCAGAAAAAGTCGCGGCCGCTCCCCCTCGCGACCAGAATGGCTCCATTATGATCATTACTTTGATGATTCTGGCCATCATGACGGTGGTCAGCCTTATGTCTTCCGATACGGTGATCACCGAAAATTTCATTGTCCGCAATATTGGAATTTATAAACAAAACGTTAATCTGGTGGAGGCGGCGACCCAGGAAGGCCTTCAGGAGCTGATGCAGTTGACGGATGATCCGACTAATTTCGATGTGAATGCATCGGCAAGCGACTGGCTGAACGACAAGGATGCCGCATGGACTCAGGCTCCCTGGTATAATACCGCGGGCCGTCTGCTTGATGCCAACAACTCCCGGGCTGCCGCTGATTTGCCGCTGGTAAACAACAGAGGGGAAAACGGCAACGGCAATCTGCGTTATGCTTTTGTGGGGTGGAGTCCGGTTGCGAATGCAAGCATCGTTGTTTCGGGCCCCGGAACACAGACCGTTCGACGGGAGGGGCGAATCCTGGCCGAATATGTGTCTCTGGACGGCGGAAACGATAACGGTTTCGGAAGACTTCGCATGGAAATCGGCATTCAGCGGCAGGTGCCCATCAACTAACGGAAAAGAGATCCATGATATCATTGATATCTTTCAGCAAATTCTTATGAACAAAAAAGGCGGGTCTGATATGAAAGCTTTATATTCTCGGAATATTCGCAATGGATTACGGATGATTATCTTATTGGCCGGCATCTGGGGCCTCTGCCTGATGAGTGCTGCCCGGGCCGACGATTCCTGCATCGAGCTGTCGGATATTCCGTTGGATATCATGCAGCAGGAGGCTCCGGGAATCATCATGTTCTGCGTTGACGATTCCGGCTCCATGGACTGGTCCATGGTCTGCGCGCCCCCGGAAACCAACGGGGTGTTTAACAGCAATTATTATATTTTTTCCGATCCCGGCGATGACCATTATACCGGATCTTCTTACAGCCAGAATCTGGAAGACAACAGCAGCGATAAAATGAAATGGAAGTCCCAGTGGAGCGGCTACAACCGGATGTATTACGACCCTGCCACCTATTACGCGCCCTGGCCGGAAAAGGATGCCGCGGACATCAACAATCCCCGCTCCAATCCGGTCAACAGCGGGGACACCCTGAATATGAACCTGCTGTGGCACTCCTGGGGGGGCGGCGGCAGCGGATCCCTTACCAATCAGGCGATACGGGATGCCGGCGGCGTGATCGTGGATAATTCCGACACCGACATGATCGAAGACGAGGTCATCGAGCTGATTCTGGACAACGATAATTATTATAACACTTCCACCTACACCAATGCGGAAGGGAGTTTTTCCGAAGCCGGAACGGGTTCCACATGGTATGGGGCATCCGCATGGGGGGAATCTTCCCATTGGAGTGGCTGGAGTTGGATTGGTGGCATAGGAAATATAAATGGTGGATATCTTTATTCACGCAGCTCCAATGAATGGAATGTCGGCACCTGGACCTTTAACAATCTGGTGGAAGATGAGTATGATATCTATGTCTGGTATGTGGAATCTTCCAACCGGGCCAATGATGTCACCTATACGGTGTATGACAATGACGGCAACGCGGTGGCCACCCGTGATTTTGACCAGGATGATGACGGTGGAGAATGGCGGGAACTGGCTGCCAATGTGCATCTTCCGGCCGGCACCGCCAGCGTGCAATTGCGCCATTACTGCACCAGTACGAGCAATGATCGCGCCTGCGCGGACGCTGTTAAACTGGTGCGGGTGGAAGAAGCCGCCGGGACTCCGGATATCGAGTTTGTGGGCGCAATCCCCCCCTGGAACACCTCGTCCGCCAGTGAGCAGTACGGGTATAATTATTTGTGGACTCCCGACGATGATATCACCTACACCGCCACCTGGACGGCGAATATCCTTGACCCCACAATAACCTATGATGTATACGCCCGATGGGCGGGCGGACGGGGTTACCGGTCGGATGCGGTGGCCTACACCGTGACCCATGACGCCGGAACCACCACAACTCGTGTTAATCAAAACGACAATCTAGGAGAATGGCGGCCCATCGCCCAGAACGTGCATTTTTCCGGCCGCACCGGACTGGTGACCCTGGAGCATACCCGTGACAGCACCTATGACAGGGCCTGCGCTGATGCCGTGGCCTTTGTGCCCTCCCAGGCGTCTGCCTCCGTCAGCAACATCGCCCGCCGGCATTATTACGTCCAAAACGACAACGGCACCTATCTGGTCAACCTGCTCAACAATAATATCGAATATTACGCGGTTGATCTTGACGATCCCGACGCTCTTTACGAAGTGGTCATAAAAGACAAATTAACCCCTATGACCGAGGAACAGGCGGAAGCGGCCGGAATCGTCACCGGCAGAACCTATATGGAGGAAGCCCAGAATTTCGCCAACTGGTATTCATTTTACCGCCGCCGGGAGCTGACCGCCAAAAACGCCATCGCCAATGTGATTGATACCATGAACGGGGTGTATATCGGCATTATCGGCATCAATGGAAGGGTTATTCAGCGGGCCCTGCCGGTCCGGGTGACCCTGGACGGGAACCTTGAGGATGACTCCGATGATTTGCTGGACGCTTTATATGCTTATAATTCAAACGGCAACACCCCTTTGCGGGTAGGGCTTCATGATGTCGGCCGCTATTTCAGCGGCGAGTATTTAATGCCCGCATCGCTGGATGATGATGATGAACGAAGCAGCCAGACGTACCCGTATTTTCTGCCGGAAAAAGGCGGCACGTGCCAGCAGAGTTTCGCCATTGTCATGACCGACGGCTATTGGACGCATGAATCACCGGGTTTTGGTGATATTGACGACGATGGACACGCCAATACCCTGGCGGACGTGGCCATGCATTATTACGATAATGATCTCAATACATTTTTAAATAACGATGTGCCCGTGTCGCCGGATGGGAGAGACAACAATAACCGGCAGCATATGGTCACCTACAGCGTATCCTTCGGGGTTTCCGGCGCCCTGGATACGGAAGCCTATAAAGATTGTCCCATCGGAGCGTGTCCGGACGAATGGCCCGATCCTCATGGCTCGGATTCCGCGAAAATCGATGACTTGTTCCATGCCGCCGCCAACGGCAGGGGAGCTTATCTGAATGCGGACAGCCCCACGGAACTGAGCGACGCCCTGGAAAAACTCAAACAGGATATCGAAAGTCGTCTGGGGTCCGCGGCAAGCCTTTCCACCAACTCCGTGGAACGGCGGGTGGGCACATTGGTTTATCAGGGAACCTACAATACTGCGGGCTGGTTCGGCGAACTTAAAGCTGTTCCGGTGGATGTGGAATCCGGCGACCTTGGCGATGCCATCTGGCTGGCCAGCGAGCATGTGCCGGCCTGGGATGCAAGAAATATTTTGTCCTACAACGGATCGTCCGGCATTGTTTTTGACGGAGCCTATTTAACCGACGCCCAGAAAGACCTGCTGGAAGCCGGCGGTCTCGGCGCTGAAGCAGATGGCATTGTCGAGTTCCTCCGGGGCGACAATTCCAACAGCGTGGCAACCGGCGGGATTTTTCGCAGACGCAACCACCCCATAGGCGATATCGTGCATTCCCCGCCCGTTTATTACAAAGGAACCATTTATATCGGGGCCAATGACGGCATGCTCCATGCCGTGGACGCGGCTACCGGCGAGGAAAAATTCTGTTATGTACCGAACCTGGTTTACGGGCATCTCGGGGAGCTGGCTAATCCCGGCTACAGCCACAGGTATTACGTGGACGGCACCGCCGAAACTGCCCGGGTCGGAACTCAGGATTTACTGGTTTGCGGTTTGGGCAAGGGCGGAAAAGGCTATTTCTGTCTGGATATCACCAATCCGAACAGTATGGGAACCGATGACGTACTCTGGGAATACCCCAATTCCGGCACAGACGATGACCTGGGGTATACCTTCAGCCGGGCGGAAATCGCCAATACCGAGGCCGGAAAAGTCATTATATTCGGCAACGGTTATGACAGCGCAAATGGAAATGCCGTGCTTTACGTGCTGACGAATATCAACTCCAACACCCCGACGGTCACCAAAATAGACACGGGCCAAGGCGGCTGCAACGGCCTTGCCACGCCGGCGCTTGTTGACGTGGATAGCGACGGACATGTGGATTTTGCGTATGCCGGGGATTTGAAAGGAAATATGTGGAAATTTGACCTTCGGGCCGATAGCGTTGCTTCCTGGGGAAGTTATTTCAAAGATGGAGATACGCCCAAGCCCCTGGTTGCCGTTAAAAATTCTGATGGGACGGCTCAGCCCATTACCGTCGCTCCCGAAGTCATGCTGGATTGTGTGAAAACCATCTATGGTAAAGGCCTGATGGTTATTTTCGGCACGGGCCGATACCTGACGGTCGATGATTTGAGTGATTCGACGAGGCAAACATTTTATGGCATCTGGGATTGGAGTGATATGTGGGAGCAAAATCCCGATCATGGATATGATACCGCAAAAACCAAATATCTTGGTCAGTTGGCGCAAGCGGAGGACAATCGATCCGTGTCCAACATTTCCGGAAAATTGCTTCAGGCCCAGACGGTTGAATCTGAAACATCCGAATACATTACCTTATCGGATAATCCGCTTGGATGGTACGACCCCATAACCGATACGGGCAGTGATATGGGGTGGTTTTATGATCTGCCCGAAACCGGAGAACGATGCATTCGAGAGCCCCTGCTGCGAGTAGGAGTTGCCGTGCTCATCTCCACGATTCCGTCGGAATCCCCCTGCGAAGCGGGCGGCAGTTCAGTAATCTACCAGGTGGACCCCTGCACCGGAGGCCGGACTTACAAACCCCAGTTCGATTTAAATGACGACGACAAAATTGACGAAGACGATTTAATTGACGATTTACCGCCGACCGGTAAGAAACATGATAAAATCTTGTTCGAACCCATTGAAATTGGAGACAGGCTTTATCCTCCGGACTCCGGAGGGGGCATCAATCCGATGCAGGTGCCGCCGAATCCGCAGGGGATACTTTACTGGCGGATGATCGAATAAGTGAACACGTTTTTGGAGAAACAACCAAACGGAGGAGAGACAAAAATGTTTAACCCCATTTTGCCCAAAAAACGCAGCGGCTTCGTTGCGGTTGTGATGATGGCACTGGCAATGGCCGCATATTCATTCCCCACGGTTTGCCCTGCCGAGGAACCGGGGGCAGCGCCGGGAGATTCCAGAGACGGGTCCGGCGCGATATTTGAAATTATTCAGCCTCCGCCTAAAATTGATGTTGAAAAACCATTCAAATCCGGAAACATAAGTGATTTTTTTGATGTCACCGGCAACGTTACCGCACTTGAAACGGATTTTATCATGCTGGGGGACCGCCGATTTAATATGGGCGAAGGCGTCCGCATAACCGGGATTAAAAGAGGAGATCGTGTGGGGCTTTGGCTGAATAAAAAAGGCTTCGTAAGAGGTTATGAAAAATTAAAATATGTTCCACACTAATCCTAAGGATATTTCAATGCGCATTATAATTATACTGTCCGTTCTCATGATTTTAGTGGCTGCCCCTCATGGATGGGGGGAATATTATCAATACAAAGACAACCAGGGGAATTTGCGCTTCACGGATAACCCGGCCAATATCCCGGAAGACCAGCGGGCGGACACAAAAACCTTTGATTCTGTTCCAAGCGAACCGGTACAGATGCCGGAAGAAACAGATCCGGAACCGATTTTGAATGAGCCCGAGAGCGAAGCCGCATCTCCGGATGATGCCGCTTTTGATGATGATGCAGATGATGCATGGGAAGACAGAGTGGTGCAATCCGGCAAAGAGCTTGAGCAAATGCAGGAGGAAATACACGAGACCGCGGAATCGCTTCAGGAACAGCAGGAGGCTCTAAAAGAGCAGGCTCCCGGTGAAAACGCGTCACCTTCGGAAAAAGCGCTTTATTTTGAAAAAGTCAGCGTTTTAAATGCTAAAATTAACGAATACAATAAACAGCGGGAAGCGTTTAATCAGAAAGTAAACGATTTTAACGCCCAAATCGGTCAAAAATAACAACCGGGAAAGATGCCGGCATCAACAGATAAAAAAATGCATCCGGATGCATTTTGACTCGCCGTTGCAGTTGACACCCCAGAAACCAAAAGCAGGCCACTGCTGCGTCATACCCCCTGACCAAGGCGTATAACTCCTTCATCCACGACGCTCATGATTTTACCCACCAGTTGCTTATGGCCGGCGGCATCCGCGGTTAGGAACCCCCGAATGGACATAAAATTTTCCTCCCGGCTGCGGATGAGTTTGAGCAGCTCCACGTCTTTTCCATCACCGATTTTGACCAGGCACAAGATGATGATCTGGAAAAACTGGAGCAGGGGCAGGATCACGGCCCGGCTGTTTTCGGAGCGGTAGAGATACGACTGGGGATCGGCGTATTCCCGGGCGGTATCGCGCACGATGGTTTTAAAATCCTTGTCCCAGACCAAGGTCAGAAAGATAAAGACCTCCCGCATGACATTGATGAGAAACGGCACGGGCAGGATATGGTCTTTTTTATCTTTGGCGGCAAGGGATGCTTTGAACAGTTTTTTCACGGTCATGATTTTCTGCACGAACTTGTCCGTTACTCGTTCGGTGAGCATGGCGCGCAGCCGGGCCACGAGCTTCTTGTTCAGCAGATCCTCGGAAAACAGAACTTCGCCGGGGGTGTGCCCGAAATCATAGGTAATGTTCATGTAATTTTTCAGCAGCAGCAGATTGGCCATGAACAGGGCGTCCCGATCGGAAAAATGCAGATGCAGGGGATAGTAATAGAAATCCTTGAGAATATAATCCATGTATTCATCCAGCGACCGGCTCTCGGCGATAAACCGCACGATGGAGTTTAGTATGGCCTCCCGGTCGTCGGCAACGGCAACGGATTTCAAATCCACCCAGAACACGTAAAAGGCGTTTTCCCATGTTAAAAACAGACTCCGGTGCTGGGTGAACCGAGCCCGGATAAATCGGCCGGCGTCGTCAAAACACCGGCGCCACATCCGGATATAGCGATTGTTGTTGATTTCAATAGGGGAAGGAATCAGCTTTGCTTTCAAATCATCGATAAAAAAGATCGCGTCATAGATGCTTTCGGCATTTTTGAATTTTTCCCGGGCGTTGTTTTGATCCATAAGACGATGGACTTTGCCGATCAGTGACTGAAATTTTTCCGCGGGAATCCTGTTTAATCCCGCCAGGATGGACAGATTTGGATCGGGCCGGCTGTTTTCATCGGTCACCACGTCCGGGCCCTTTTGACGAGCCGATAAATATCGGCCCCAGGACGTCAGCGCGTCGGTGAAGCGCTGTTGATCGGCTGGCCCCCAGTCCTGGTAGAAGATTTCGAGGCTGTAGATATCGGCGGCGTGAAAAAACGAAAATGTCTGTCCCAGTTTCTGCCCCAGTTCTCCGGCGTCCATGATGCCGAACTGGACCAGGTATCGAAGCTGCTGGCTGTCCATGACGCAATCGCCCACGGATACCACGTAATCGATGGTAAAAAAATCCTTTTCATTGCTTCTGGCGGCCCCGCTCAGGCCGCGGTGGCGGATGACGATCTTTTTATCGCCGGTTCGGGTGGGCACGGCGGCCAGGGCGCTGATGTTTTCCATCAGGGAGCCGGTCAGGACCCGGGTTTTGGCGGAGACGCCGGTGTAGCGGTATCCGTCCAGCAGCGCCCCCAGATTGCAGGCAAATTCCAGAAGATTCAAGCGCCAGTTGTTTAACTGGGCCAGTTCATCCACAAAGGAACTTTCCGACGACGCGGTATCGGATGAAGCCATTTGCCCGAACAGCTCCTGGGCGGCGTTGTTGAGTTCCGTAAAATCCGGCTTTCCCATTGGGGTTGAAGTTGCTCCTGTTTATAATCTATAAAAACAATGATTTATCGATGGCTTTTTCATAGGCCGCCGGTTTGGTGATCTTGCTTTCCCGCACCAATCGGGCCAGATGCGCGTCCATACTCTGCATGCCCGAGGCAGTGCCGGTCTGCATGATGGAGCTGATCTGGGAGATTTTTCCTTCCCGGATCATGTTGGCCAGGGCCGTTGATCCCAGCAGAACTTCATTGGCCGCGCACCGGCCGCCGGTTTTGGTTTTCACAAGCTGCTGGGCAATGACCGCCCGGAGGGACTCGGAAAGCATGGTCCGGATCTGGGCCTGCTGATCCGATGGGAACACATTGATAATCCGGTCGATGGTGCGCGAGGCGCTGTTGGTGTGCAGGGTCCCGAACACCAGGATGCCCAGTTCCGCGCAGGTCAGGGCCAGGGAAATGGTCTCCAGATCCCGCATTTCCCCCACCAGAATGATATCGGGGTTTTCCCGGGAGGCGACTTTCAGCGCCTCTTCGAAACTGTTGGCATGGGTGCCGATCTCCCGGTGGGTGATCAGGCATTTTTTATTTTGATGCACAAATTCCAGGGGATCTTCAATGGTGATGATATGAGCGTCCCGCGTCTCATTGATATAGTCGATCATGGCTGCCAGGGTGGTGGATTTGCCGCTGCCGGTGGGACCGGTCACCAGGACCAGCCCCTTGGTGTAGTCGGCGATGGTCGTCAGCACCCTGGGTAACCCCAGATCGTCTAATGTCAGAATTTGAGTGGGGATGATCCGGAACACCGCGCCGAGCCCGCGATGCTGATAAAAATAATTGCACCGGAACCGGCCCACCCCCTCGAGTTCATAAGCCATGTCGAAATCCCGGTGTTCCTCCACCCGGGCCTGCTGCTCAGGGGTGAGGATATCAAACAGAATCTGCCTGCTGGCTTCGGACGTCAGGACCGGATGCTCCAGGGGAACCAGCTCTCCGGAAACCCGGATCATGGGCGGCAGGCCGATGACCATATGCAGGTCGCTGGCGCCCCGGGCTTCCATTTCAGTGAAATATGCATGCAATGGTTTCATGTTATACATACTGCCTGAATCTGTCGGGCTTGGCCGCGTTGGCCATGGCGTCTTTGGCGGAAATTCTGCCGTCCTGCACCAGGGCCATCAGCGAATCATCCATGAGCTGCATGCCCTCTTTTTTCCGGGTTTGAATCATGGACGGAATCTGGAAGGTCTTGGCATCCCGGATGAGATTGGCCATGGACAGGGTCCCGATTAAAATTTCCAAGGCCAAAACCATGCGGTCGCCGTCTGCGGACGGCACCAGGCGCTGGGTGATCACGGCCTTGAGCACTTCGCTGAGCATGGTGCGGATCTGGTTCTGCTCCTTGGCAGGAAAGGAATCAATCACCCGCTCGATGGTTTTGGGCGCACTGGAGGTGGACAGGGTCCCGATGACCAGATGCCCGGTTTCCGCGGCGGTGATGGCCAACGACATGGTTTCCAGATCCCTTAGTTCGCCCACCATAATCACATCCGGGTCCTGGCGCAGGGCGCCTCGCAAGGCGTTGGCATACGTCAGGGTATCGGCGCCCAGTTGGCGCTGATTGACCACGCCTTTTTTGAACGGATGGACAAATTCAATGGGATCTTCCACGGTTAGAATGTGGTGGGAGCGGGTTTCGTTGATATAGTCGATCATGGCCGCCAGGGTGGTGGATTTGCCGTGCCCGGTGGCGCCGGTAACCAGAATGATCCCCTGGTGATTGTCAAGGACGCGCTTGATGACCTCGGGCAGGCCAAGGGAGTCGATGGACGGTATTTCCGGTGGAATCACGCGAAAAACAGCGCTCAGTCCCCGCTGGTGCTGCATGGCGCTGCCCCGGAACCGGCCGGCGCCGGGAACATCGTAGACAAAATCAAGCTGGGAATTCTGTTCAAGGCGTTGCTGCTGGGAATCGGTCAACAGCTCCGACAGGAGATCCCGGCATTGGGCCGGCGTCACCGGCGCATGGAACAGCTTGTGCAGCCGCCCCAGATGCCGGATCACAATGGGCTCGCCGGTGACCATATGGATATCGGATGCCCGGGCGTCCACGGCGGCGGCAAATATTTTATCTAGTTTTGCCATTGCACCATCCGCAGCATTTCTGAGCGCCGCGCCATCAGGACGCGTCCGAAATCAATGCGTCCTCGGGAAAAATGATTTCAATATCGTCTTTGCTGACATTTAAAAACGAGGTTTTCACGGACGATTCTTCGCCCCGCTGCTTCACCGCCGCATCGGTAACCGCGATAAATGATCTGGATTCATTAATATAATCGGTCAGCCGGACCCCGTCGTAAATATGCAGATCCCCTTTGATCTCAAAGTTGCGGGTAAAAATCATCACGCGCATTTTCCCGGGGTCATCGCTCATGCCTGCCTCCACATAAAACAATCAAAACGGAATATCGTCATCCATGCCGTCGGAGCCGCCGCCGGGGCCGGAGGACGGATACGATGGTTCCGGGCCGGGACCGGCATCCATATTGTCATAAGACTGACCGTAGGAGGAACCCTGGTCCGCGCCCGCCTGGCCGCCGGAGCGATAGCCGCTGCCGCCTTCGCCGGCGCCCTTGGCATCCAGCATCTGCATCTGGTCGGCCACGATCTCGGTCGTATAACGGGTCACGCCGTCCTGCTCCCAGGATCGGGTCTGAAGCCGGCCTTCCACATAGACCTGCTTGCCTTTGGTCAGATACTTGCCGCAGATCTCGCCCAGCTTGCCGAAGGCCACGATCCGGTGCCATTCGGTTTTTTCCTTTTTCTCGCCCGATGCCTTGTCCATCCAGTCCTCGTTGGTGGCCAGGGTGAAATTGGTCACCGCCGTCCCGCTCTGGGCGTACCGGATTTCCGGATCCTTGCCGAGCCGACCGATCAGCATCACCTTGTTTAATCCTCGTTGCGCCATGTCAAACCTCGCTTTTT
>CAZRES010000053.1:0-19774 GCA_964598885.1 uncultured Desulfobacteraceae bacterium | reverse complement strand
CCGGCACATCCGGCACGTTGCGCATCGTGATGCGGGCCGCGTTCTTGTTGTGGGTCACACCGGAGACCACGACTTTTTCCATATTGGCGTCAGCATTCACCACCATTGTTCCTTCCTCCTCATTAAAAGACGATCGCACGTGGATCGGGACATTATATTTCATGGCAAATTCAACGGACCGGATCTGGAGCACCTTGGCTCCGAGACTGGCCATTTCCAGCATTTCCTCATAGGCGATGCGCTGCATTTTTTTGGCTTTTTTGCAGATATTGGGATCGGCCGTATAAACGCCGTCCACATCCGTGTAGATTTCGCAGGCATCGGCCTTGATGGCCGCGGCCACGGCAACGGCCGACGTGTCCGATCCGCCCCGGCCCAGGGTGGTGATGTCCCCGGCTGCGTCCGCTCCCTGGAACCCGGCCACGATGACGATGGTGTTTTGGGCCAGCAGTTCCTTGATGCGGGTGGCTTTGATATCGAGAATCCGGGCTCTTGTGGACCGGCTGTCGGTCAGAATTTCGGCCTGATATCCCAGCAGGGATCGGGCCTTGTATCCCATGGATGCCAGGGTGATGGCCATAAGGGCTACGGTGGTCTGTTCGCCCGTGGCCAGAAGCACGTCCATTTCCCGCTTATCCGGAAAATCGGTGATTTTTTCCGCGGTGTGGATCAGATTGTCGGTGACGCCGCTCATGGCCGACAGGATGACCACCACGTCATTGCCGCTGTCGGCGGTTTTGGCCACCCGGCGGGCCACGTTTTTGATCCGTTCCAGGTCTCCGACGGACGAGCCGCCGTATTTTTGTACGATCAGTGCCATGGTTGTGTTGTCTCCTGTAAATCAAGTTTGAGCTGATTTAACAGATCACTGGAAGCGCGTCCAGAAAAAACTAGGGTCAGTTCCCGGTGGTCATCATCGAGGATGTCGATATGGATGGTCATGCCCGCGACCAGATCGCCGGCCGGCAGGCGGTCGGCCCATTCTACGGCCAGAACGCCGTTTTCGGCTTCCAGGTCGTAGCCGCCGATTTCCTCAAAATCCATCGGGCCGGACAGACGGTAGAGATCGGCATGCATCAGAGGAATCCGGCCGGAATAGGTATTGATCAGGGTGTAGGTGGGGCTGGTGATGGGCCATGATTCAGCCACATCCAATCCCCGGGCCAGGCCCTGGACAAAGACCGTCTTGCCGGCTCCCAGGTCTCCGACCAGAGAAATTACGGTTTTTGATACCAGGCGGCGTCCGATGGTTTCGGCGATGGCCCGGGTCTGTTCCGGATTTTTGCTGATCAGGCGGATGGTATCCATGGCTTTGATGGTTCCCCGTTCTTGCGGCCGCCTTCAGGAGAAAAGTTTGGCGGCCAGGATGCCGCGGGCGGCCGTTTTGGTTCCGGCTGTCGTGAGCCGGGCCATGGCGTCGGGAAGGGCGGCCATGACGTCTCCGGCAATGTAACCCATGGGGCCTTTTTCCCGGGCAACGGCGTCGGCGGCATCTCCATGGAGATAAACGCCGAGCCGGGCCGCTTCATCGGGCCCATACCCCTGGGCCATGAATCCGGCGATGATTCCGGTGAGCACATCTCCCATGCCGGCCGAGGCCATGCCCGAATTTCCCGTGGAATTGATATAAACATGGCCGTCCGGCCGGGCAATGACCGTGCGGGCGCCTTTTAATACCAGAGTAACCCGATATTTTTCCGCAAACCCCCGGGCGTGTCCGATCCGGTCCGATTGAATATCCGCCGGCGTGGTGTTGACCAGTCGGCCCATTTCGCCGGGATGGGGCGTCAGGATGATGTCGGCCCGCCGTTTTATAAGAATTTCCGGATTTTCGGCAATGATATTGATGCCGTCGGCATCGATGACCATGGGAATGGCGCATTGGGCGATCAGGCGGTTCATCAGGTCGCGGGTGCGCGGATCCGTCCCGATGCCCGGTCCCAGAGCGATGACTCGCTTACCCTCCAGCAGGGCCATGAGAGGTTCAAAACCGGATTCCGAGAACAGGGACGTGCCATTGTCGGGAATGGGGGCGGTCATGATTTCAGGGTCATGGGCAGCGGCCATGGGGTAAAGGGTTTCCGGCACGGCCAGGGTCACCAGCCCGGCCCCGGACCGGAGCCCGGAAAGCGCACACAGGGCGGCAGCGCCGGTTTTACCGATTCCGCCGGCAACGGCCAGCAGATGGCCGGTTCGGCCCTTGTGGGCGTCGTCGGGCCGGGGCCGCCAAACCGTTTTTATGGCGGCGGTCGTCATGAGATGCTGCCGGGGGCCGACCCGGGCGGCGATGTGGCTGGGAATACCGATATCGATGACATGAATGATCCCGCAGACCGCCGCCCCCGGATGGATGCAGTGCCCGATTTTCGGGTAAGCGAAAGTCACGGTGCCGGCGGCGCGAATGCAGGTCCCGCAGACGGCGCCGGTATCCGAATGTACGCCGGAAGGGATATCTACGGCCAGGACCGGCCGGTTGAGACCATTGATAAATTCGATGACCGATTTGAAATATCCGGCCACTTCCGAGGTCAGACCGGTGCCCAGGATCGCGTCGATCCAGAGAGCATGGCCGGCCATTTCATCCTGAAACCGGAAAAAGGCGTCCATGTCCGGGAGTTCGCGGATCGTTACATTCAGATGGGTCAGGAGGTTGAAATTGTCGTTCGCGTCCCCCTTCAAACGGCTGGCTTCCGATAACAGATAGACGGTGACGGGAATGCCGTATGTCGCCAGGTAGCGGGCCACCACAAATCCGTCGCCGCCGTTGTTTCCGCGACCCGCGGCAACGGCCACGCCGCCGTGGAACGCGTCCGGGAAGGTTTCCATCAAGACCTGAAAAACCCCCCTCCCGGCGTTTTCCATAAGGACCCGGCCGGGCAGGCCGAAATTCTGACTGGTCTCCCGGTCCATTTCCTGCATTTCACTTGCGGTTAAAATATCCATGAATTAAAGCTCCCGGACCAGGCGGGCCATTTCGGCCACCGCCTTTTCCATTCCCACCAGCACGGCCCGGGCCACGATGCTGTGACCGATGCTGAATTCATCGATTTCATTTAAGCCTTTGAATTTTTTGATCGTGTTATAACATAATCCGTGTCCGGCATTGACCCCGAGATTAAGCTGCCGGGCCGTACGGGCCGCCTCGATGATATCGGCAAAGGCCCGGTCCTGTGCGGCCGTATTCGGCGCGTCGCAGAACAGGCCGGTGTGGATTTCAATCAAATCCGCGCCGACCTCTTTTGTCGCGCGAATCTGATCCGGGGCAGGATCAATAAACAGGCTGACCGGGATGTTCTGGTCATGGAGGGTGTTGATGGTTTTTGTAAGGGCCGCTTTGTTGGCCATGACGTCCAGGCCGCCCTCGGTGGTGAGTTCCTGCCGTTTTTCCGGCACCAGGGTAATCAGATCCGGTTTGATATCGGCCGCAATGGCGACCATCTCTTTGGTGGCCGCCATTTCCAGAATAAGTTTGGTGGTGACGGTCTTGCGCAGCAAGCCAACGTCTCTGTCCTGGATGTGACGCCGGTCTTCCCTTAAATGCACCACAATGCCGTCCGCCCCGGCCAGTTCGGCCAGCACGGCCGCGGCCACCGGGTCCGGGAACCGGGCGTTTCGCGCTTGCCGCAGGGTTGCCACATGATCCACATTAACTGCCAGTCCCGCCATTTGTCTCCTCTCTTTCTGTCATTTTGATCAGTGCAAACAGTTCATCGGTTTTCGCGTCCATGATTTTTTCATCGGCTTGTGATGTTTCATGATCATATCCCAAAAGATGAAGGATGCCGTGAATCAGAAGAAAATCGAACCGATCCTGGTAGGAGACGCCGAGCTCGGCGGCTTCCGCGGCGGTCCGGTCCGTGGAGATCACCACGTCTCCCAGCAGATCCGGGGCGACATCGGCATAATCGCCTTCTTTCATGGGAAAGGCGATCACGTTGGTCGGGCCTTCCCGGTCCAGATAGGCCTTGTTCAGTTCGGCGATCCGGACATCATCGGTAAGCACAATGGACAGTTCGGCCTCAGGATTGCCCAAGGCGTTTAAGAGTGCTTGGGCTGCTTTCCGAATCCGTTTCAGCGTCGGTTTTTTCCGGCGCTGCCGGTTGTCGATCAATATGGCCATTTTTTTCCTTTTTTTCAGCAAGCGGTTGCGTGTCCGGGTATTCGATCCGGTGATGATAGATGCCGCTTAAAATTTTATTAAAACTTTTGGCGATATTGTGGAGATCTTTAAGGGTCAGCGGACATTCATCCAGCTGCTGATCGGAAAAAAGCTTGTTGATCAGTTGCTGGACCAGCCCTTGAATGCGTGACGGAGTCGGCTGCTCCAATGTCCGTGCCGCGGCTTCCACCACGTCGGCCAGCATGACCAGGGCGGTTTCCCGGGTCTGGGGCTTGGGGCCCGGATACCGGAAGTCGTCGATATTGACGGCCTGGTCTTTCTGGGTTTTTTTGGCTTTTTCATAAAAAAACGAAATCAGCGTGGTGCCGTGGTGTTGCATGATGGCGTCGGTGATCTGCTGCCCCAGCTTTTTCTCCCGGGCGATTTCCACGCCGTTTTTTACATGGGAGACCAGGACCAGGCAGGACATGGACGGGGCCAGTTTATTGTGAATATTCTTTCCGTTTCGTTGATTTTCAATGAAATAAAGAGGATTTTTGAGTTTTCCGATATCATGATAATACCCGGAAACTTTGGCAAGCAGCGGGTTGGCCCCGATTTCCGACGCCGCAGCCTCGGCCATGGAACCGACAATAACCGAATGATGATAGGTACCGGGAGCTTCCAGCATGAGC
Source organism: uncultured Desulfobacteraceae bacterium (assembly GCA_964598885.1). GTDB lineage: Bacteria > Desulfobacterota > Desulfobacteria > Desulfobacterales > Desulfosalsimonadaceae > SURF-33. Next base: position 14,980 of record CAZRES010000053.1, on the reverse strand, counting down.
CGGCGCAACATGGGCTGATCCAGATTGGCCAGTTCCTGCAGGGAGCTTTTGGTGGTATACCCGAATGCCATTTCCATCAGCGGCGCGATGCCGGCGGTGATGATCCCGGCGGTCACCCCCCCGGCAAAGGCAAACGTCCAGTCCCACAACAACTTAAATCCGGAAAAATCGACCATGTAAATGCTGATCACCGTGGCCAGCGCCATGTTAAATAATCCCAGTTGTCCCCCGGCTTTGATAAATCCTTTATGATCTTTGCAGTCCCGGACCAAAAAGGCGCCCATGATGCCGTTTAAGATGAAAAACAGGGAAAATTCATAGCTGGCCTCAAAGAGCATCCCGGAAATCAGGGCCAGAACAATGGCAAAAGGAAAGGCAATGTTAAATCCGAGAAACTGGCAGATGGTCATGGCCCCGGCCGGGATGGGAATCGCAAAGAAAACCGATTCCGGCGCGATGTTTACCGGCGCGTCCGGGGTCAGGTTATGCCCAAGTGACACCGAGAGCTTCAGTATCAGCAGGGAAAAGATCAGAATAGATCCGATAAAAATCAATTGTTTATTGCGATAATACAGAATATCGCTCTGATATTTCAGGTGGATCAGGTAGGTGATGATAAACAGGGCAAGAATGATCAGCGCCGTGCCGATGCTTTTTTCAATCATCTGCTGTTTGCCGGTTTGTTCCAGAAGAGCGCTTAGTTTGACCATATGATCTTCGGAGACCCGATCGCCTTCCCGAAGGATCATCTCGCCTTTTTTAATTTTAAATAAAATGGGCTGAACCCCGGCTTCCGCCTCCTGTTTTCGCTGCTGGGTCTCGGCCCGGTTTAAAATGATATTGGGCTGGATCAGCCGCTGGGTAAAATCAACGATCAGGTTGACCAGAGTATAATCCACGCCTTTTAAAATCGGTTCACCAATGACGCGGACCATGGTTTTGGCCTGATCCGGACTGTAAAACTGCCGTAAGTTCTGAATGACCCTTTCCGAATCGATGTTGCTGCTTTTCAATATGATCCCGTTGGGGTTTTCCTGGATCATCAGATCCTTGTTCATCACGACGCCGTTGTTTAGAATCTGAGACAGGATGCTGATGATCAGATCGGAAATTTTTCGGGAAAATTTTTGTCTGATGAGGATGCCGTACGCCCCATCATCTACCGGAATGCCGAGAGTTTTTTCAAACTGCGGTTTTGCCGCGTTTATGCGGGATTGCAACTCATTGGCATAATTGTCTTCGCCGACTTCCGCAGTCGGAGGAGCTTCCATGATGTCCCGGGCGAGCGTGAAGGCGTCGCGGATCTGATGCGTGAGGTTCGGCAGCAGTTTGGTGTCATAATCATAGACGGTAAGAATTTCCTCTCGGGCCTGCCGGCGCTTCAATGCGGTAGCTTCCGTATCTTCGATCACCAGATCGGACGGCGCCTTGATGTCTTTGTCCGCAATCTCCCCGACCTGATAGGGAGTGTGCACCACCATCAGTCGGGGAAACAGAATCAGGGTGGAAAGCACTGTCAGGATCAGCAGGATGAGCGCCAGGCTCCACGTATCGGCGGAGATGCCTTTTTTAATGCTGATATCGATAGGTTTGGATGACAGTCGAATCATATTTATTCAATTTAAATGGTGTTTTACGGATTTTCCGTGTTGCATGGTCAAGGAAATATCAAGGAATGGGGGGAGATGCAAGATGGAAATATCCGCGTCAATAGTGACTCGGGCAGCTTTTATTTATCGGTTTCAGCCGCCTTTTGTTCGTAAGCGTTGATGATTTTCTGGACCAGCCGGTGACGCACCACGTCATGCCGGGTAAAAAAGACAAAACGGATATCGTCGATTCCGTGAAGAATTTCCCGGGCTTCAATCAGACCTGACGCCCGATGGCTGGGAAGATCGCTCTGGGTGACGTCTCCGGTGATCACGGCTTTGGAATTAAAACCGATCCGGGTAAGAAACATCTTCATCTGCTCGGTGGTGGAGTTCTGGGCTTCATCGAGAATGATAAAGGAATCATTAAGAGTTCTTCCCCGCATAAAGGCCAGCGGCGCCACTTCAATGACATTCTGGTGCATCAGGTTGGCGGCTTTTTCAAAATTCATCATATCGTGCAGGGCGTCATAGAGGGGCCGCAGATAGGGATTAACCTTTTCCGCCAGGTCTCCGGGAAGAAACCCAAGGGCTTCCCCGGCTTCCACGGCCGGCCGGGTCAGAATGATCCGGTTGACCTGTTTTTTGGCCAGCGCCGCCACGGCCATGGCCATGGCCAGATAGGTTTTGCCGGTGCCGGCCGGTCCGATGCCGAATACGATGTCAAACTGGCGGATGGCATCGATGTATTCTTTCTGCACGGGGCTTTTGGGAGTAATGGTGCGTTTTTTGGACGTGATATAGACCGCGTCCATGAAAATATCCCTGATTTTAACGGAATGATCCCGGCTTAAAATGCTGGCGGCATATTCCACATCCCGGGGATAGACCGGATAACCCTCGGATATCAGGCCGTAGAGCTGGCCGAGGATGTTTCGGGCAAGATCCGCGGCAATGGCGTCGCCGTAGATGGAAACAGTGCTGCCCCTTGCCTGGATCTCCGTCCCGGTCGCTTCAGCAATCCGTTTGAGATTGCAGTTGAGTTCTCCGAAAAGATCCCGGACCAGGCCGGCATCGGCAAATTCCAGTTCAACGCGCTCGCGTGTCTTGTTTCCGGTCATCAGGTTTTACTGTCCATTCCATTTGATTCCGCTGGTTTTAAAAAATCGCAACAATTCGATTTTCTTCCCTAAAAATTCTCGAAGTCAGAAAATCGGATTCCGTACGAAATCAGCCGTCCTGTTTTAGGCTAAAATCTACAAGGTTACGGTAAAAACACAAGAATTTTCTTGATGTTGATAATGGGTTAAGATAATTATTAATTTCATGGAGTCAATAAATCCTTTCGACATCGCCATCATTGTTTTGATGGGGTATACCATCATCAGAGGGATCTTTCGGGGTTTTATCCGCGAAGTAGCCGGCATCATCGGCCTGCTGGTCGGATTTTACACCGCCTACGGGTATTACGGGCATTTGTCGTCCCTGCTGGAACCATGGATCAGCGATCCCGCCTATCGTGATATCACGGCCTTTATCATCGTATTCTGCGCGATAACACTGCTCATTATCGGGCTGGGGATGCTGGTGCGGCTCCTTGTAAAGATGATGCTGCTGGGCGTGCTGGACCGGATTTTCGGCGCAGTTTTCGGGGCGGTCAAGGGAGCGCTTATCGTATCGCTGCTTCTGGTGGTACTGGTTAATTTTCTGCCGGCCGGCGGCGCGGATATGATCGCCAGATCACGGCTGGCGCCGGCCGTGCATGCGGTGTCAAGGGAAATGGTCCGACTGATTCCGGAAAGCGCCCGGCAATCATTTCATGAGCGGATGGCGGCCATTCGCGAAGAGTGGAAGCAACCATCCTGAATCCGCTTTGTTTTTGCAATTATTAGGGCCGTCGGGCCGGGCAGAGTCGGATGGTTTTACGGCCGGCTTCCAGTTCATGATAAACCAGTTGATCTTCGGCAATGGATTTGCGGCGCAAGGCTGCCTGCTCCTGAGGGTTTTTTTGTGAATGCTGGCCAATGGCCTTGTCGATAAAATGGCGCGTCATTTTCTGAATGAGGGCCCGGCGCCGTTCGCCGAAATTTTCCGGTTTTGATGTATTTTCATCATATCCGGCGGAACGCCGCTCATGGAGACGTCTGGCGTAGGCGGCCAGGACATTATGAACCTGATGGGTCGGTATGGACATAAGCCGTGGTATATAATTTGATAAATTGTGTATGACTCGCAAAGGCGATTTCCGGCAGTTGATCCAGGGCAAACCATTTTACCGCCTCCGCATCATCTCCGGCTACCGGTTCCCCCGTAAACGACCGGACCAGAAAACCCGTCATGAGGACGGTATCGTAATTGCGGCTTGGATGGGTCAGCACGCCCAGCAGCATGTCGATTTGGCCGGTCAGTCCGGTTTCCTCCCGCAATTCCCGTAATCCCGCGCCTTCAGGGGTTTCGCCGAGTTCCATGAAGCCGCCGGGCAGGCACCAGAATCCTTTTTTGGGTTCCACGCTCCGCTTGACCAGAAGGACCCGTTTTTGCGCATCAATGGTCACCAGGCAGGTGGCGGGGATGGGATTTTCGTAAATAGGGAGAATACAGGATTGGCAATACAGCCGGTCCCGACCCTCCCATGACTTTATGATTAAGCGATTTCCGCAATAATGACAACAGGTTTTACTTCGCAAAATTGTATCTCATTTTCTGTTCAAAGATGCCCATTGAATTAATCTTCGAAGTCCCCGGCCGGCCCCTTGTCGGAGGTAATGGATGCAGCCCGCTCTATAATTTTATCCCGGGTCCACTGGTCGGGCGATTCGATCCGGGACGCCTTGGGACCGGGATCATGGGAGCCGGCCTCCAGAACGGCGTCAAGAACCAGAGGGGCGGTGTCGCCGGCATTGAACACATTGACCAGTATGCCGTAAACAAAAGAGGCCACCCGCTCGGTCATGCGCTCCCGAATGGGGGCCGGTTGAGCCAGCAGCCGGTTTTCAAAGGCGATGTTGAGTTTTTTATAGTCGCCGGCTTTTAACTTGGCGGCCTGGGCATAGGCGATCATCTGCTCCCAGACATCATCGGTGACGCCTTGTTCCGGAATTTTTTTAAAGTTGCCGTCCCTATCAAGAATCGCGTTTCCATAATCGTTGACTTCAATGCCCCAGGAGATCATCTGCAGGGCCGTGGCCACATTGGCTTTGGTCGTGCGGGTTTGCCGGGCGATCTGCCGGAGACGATCGGAACTGTTTCCGGATGTACCGTGCTGGGCGCCGGAAACCTTGTAGGGTTCCAGGGCCTGGTGAATTTCCGCGGTCAGTTCCGTCTGGATGCCTTCGGAAGCGGCTTCAATGCCGTGAGTGGTGCCGTTGTTTAAGGCGATCCAGTCCGGAAAAATGGCGTGGGCGTTAAGGCCCTGGATCAGAAAAAGCGCTTCTTCCACCGTGGAAAGACCGGATTTTCCCTTGATTTCGCCGACTTCGGTTTCATAGCCGGCCCATTCGGGCACCAGGGAATGCAGTGCAATGCTGGCCAGCAGGTTCTGGTCGTCGGGCAGGTGGGAGGCGTCGATGGCAATGGAGGTCATCCCGGCCTCAAACAGGGTGGGGATTTCGATTTTGGCGGATTCAAGATCGTTGTCGCTCTTAATTCCGTAATGGTCGGCGTGCACGGCCACCGGAACGGTGATGTTGAGTTCGTTGCAGAGGCTGTCGACGATCCGGGCGATATTCCAGTAGTTGACCGCGCAGTAGGCCTTGGCCCCGCCTTCGGATTTGGCGATTTCGATGATGATGGCCGCGTTGGCCCGCTGGGCCGCCAAAAGCGCGCCCCGGATCACAAAATAGCTCCGGCCGTTGGCGGCGATGGTCATGGCTTTTCCTTTTTGCAGCATGGCCCGGTCGATAAACCGGCCGGAAACGATCAGGGCGCGGGAATGGGGGAACAGTTGAACGATATTGGGGGGTCTGCCGATCTCAAGGGCCTGTTCGAATTTCTGGCGATCATCATCTGACATATTCATCATTGGCCTCCTTGTTCAGGTTCGAAATCGTTGGCGTTTTCATCAGAAATGGGATCATCGGTCACACGCGCCGCTTCTGATCTGACATGGTCGATAATTTCCATGATTTCCGGTTGCAGGTGCTCTGGCGCCTCCAGATTGCCCCAGCCTTTCTGCGTTTGGAAAAGTCCGTCATAGGCGGTGTCGTGATGGGAGCGAATTCGATGGCGTATTTCGCGCTCTTTCAGTATGGATGTCACAAGCTGGGCTTCCACGGCGTTTTCAAACACCGTGATGGTGATAAAGGTTTCATCCGTGGAAACGTTGCCGGTATCTCGGGGTGTTTGAGGACTCATGTTGTTTTTACCCGGAACAGCGATTGAGATTATAAGAATCCGAAACTTCGTTTAAATGATATTATATTGAAATAATTACAGACGACTGTCAAGGGGAAAAGCGGCGGATGAAGAGGCCGCTGACAAACCGTTGACACGGTTTGTCAGCATTGATAAACCATTGGCAGATGATCCGGAAGGTATGGAAATTGCATCCATTTACATGGACTTAAACAATGGATACAACAGGAACGATTGCCGGCGATAATTTTTTACACAGGTAACCATGGAAAAAATAGCACACGATCAATATCCGTCCGAACCGGTGGTGCTGGACAAGCTCTCCATCAAGTTCATGAAACAGTCCCGGTTTGTGCCGCTGCATCTGCGGGATAAAACCCTGGCCATTGCCATGGCGGATCCGGATGATTTCCGGACCATCGACGCTCTCCGGCTGGGCTATGATGTGGATATCGATGTCCGCGCCGGTGATGCCGAAGATATCATCGAGGCCATTGAGCGGCTCTACGGGGTGGGGACCCAGTCCCTGGAGATGATTATCGAGGAGGCCGGCAAGGATATTTATGAAATATCCAGGGAAGGCGGCGATGACGTGGCCCATCTGCGGGATCTGGCTTCCGAGGCGCCCATTATCCGACTGGTCAACCGCCTGATTCTGCGGGCCGTGGAATCCCGGGCCAGCGATATCCATTTCGAACCCTTTGAAAATGAATTCAAGGTCCGGTACCGCATCGACGGGGTGCTTCACGATATCGAGTCGCCGCCCAAGCGGCTCCAGGCGGCCATTATCTCCCGGGTCAAGATCATGGCCAATCTCGATATTGCCGAACGGCGCCTTCCCCAGGACGGCCGGATCAAGCTCAAAATCGCCAGCCGGGAAATCGATTTCCGGATTTCCACCATCCCCACCCTGTTCGGGGAAAGCCTGGTCATGCGGGTCCTGGACCGGGAAATGCTGATTCTGGATTTAGAGGCCCTGGGATTTCCGCACTCCCTTATGGCGGAATACATGCGTCTGATCACCCAGCCCTACGGCATGATCCTGGTCACCGGGCCCACCGGCTCCGGCAAGACATCCACCCTGTACACGTCCCTGGCCAAGATCAACGCCCCGGAAAACAAGATCATTACCTTAGAGGACCCGGTGGAGTATTATCTGCGCGGGGTCAACCAGATCCAGGTAAACCCCAAGATCGGGCTGTCGTTTGCCAATGGGCTGCGGGCCATTGTGCGCCAGGACCCGGATATTATTCTGGTGGGGGAAATCCGGGACCGGGAAACCGCGGAAATCGCCATCCAGTCGGCTTTAACCGGGCATCTGATCTTTTCCACCCTGCACACCAACGACGCGGTGGGCGCCATCAGCCGCCTGCTCGACATGGGGGTGGAAGGATTCCTTCTGAGTTCCACCCTGCTGGGCGTGCTGGCACAGCGGCTGGTGCGGGTGATATGCGTTCATTGCAAATCACCGGCGCCGCCGGAGGAAAAATATCTGGAAGCCATGGGCATATCTTCCGATGAAGCGGGCGATATTCAGTTTTTCGTCGGCAAGGGATGCGACCATTGTCGGCACACCGGTTATATGGGGCGAACCGCTATTTTCGAGTATTTGCCCGTGGGCGGCGCCATTCGCCGGAAAATCTCCGAGCGCGCGGATTCCGAGCAGATCCTGGAAACAGCCCTTTCAAAAGGGCTGGTCACCCTGCGCCAGAACGGGTGGGAAAAGGTTCGACAGGGGGTCACCACTCCGTCGGAAGTCCTGCGCGTCACTCTGGAGCGATAACCCATGCCGTCCTTTATATATAAGGCCACCGATGCCGGCGGAAAAATCGTTTCCGGGACCATGGAAGCGGCCCTGGAAAAAGACGTGGTGGCCCGGCTCCACGGCATGAATCTCATTCCCATCCGGGTGGCGGTTTCCAGAAGCAGCGCGACGGGCTTCGGTTTAAACCGTTCCATTGATGTATCGACCCTGTTCAAACGGGTAACATCCCGGGATGTCATGTATTTCACCCAGGATCTCTGCGCCCTGCTGGAAGCCGGTCTTCCCATGGACAAGGCGTTGAATATCCTGATTCAGGTATCGGAAAACGACCGGTTCCGCCAGATCGTGACCGGGATCCTGCGGTATGTGGAAAGCGGCAATTCCCTGTCCGACGCCCTGGCGGAATATCCGAAACATTTTTCCACCTTATACGTCAATATGGTCAAAGCCGGTGAAACCGGCGGGGTTTTGCCCGCCGTGCTGGACCGCCTGGGAGTTTTTCTTGAAAATTCCCAGGATTTAAAAGATTATATCACCTCGGCCATGGTCTATCCGATCTTTCTGGTGCTGGTGGGCGGATTGTCCATTATCATCATGCTGACGTTTGTGCTGCCCAAATTTTCGGTGATTTTTGCAGACATGGGCCAGGCCATGCCGGCGTCCACCCAGGTGCTTCTGGGCATCAGCAACGGTCTGCGGGATTACTGGTGGGCGATTGTCGGGCTGTTGGCGGGGATTATTATACTGTTCCGGCAGTACATCCGGAGGCCGACCGGCCGACTGTGGTTCGACCGTCTCAAGTTCCGTGCGCCGGTGATCGGCCGACTTATCCGGTCCGTGGAAGCGGCCCGTTTTTCCCGGACCCTGGGCACCCTGATCCGCAGCGGTGTCCCCATTCTCCAGGCCCTGTCGTTGGTCCGGGAGATCATCACCAACCAGGCCATTGCCGCTTCCCTGATCCGGGTCAATGACCGGGTCAAGGAAGGCGATACGCTGTCGGCGCCCCTGGAGCAGGCCGAGATCTTTCCCCCCCTGGCGGTGCAGATGATCGCCGTGGGCGAGGAAACCGGCAAGCTCGATGATATGCTGCTCAAGGTGGCCGACAATTACGACAAATCGGTGCGAAACATGATCAAGCGGTTCGTGAATCTGCTGGAGCCGGCCATGATTCTGGCCATGGGATTGATGGTGGGGTTTATTGTGATTTCCATGCTCATGGCGGTGTTTTCCATGAATGAGGTACCGTTTTAATAATAAGGAGTGCATAACATGTTCATAAAGGCAAAAAACAAACGCGGCTTCACCCTGATCGAGCTGCTGATCGTCATGATCATCCTGGGGCTGCTGGCGGCTCTGGTGGCGCCCCGGATGTTCGGCAAAGTGGGCACGTCCAAACAGAAGGCGGCCCAGTCCCAGATCGCTCTTTTTGAAACCGCTCTGGGCACCTACCGCCTGGATGTGGGGCGGTTTCCCACCACCGAGCAGGGGCTCAACGCGCTTCGCGTCAAGCCGGAAGGGGTGGATAACTGGGACGGGCCTTATCTGCCCAAGGAGATTCCCATGGACCCGTGGGGCAATCCCTATGAATACCGGTATCCGGGCGAACATGGCGATTTTGACATTATTTCCTACGGGGCCGACGGCCAGCCCGGCGGCGAGGACGAAGACACCGATATCGTCAACTGGAAAAATATCGGCCAATGAAAAACGGCTTTACCCTGATAGAACTGCTGGTGGTGCTGGTCATGGTGGCCCTGGTGTCCGGATTCGTGGTGCCCCGGATTGTGGCACCCTTCGGTCATCTTCATGTCAAAACCGCGGCTGCTGAAATCGCCGGTCTGCTCCGGAATTGCCGGAGCCAGGCCGTATCCAGAAAAATCGGCAACGCGGCGGTTTTTGATCTGGATACTCATGAAATCCGGGTAATTTCACCAATTCCTCCAGACGGGTCAGCCGATCGGGCCTTGATGGCGCGCATGTCGTCCGACACCCGATATCAGCCGCCGGACGGCGTCCGGGTCAGCCGCGCGTCGGTGGGGGATGACGTCGTTGAAAACGGTATATTTGCGGTGACGTTTTTCATTAACGGGAATTCCAGCGGCGGCGAACTGGTGATTGCCGGGGACACTAAGCGGCAATACGGCATCCGTATCGATCCCATCACCGGCATGGTGACGGTGACCGCCGATGAAAGCGGGTCCTTTTGACGGCCATGACGGTAAAGACGGGATGTTTTATGACGGCGTGGATGCTCCCGCCATCCGGCAGGGGGCTTGATGAAATAGCAGGGCGGCGGGGATTCACCCTTATTGAAACCCTGGTGGCCATGATGGTGCTGGCCATCTCCTTTGTGGTGATCATGCAGCTGTTTTCCGGGGGGCTCACATCCGGCCGGCTTGCGGGGGATTATCTTTATGGCATGTTTCATGCACAGGAAAAGATGGAGGAATTTCTGCTCTCTGAAAATCCGGAACCCGGGACCTATGAAGGAGAATTTGATGACGGCTATGCCTGGACGGCCACGGTGACGATGCTCGAATCCGATGACCCGGAAACCGAAAAGATTCCCCTGGTGCCGGTGGAAGTAGCGGTGGCCGTGCACTGGCCCCATGGCGCCGGGGAAAAAACCTTTTCCGTAACATCGATGATGCTGGCCGAACGATCCGCCATGGCGGGGCTGAATACGGAATAAACCATGATGCAGCGGCGGGCGGACAGCGGATTCACCCTCATGGAACTGCTCATATCGATTACCATTATGGGGGTGATCCTGACCATCATCATGGCGGGGCTGCGGATCGGGACCCGGGCCTGGGAAACCGGAACCCGGGATGTGGAAAGTCACCAACGCCTCCAGATCGTGCTGTCGCTGGTCAAAAATCAACTGGCGGCCGCCTGCCCGGAAAATATTCGAAAGCCGGAGATGGATCCGTATTTATTCCGAGGAGACGATCGCTCCATGGAATTGATTTCCCGGACATCGATCGTGCCGGGAAACCATCATGGCAAAGTTTACGTCATTTATCGGATCATTGCCGACAATGACGGCGGCTGGACCCTGACGGCGGCCGAGCAGTCCCTTGTGCACATAGAGCCCGGAGAAGAACGATTCGTGATGGAGGAGACGGCTTTTTACGAACTGATCGCCGGAGCGCATCAGATCGATTTTGAATACCTTGGTCCCTCTGTTGACGGGGTTCGGGAGTGGCTGAGGATCTGGGACCCCGAAACCCATGACAAATGGCCCGCCGCGGTGCGGATCAGTCTGCGGATAAACGAAAAAGAACCCGCTGCCGCAGTGATGGCGCGGTTTTACGCGGAGCCGGAAGAAAACTGACATGACAAGGCAACTATCAAATCGCGGCATCGCCCTGATCATGGTGCTCTGGGTCCTGATGCTTTTGTCGGTGATCGTGGCGGAATTCTGCCGTACCATGAACACCCAGGTCACCATCACGGCCAATTTCAAGGAATCCACCGAGTCCTATTATATTGCCCTGGCCGGCATCAACAGCGTCATTTACGATATGATTTATCAGACCGTGGCTCCGCCGCCGGCGGACGCCACGGAAATCGACGGCGCCGACACCGGAGAGGCATCCGGTTTCTGGCGGATTAATACCCGAATTCCGCCCATGGACTATGCCGGGGGAACGGTTACGGCATGGATCGACAATGAAAGCGGCCGGATCAATATCAATCTGGCGGACCGGAACCTGCTGATGCTGATGCTTTCCGAATTTGATCTCGCAGATGAGGAAAAAGAGATCATCGTGGATTCCATTATGGACTGGCGGGATTCCGATGATCTCCGGCGGCTCCACGGCGCGGAAAATGAATATTATCAGTCCCTGCCGCGGCCGTATTCGGCCAAGAACGGTCCGTTTGACACGGTGGAGGAGCTGCTGCTGGTCCGGGGCGTAACTCCGGAGATTTATTACGAAGGGATTGACCGGATGATCACGGCCTTTCCCAAAGTCGCGCCCGAAGACGCGTCGGATCGCCGGAACGCCAAAACAAAAGACGATTTCAACCGGCTTAATATCAATGCCGTACCGCCGGCCATGTGGGCGGCGATGCCCGGGATCACGGAAGACATGGCTGCTCAAATTACGGAATTTCGAAGGGAAAAGGATTTTCAATCCATGTCTGAACTGGCAGAAATTGTGGGCAATGACGTACTTTCCGGCATCTCCCGCTATCTCAATACCCGGCCGTCGGCGTATTACACCATCTATGCTGCCGGTAAAAAAGGGGAAAGCGGCATTTATGAGACCATCGCGGCCACGATCCGTCTGGATAATACCCTTGAAAAGCAATATCGAATTGTGGAATGGAAAACCGGCGCTGAGTTTCCGGTATCCATGGAAGCCGGAGAGGAAGCATTGGATGGAGAATTTCTTTAAATTGCGGTCCCGCGTAATGCCAATGCCCGGATCAAAAGACCGGGCCGGAAAATCGAAGGGAGACAGAGACGTTGTTTTTTAATACCAGCATTGGTATTGATCTGAGCCCGGACGGCATCCGTATCGTCGTTCTAAAGGCCTCGTTGAAAGGGGTCCGCGTGACCGCCCGAAAGGATTTTTCTATCGCTGCCGGCAAACATCCGTCGGATGCGGCCGCGGATATGGCCGCGTTTATCAACGGGTTTGTCCGTGAGCACGGGGTCAGCGCCGCTCAAATGTATGCGGCCATTCCCGGGGAAAACTGCATCATGCGGGAAATCGTGTTTCCCCGGACCGTGCGGGAAAATCTGCGGGGCACCTTGCGCTATGAAATGGAAAAATATGTCCCCTTTTCCGCCGATGATGTCTCTTTCGACAGCCAGGTTATTTCCGAAGACAAAGACGCCGAAAAGATAAATGTTTTGCTGGCGGTTCTCAAAAAAACCGAGTTGGACCCCTGGGTGCAGCTTTCCGACCGTCTTGACGTTGGTTTTTCCGGCATCACCATTGCGGCGGCCGGAGTGGTCAATTATTTCTGTCATCAGTACCCGGATGTCGACGGTCCGGTGATCCTTATCCATGTGAAAGAGGACGGTCTTGATCTGATTCATGTCCGCGATCATGCCCTGGTCTATGCCCGCAACATACGTTTTCCCGATCCGCAGACCGATATTTTCCCCTTGGCCGCCACACAACTGGAGCAGACCGGCCGGACGTTTTGCCCGGATGCGGAAAAAATCCGGTTTAAAGTATATGGAGACAAGAACGCCCCGGCCCTGGAAGCGCACCTGACCGATCTTTCTCGATTTGAGCCCGTTGGCGGCGCTCCCAAAGATCCCGGTCTGTCTGACGGAGATGCCGTCACGGCCGTTGGGCTGGCTCTGAAAGGCATGCAAAAAGCGCCGGTATGGCTGGAATTCATGCCGGCGGACCGACGGCGCAGGCCCGACCGCCGGGGCGTGATCCTGATGTTTATTCTTTGCGTCGCGCTGGTGCTATCGGGGGCGGCGTGGGCCGGCAATCATTATCTGACGCGACGGGCCACTCTGGCCCGGCTGGACCAGGAGATCGCGCGGCTCCAGTCCGCGGCGGAAGTGGTCCGAAAAAAAGAAGCCGAGATCGAACAGATGAGGGCCAATCTGAACTTTTTGTCCGGCCTCCGCCCGGGAAATCGCTTTGTGCTGGATGTCATGCGGGAGCTTACCGAAAGAATTCCCGAAAATGCCTGGCTCCGCGAATTTCGCCTGAACAATGACACCGTCACTCTTACCGGACAGGCGGATTCGGCTTCGGCCCTCATTCCGCTTCTGGAGGATTCTCCCCTGTTTACCGATGTAAAATTTTTAACCACCATCCGGAAAGATCGGGACGGAAAAGAAGTGTTTCGGATCGGTCTGACCCTGGATAAACAATAAGACGAGATTGCATGCTGCCGTCATTTGAAATAACGAAAGAACGAAAAATCATCCTGATCGGGGGCGCGGTGCTGCTTCTCCTGGCCGCCATTTACCGGTTTTATCCCCACATAACGCCGGTGTTTTCGGGATCCGATGATATTCAGCTCAAACAGGAAACCATCGGTCGCTATCAAGCCGTCGTGATCCGCAAGGATCAGGTCGACGCGGATCATGCCCGGATGCGCCGGCTATTATCCCGGGTGGAAGACGGTTTGCTGCCCGGGGCCACGGAATCCCTGGCTGCGGTGGAGATCCAGAATATCATCGATACCATTGCCGCCGCCAATAAGATTAAAATCGATACCATGCAGGTCATGCGAACCCGGGATGCCGAAGATGCCGGTTATGCCATGATTCCCGTTCGGTTTGCCTTTGGTTCCGATATCCCCCAGTTAAAGGATATGCTTTATGGCATTGAATCCCATGCCAAACTGCTCATCGTCTCCGATGTCAGTTTGGCTCTGTCGGTTACCGCCCGCAACGGAGCGATCCGGTCCACCGTTACGGTGGAGGGAGTGATAAGGAAGAAGGGAGGCACGGGATGACCGTCCTGTTTTCAAAAGTATGGATTATTAATAGCGTCCTGGCGCTTCTGATTCTATCCGGCTGGGTCTGGATCTGGGACACCCCTGATCCGGAAAGCATCATCCCCGCCCGACCCCGCATAGCCGAAGAATCCCGAGCCGTGCCGCCAAAGGCGGGTATCGCCGTTGCCCGACCCGATCCTTCTCCCGAGTACGAGAACATTGTGGAGATGAATCTTTTTTCACCGGAGCGCACCTTTGTACCGGAAATCGAAGCCGAGCCTGAAAACGTCATAGTGGAAGAAGAAGTGAAAATCTCGGGTGAAAAGGTGGTGCTTTACGGCGTCGTAGTGGTCGATGACGTCAAAAAAGCCCTGATTAATAATCCCACGCGCAAGCCCGGCGACCGGGATTTCCTCTGGATCACGGAAGGCCAAAGACTCAGCAACCTGCAAGTGACCCGGATTGAGCCGGAACAGCTTTTGTTGAATGACGGCGCCGCCCAATACAGTATCGGACTCTATGACCCGGAAAAAGCGCGTCAGAAGGCGTCGGCTCCCAGCCGGGCATCTTCTTCCCCGCAACGGGACGCCCCCCAGGTCATCAGTGCCGATCCCGCGCCCGCGCCGCCTCCGTCAAAACAAAGCGGCGCCGACGCCGAAACCCGGATTCCGACCCAGCGACAACGGACGGAAACGCCGAACCAGAAAGTTGCCGACGACGACGATGATGAATACGAAATTGTAGATACCCCTTTTGGTCCATTCAGGAGAAAAAAAACAAAATGAAGGTAATGTTTATGAAATTATCCAGACTGGGGCTGACCGGCCTGTTGTGTCTGCAGCTT
>CAZRES010000052.1:0-20132 GCA_964598885.1 uncultured Desulfobacteraceae bacterium | reverse complement strand
TGGGTGACCCGCTCTTTCCTGGATTACCGGATTCCCGTTTTCCGGGAACTGGACCTGCTGACCGACGGCAATCTGCACCTGTTTTTTTCCGGCGATTACGTTCCCGCCCGCGTGGCGGACAAAGCGCAAGAAATTCTGGGCGACCGGGCCGTGATCATGACCGGAGAATGGCGCATCGGCGCGGAAGACCGCGAATTTATGGCCAACCGTAATGTTTCATTGCGGTTTCAGCCCGGTCTTATTCACGAAATCCGAAAAATCCGGCCGGATGTGCTGGTAGCGGACGGATTTTTCAAATGGACGCTTTCCGCCCTTGTCTGCCGGATCATTTACCGGATGCCGCTGGTCATCTGCTATGAACGATGGGCTCATACCGAACGGTCCGCCCAATGGTTCCGCAAACTTTACCGAAAAACCGTCTTGAATTTCACCGATGCCATGTGCTGTAACGGAACCTTGTCCAAACAATATACCGTTGGGCTGGGCATGGCTCCCGAAAAAATCACCATGGGTCATATGGCCGCAGATACCCGCGGGCTTGAACAACAGGCCGCGGCCGTGACCCCGGCTCAACAGCAGGCCATTCGGACAAAACATAACGCTGAAGGCACCATTTATCTGTATGCCGGCAGGCTGATTCCCCGAAAAGGGCTTTTCGCGCTGCTTTCCGCCTGGGAGCAATTCGAAAAGAATAATGCGTCTGGAACGCTGCTGATCGCCGGCGGCGGCCTCCAGGAACAGGATCTGAAAGACAGGGTCGCGCGAAACGGCCTGGCCCGGGTAAGATTTGCCGGATCGGTTCCATACGATTCTTTGGCATTTTATTATGCGGCTGCCGACGTTTTCGTGATGCCGACACTGGAAGACAACTGGAGCCTGGTGGTTCCCGAAGCCATGGCCTGCGGTCTGCCGATTCTGTGTTCCAAATACAACGGCTGCTGGCCTGAGCTGGTAAACGAAGGCCTAAACGGATGGGTGTTCGACCCGATGGATACCCATGACATATTGCGGGCGCTTCAGGCTGCCGCGGATGCCGGAGAGCGCCTGCCGGAGATGGGCCGGCACTCCCGGGAAATTGTGGCGGCCCATTCGCCAACGGCGGCGGCGCAAGCCGTGCTTTCCGCCTGCCGGATCGCCTTGACGCGAAAAACAGCAACATCGTCATTTTGATAAGCGGCCAGAAAAGGAACATGATTCGTAATGCAAAATAATATGTCGGACCAGGAGATTTCTGCTCCCAAATTCGCCCAACCGGCTTTCCGGCCGGGACTCTCTCATGCACGAGGGAGGCGGTACGCTCGGTTCAGTTCTTCCAATATCCAGATATGGTCTCTCTATATCCTCGTCATGCTCTGGATTGCCCGAAACACCATCCTGATGCGTCGCCGACCCGGGGAAATGTATACGGCTTTGGATACAATGGCGATATTGCAGATGGGGATTGTCGTTTTGATATTGATTGTACTGCTTTCCGGGCCCGCATTCAGGCTTTTGCCCCGAATCTGGCACTCATCGGCCAAATTTTATTTCCTTTTTTATTTCCTTGGGGTGATATCGGCCATATGGTCGCCCAGCCCGGAGTTTTCATTATACCGTGCCGTGGAGGTAATCGCCCTGTCCATGGCGGTTCTCGCATTCTGCACTTCAGCAGCAAGCGGGGATGAAAATATCCGAAAGGTCCATATCCTGCTATGGTCCGTTATAGGGCTCCTTGCCTTATCGACGGCGTATCACGGGTCTATCGTAAATTTGCGGAACAATACCCTGGGCGCTGCGTCGGCGATGGCCGCCTGTTTTTTTATTTCATGGATACTGGCCGGACGGGCCCAAAAGGATCGCAAAAAAATGATTCAGGGCGGCATCGGAATTGCGCTGGTATTTTTATCCCTGAGCCTGGCCAGTTGGTGGTCCTTCTGGTTCGGCATCTGCTACTGCACTTTGTTCAGCCGGCGCAAAGGGTTGATCGTCATTCTTTTCGTCATTGGGACCATCCTGTTTTTCTCACTGGGTACCGACACCCGTGAAAATCTTCTGATCCGGGATAAACATCCCGATCAACTTGAAACCCTGCGCGGCAGAAAACTGCTCTGGCAAGATTACTGGGATATCTCAGGCCGGCAGCCGGTGTTAGGATTCGGCTTTGCCATCGGCGCCAGGGAGATCGGATCGATTTACAGCACGAATACCCACAACATGTTCTTCGGGGCACTGATCGGCCTGGGCTGGGTGGGAGTGAGCTGCTGGATTTTATTTTTTTCCGCCCTGGGCGCGGAGTTGATCCGGTATCGCCATTCCCTTTATCCCGTCTGGCTGGCCTGCGCCGCGGCTCTGGCCGCCGGAACCATGAACAGCATGTCTCTTTCCATCCTCGGCGAGCAATGGAATGTTTCCACCACCGTGTTTGTCGCCTTTCTGGGTCTTCACATGTGTTTTGTGCAGCAGGCGCGGCTACGGCTGCGAGAAAAACGCGAGAAAATTTTTCTGGCGAGAACGGCGAGAAATGCCGGACGGTTTCGCCGGAATCCGGCTGCCGGCCTGCCGGAAGCGTCCGGAAATTAAAGCTTGACAGCAGCCATGCGATTTCTGATTGCCCACAACCAATACGGCGCCATGAGCGGCGAGGAGCGCGCCCTGGAGGCCATTGCCGGGCTGCTCGAACAAAACGGCCATCAGATCAAATGGTTTTTACGATCATCCGCCCAAATTCAGGGATTAAGAGAAAAAGCCGGGGCTTTTTTTTCGGGAATCCACAGTTTCGCGGCGGCGCGCGCCTTGCGTGAATTCCTGAAAAACAATCGTATAGAAGCGGCGCTGGTCCAGAATTTATACCCCTTTCTGTCTCCTTCCATTCTGCCGGTTTTCAAGGAATTCAAGATTCCCGTAGTGATGCGCTGCCCCAATTACCGCCTGTTTTGCCCAAACGGACTGCATCTGTCCCGGGGAGAAATCTGCGAGCGGTGTCTTGGAGGCAAGGAATACTGGTGCGTGATCCGGGATTGCGAAAACAGTCTGTTTAAAAGCCTGGGTTATGCCGCGCGCAACGCGGCGGCCCGGATCGGCGGACGCATTGGGGACTACGTTGACGTGTTTATCGTGTTATCCGAATTCCAACGCCACCGGTTTATCGCGGGAGGAATTCCTCCGGAAAAAATAACCGTCATCCCGAATATCGCTCCAATTGCCGAAAAGGCATCCGGTGATGATCCCGGACGCCTGGTGTCATTTGTAGGCCGGATCAGCCCGGAAAAAGGGATAGAAGATTTCCTGGCCGCCGCGGAACGGCTGCCCCATATACCGTTTGCGGTCGCCGGAAATATTAAACGGATGCCGGACGTAAAACATGCTTCGCCCCGCAATGTCAGGTGGATGGGGTTTCTCCAGGGCGAACATCTGGATGAATTTTATCGAACATCACGAATCCTGGTGTTTCCCGGAAAATGGTTTGAGGGTTTTCCGAATGTCATCGCAAGCGCCATGGGCGCGGGCAAACCGGTGGTCGCCTCCCGCCTCGGCGCCATTCCGGAAATCGTGGATCACGATCGGACCGGACTGTTGTTTGCGCCGGGCCGTGTTGACGAACTGACCGAATGCATCCGCGATTTATACGAAAATCCCGATCAATGCCGGTCAATGGGCCGCGCGGGGCGGGTGAAAGCGGAAGCGTGTTATGGGGGAGGAGTTGTTTATGGGCGGTGGATGGAAGTGTTGAGTGTTGAGTTTTGAGTTTTGAGTTTTGGGTGTTGAGTTTTGAGGTAGGGGTTTAGGGGTTGATTTTTAGTTCTATTGAATTTTACTTTTTTTTGGCGGCTGTATTTTTAATATGGTTGGGGATGCCTGTTAATGTGCGGCCGCTGCTTTTGCTGGCGGCCAGTTATGTTTTTTATATCTGGTGGGAGCCATGGTTTTTGCTGGTGCTGCTTTACTGCACAGTGATCAGTTGGCTGGCGGGTCGCATTATGGGGGGAATTCCGAACGGCAGGCCGCGCCAGGCAATTCTTATCGCGGCGGTCGCGCTGAACCTGCTGCCGCTTTTATTTTATAAGTATTTTAATTTCTTTTCTGAATCGATTCAAAGTTTTCTGTCTTTCGGAGGATGGCCCTCCACCGCAACGTATTTCGATATTCTGTTGCCGCTGGGCATTTCCTTTTACACGTTTCAGGCGGTTTCCTACTGCGCCGATGTGTATCAGCGAGATATTCCCCCCGAACCCCGCTTCGACATCTTTGCCTTGTATCTTGCTTTTTTCCCCAAGCTGATCTCCGGACCCATCGAAAGGGGATCTGCTCTTTTGCCTCAGTTGAAAAAACCGGCTCTCTTTAACAGCCCGCTTTTCATTTCCGGTGTTCAGCTTTTTTTATGGGGCGTTTTCAAAAAAATCGTGATTGCGGAACGGCTGGGCATGTACGTGGATATGGTTTTTGCCGATCCGGCCGGCATCTACGGAAAAACCGCCGTCATCGGCGCCTGGATGTTTTCGCTCCAGATTTATTGTGATTTTTCCGCATATATGGACATGGCTATCGGGTGCGGCCGCATGTTCGGCATCGAGCTGAGCCGCAATTTCAATTTTCCGTATATGGCGCGCTCCATCCGGGAATTCTGGCGTCGCTGGCACATCACCCTGACGTCCTGGTTCCGGGATTACGTTTACATTCCCCTGGGCGGCAACCGGGCGGATGCCGGGCGATGGGCATTCAACATCATGCTGGTGTTCCTGCTCAGCGGCCTGTGGCACGGGGCTGCGTGGACCTTCGTGTTCTGGGGCGCGCTTCACGGCTTATTGTACCTGGCCGGCAAACACACCGCTCCGATGCGCGCCCGCCTGCGGAACGCGCTCGGAATTCGGGGATGGATGGAGTCGGCGCTTCAAATCTTTATCACCTTTAACCTGGTTTCCCTGGCATGGGTGTTTTTCAGGGCGTCAAACATTCAGGATGCGTTTGTTTTAATCCGCAATATGTTTATAGGTCTTGATCTGCCGGTACGGATGCTGGCATCCCAGTTTTCCACGATTCTGGCTTTTGGGTTCGCCCTGGTTTTTGTGATGATCGAGTTGCTGGTTTATTTTGCCAACAGAAATAACATCCCCCTGATCAAGATGACCCCGCCGATTATCCGATATCCCGGATATGCATGCGGGCTGCTGGTGATGGCGCTTTTTGGGGTGAGTGGTGATGTGTTTATTTATTTCCAATTTTAGTTCCTCTGGGGAGGGGGTTTGAGTTTTGGGTTTTGGGTTTTGGGTTTTGGGTTTGGGGGGTGAGTTTTGAATAAAAAAATAGATGGGCGGACGTTTGAATTTGCGTTGAAAATTGTTGAGTTATATAAATTTTTAAAATTAAATCAAGAATTTGTGCTATCAAAACAAATTCTACGCTCAGGAACATCGATTGGTGCGAATGTCCATGAAGCTCAGGCCGCTCAAAGCAGAGCGGATTTTATTTCCAAAATGTCGATAGCATCAAAGGAAGCGCGAGAAACAAAGTATTGGCTTCAATTATTAAATAAATCCGGGTATCTGAATGGTTTTTCCCAGACTGAATTAATTTTCGAAGAAATGGATGCCGTCATCAACATCATCACAAAAATTGTAAAAACATCCTCCACCTCATAGCAATGGCAAAACCTCTCAACTCAAAACTTAAAACCCAAAACCCAAAACTTTCTATTATAGTTATACTCGTTCTCTTTTTTATTGGCGACCTCACCATCTTTCATGTTCTCAAATCCGGCCTGGATCGTTATTATGGGCTCAATAAACCGGCCAAAATTTTATGCGTGGGGCATTCCCATACCGTGCTGGGCATCGATGCCGAAAGAATGGAAAAAGAACTCGGGACGCCGGTGGCAAAATATGCCCTGGCCGGGGCCAATACGCTGGACCGGTTCTGGATGGTGCGGCAATTCATAGGTCGGCAGCCTTCGGTTGAAAAGGTGATATATGACGTCGATCCCCGGTTGTTTGACACCGCCGGTCTGAGTTCGGCTTCCTATACGCTGTTTTTGCCGTATATCGATGATCCCGCCATGTCGGAATATCTTCGGCAGGAAGCGACATGGCAGGAATATTTCACCTCGAAACTGATCCGGACGGCCCGTTTCAGGGATCAGACGCTCAACATCTCCTTGCGGGGGCTGCTGGGAAAGGTTGAAAATAAAAAAAGTACGCGAATGCGGGTGGAAAACCTTGCCGGGTTCATCGAAAGGGAACAGGATCGCAAAATCCGGATCAATTCCGAGGCCAGGACCTGTTTTTTAACAACTATTGATTTTCTGACTCATCACGGTATAGATGTTTTTCTGACGTTTATCCCGGTGGCGGATGTATTAAACAGGATTGATCCTGAAACTCAGGAAACGGTGCTTCAGATATTCATCGATATGGCCCGGGAAAATGATAACGTGGTTTTTCTGGATTACAATCAGGACTATCAGCACCGTCATGAATTATTCTATGATTTGCGCCACCTCAACAAAACCGGCAATGCGCTGGTGACCGATCGCCTGATAAACGACCTGCGCCGTCATCAACCGTGAGCCGCGCCATTTCAAAAGAAAAACACTGGATGGAATCATCAATTAACATTGCCACTAAAGATATCATGGGTTGCCGCGTAGTCGCCCTGGATACGGCCGCTTGCGTGGATATCATTTTAAAAACCATCGGGAACGGTTTTGCCGCTCAAACTCCTTGCCGCGTAATGGCCTGTCTGAATCCCCATTCCTATGTGCTTTCCAGATCCGATCCGGTATTTGCCGAAGCGTTGGATACGGCAGACTGGCTCATACCCGATGGGGCCGGCATTGTTCTTGCGTCCCGGGTATTGGGGGGCCGTATCCGCCAACGGATAACCGGAAGCGATATGTTTCACGGATTAAACCATGCCATGAATGAGATGGGCGGGTTCCGGATTTTTTTTCTGGGCGCCGCGGAGGAAACCTTATCCGCCATAAAAATCCGGATGGCCCGTGATTATCCCAATGTGACGGTCGCCGGCACTTATTCTCCACCCTTTAAAACAGATTTTTCAGCGGCGGATACCACCGCCATGCTGAAGGCCGTAAACGCGGCCCGTGCGGATGTGCTGTGGGTAGGCATGACCGCGCCCAAACAGGAAAAATGGCTCTGCGCCCACGCCCATGAGCTTGATGTTAAATTTGCCGCCGCCGTGGGAGCGGTCTTTGATTTCTACACCGGACGGGTCCGCCGATCTTCCGTCGTGTGGCAAGAGATGGGCCTTGAGTGGCTGCCCCGCTTGTTAAGGGAACCCGGAAGGCTCTGGCGTCGAAATTTTATTTCAACCCCTTTGTTTTTGATTATGCTTCTGAGGATCGTGGCGCAAAGGAATTGGCAGGCTAAACGCCGCACCAGATAAAGGAATACCGCTCCTGTATGAAAACAATTCTGTTTTTTTTCTTTTTCTCGTTTTTTCTGGCTCTGATTCTCACGCCATTGATACGGGATCTGGCCATTCGCTATAAACTGATGGACATGCCTTCACAGCGGAAACGGCATGATCAGCCCGTCCCGCGACTGGGCGGCCTTGCCCTGTTTACCTCATTTATCCTCTCTTTGGCAACAGCGGTATATTTCAGCGAATTTATGCCGGCGAGCATCGATATGGAAGAAAATATCATTTATTTTCTCCTGGGCGCCGGCCTGATTTTCAGCATCGGCATTCTGGATGATCTGCGCTCCCTCAACCCATGGGTGAAATTATTCGGACAGATCGCCGCAACCGCTGTCGCCTGCGGTCTCGGGGATATCTGCATCCGAACCATTGCGTGGCCGGTAGGCGGCGCTCTTGACCTGGGCTGGTTGAGTCTGCCGGTGACCATGTTCTGGTTTCTGATAATCATCAACGCCATCAACCTTGTCGACGGTCTCGATGGACTGGCCGGAGGCATTGTTTTTTTCGCATCCCTGGTATTGATGATGCTTTGCATCATGAACGGAAATTATATCGTGGCGCTCTGGCTGTCCATGGTAGCCGGCTCGTGTCTTGGATTTCTGCGATATAATTTCAACCCGGCCACCATATTCATGGGTGACGGCGGCAGCTACTTTTTAGGCTACCTGATGGCATCGCTGAGCATCATGGGCTTTATAAAGGGACAGACCGCGGTGGCGTTCGTTATTCCGCTGGTTGCTCTCGGGCTGCCGATTTTTGACACCCTGCTGGCGCCGGTTCGCCGGTTCATAAGAGGGCGCTCCATGTTCCGGCCGGATCGGGGGCACTTCCACTATCGGTTGCTTGCCATGGGAATGACGACCCGCAAGGCAGTAACCATCTGTTACGGAGCGACCATTTTGCTTGGAGTGGCCGCCCTTTTCATGGTCCATATGAGCAGTGAGCGAGCCGCGATTCTGCTTTTGTTTTTAGGGGCGGTGGGAGTGGTGACGATACGCAAGCTGGGATACCTGGACTATTTCACATCGGAAAAAGTCGGCGGCTGGCTTCGCGATATCACGGATGCCGCGGGATTTGGTCAGGAACAACGCAGTTTTTTAGACATTCAGATGTTAATAGCTAAAGCTCAGAATATCGATGAACTCTGGGAACTGACAGGCAAAGCCCTGATCAAAATGGATCTTGATCAGGCGTTACTCCACATTAAAGGTCACGGAAGCATGCACTGGATCCGGCAGGGGTATGACCCTTCGGACACAACCCCGACATTTTTAATGCGCATGGAGCTTCCCCTGGTCAGCGGCAAACAAAAACAGCCCTATGGAAAACTGATTCTTTTTAAGGATTTGCGTAAAGAACCCTTATCGCATTACACATTGCGGCGAATGGAACATTTGCGAAGAAACATCACCGGTGTTCTTCCGAACATTCACCAAAAATAAAAAAAAAGCTTTTATATTTGACATTATAAATAATTATAAATTATAAGTTAATCAAAACTTTAATTTAGATGATTTCTGAATGGTGAGATTCGAACGTTTCACTATTTCCAACCTTAGTATATGAGTTAAGGAGGTTCCCATGCGTTACCGCAAATCGATCACCTCAATGCTCTGTCTGGCGGGGATCCTAACGATCACTCTTGCGGTCGGCGGAACGATTTTGGCTCAGGATCTAGTTGATCCCAATGATCTTATCGCCGAATTTCTGCCGGACGGCACCACGCTTTTGACGGCAACACCGACAGAACTTGCCGAAGCCGTTGAAAAAGCCGCAACCGAATATCCCGGCCGCGTGGCGGCCATCGTCCGGGCGGCGTCGGCGGCCAGGCCCGATGCCGTGGAAGAAATCGTCGCCGCGGCCGTCCGCTTGTATCCTGAAAACCTTGATGAAATCTGCCTCGCCGCCATGGATGGAGCGCCGGAGGGGGCACTGGACATCCACGTTTGTCAGGACGTTTTTGAAACCGCGGTCCGGTTGGAAACCATGCCCGTGACGAAACCGGCGAGAGACGAGCCCAGCCCGATAAGACCTCGATAAAAAAACTGCGCGCATCTACAAATGATAAAACGAGTCAATAGGGGGGGATGATAATGAATAGACGGGTTTTCCCTGTTATGATGGTGTTGCTGTTTTTATTATTGGCGGCAACCTCAACCAGACCATGTTTTGCGGAATCAATCGATTACGGCGGCGGCGTCATGGCGCCGGTTTTTGAACCTCGCCCGGACCTTGGCATTCCCGCGGGCGCTTTCATGGTTTTCCCCACCTTAACGGCGGGAACGACCTACAACGATAACGTGTATGCCACCAAACACGACAAGGTGTCCGATTGGATCGCCACCATCGCTCCCCGCGTCATGGCCTTAAGCACGTGGTCATGCCACAGCCTGAAGCTGGATGCCGGCCTTAAGAAAGGTTTTCATCTGGATGAAAGCGATGAAAACTATCTGAATGCGCACGTTCTGGCCGGGGGCAGGCTCAATATGCTGCGAACCAGTTATTTTGAACTCAAAACCGGATATGAACATTATTATGAAGATCGCGGCAGTCCCGAGGCGTTGGAAGCATGGGAGGAGCCCGGGCGATATGAGCGCTTAAGCGCGGACGGATCGTTTCACCATGAATCGGGCCGCTTTACCATTGATACCGGAGGCGGGGCGGCCGGTTATTTCTATAAAGATGTGGATCTGATGGACGGAACCACGCTGAGTCAGGATATTCGGGATTACAATTCCTATGATGTCAACCTCCGGGTGGGCTATGAATGGATGCACGATGTCCAGCCGTTTATCAAAGCCGATTACAACTGGCGGCGGTATGATAAAAAAGATGAGGCCCAACGGGATTCCGACGGATACCGCATCGGCGCCGGCACAAAAATATATATGGGCGGAATTGTAACCGGCGATGTCTGGGGCGGATATATGAGCCAGGAATACGATTTTGACAACCGCGAAGACATTTCCAGCATCTGGTACGGACTGGGGATTACATGGGATGTGACCCGCCTGACTTCCCTTCGCGCAAGCGTTCAGCGGACCGTTGATGAAACCAATCAGGCCGGCGCTTCCGGCAACGTCGCCACTATGTCGGACCTGACAATCCGGCATGCTTTCCTGCGCCATCTTACGGGTTCGCTGGGACTCAGCTATAACCATCACGACTACGAGGGGATTGATATTACCGATAAATATTACATCATCAATCCTGTCATCTCTTACAGAATGAACCGTAATCTCACCGCGAATCTGGGGTATAAATATATTGAAAGAAACGGCTCCGACCGCTTCGAATATGAAAATGAAAGAGACTATGCCGCCAATCAGATAACCGTTTCGATTACCGCTGCATTCTGACAATCACCAACATTATTTTAAGGCTATAAAAAGTAAATTCATGAGATCAACTGCTTTCAGGGCGGTTCTGAAACACATGAGCCGCCTTTTCATATTCTGGATGCTCTGTTGCCTGGCATGTGGAACGATCCATGCCGAAGAAAATGAAGAAAACAACGATTCTGTCGTATACCGCCTCGGCTCCGGGGATCGCTTCAAAATCACGGTTTATGGTGAACCGGATCTTTCCGGCGAGTACGAGGTGGATGGCTCAGGGCTGGTTTCCCTTCCCCTGGTTGGAGAACTTGAGGCCGTCGGCTTGAGTCTTCGTGAATTTGAAGAGGCAGTGACTACCGCATTCAAGGACGGCTATCTCGTTGACCCGCGCGTGAGCATTGAAATGCTCAATTACCGACCATTCTATATTCTCGGAGAAGTGCGCAGCCCCGGAAAATATCCTTATGTCAACGGCATGACGGTTCTCTATGGCGTTGCCATGGCCGGCGGATACACCCCTCGCGCCCGTCACGGTCGGGCTGAAATCGTCAGAGCCGGCGAAGCAGAACCCATTCTCACAAAAGATCCCAGCATTACTCCGGTCCTGCCCGGAGACGTCATTCGAATCCCGGAGCGTTTTTTCTAAATGAACCCGACCAGCGAAAATCATCACAACCAGCATTCTTTGGAATCCCATATACTTCCGCCCGACGATGAATTTGATCTCCGGGCATTGATGCGCAAATTGAATCGCCGGAAACTGGTTATTTTAAGCGTTTTTCTGTTAACGCTTGCAGCTTCCATGCTGTATGTTTCCCGGCAACCCGTTCTTTACACTGCCGGCACCCAACTTATGGTGGATTGGCGCAGGCCATGGACACACCAGTTTGAAACCATGACCATATCCGGCGCATCAACTCCCTGGATCATTGAAAGTGAAATGGACATCATCCGGTCCCGCCCTTTTCTTATGCGTGTGGTGGACAAGCTGGACCTGATCAATGACCCCTTGTTCAACCCGGATTTAAAACCTGCACCCAAAAAGAGCGCGTTGACCGAAGCCCGTGAGTGGATCAGGCGTTTTTTACCCGGCAAGCCCGAAGCAGAACCTGAAATACAACCCCGCCCCCAACCTGTTGCTGACCCTGCCGGGCGGACGACGCAGCTGCGCAAAAAAATCGCCGGCGCCATTGCCGGTGGATTGAGCGCTGAAAAAGCTGAAACGTCCTACTCCATCAGATTATCTTTTACTTTTTCGGATCCGGAAAAAGCCGCCGAAATCGTTAATGCCGTGGCGGATGCATATAAAATGGATCAGCTTGAAAGCAAGTTCGAGGCTACCCGCGAGGCAAACGAATGGCTGTCGGAAAGACTTCACGAACTGCGCCAGGAAGTCCATGCCGCCGAGTTGGCCGTTCAAAAACTTAAGGAACAGGGGAATCTGGTTCGGACGAGAGGCGCCACGCTTCTGGAACAGCATACCGGTGAACTCAATGCTCAACTGGTAATGGCGAGAATAGAGCGCAGCCAGGCTGAAGCCCGGCATCAATGGGCCAAAAACAACTTAGCCAGTGAAAACATTTTGGAAAACCTCGACATAAAGGGGTCAACGGAACTCAAGGACCTCAGAGCGCAGGAATCGGACCTTCGCCGCCGGCAGGTTGAACTGAGCAGCCGTTATGGACCCCGTCACCCCGAAATGCTGAAGCTGGCATCGGAATTAAATGAGGTTACCAGTAAAATCAAAGAGGAATCCCGGCGCGTTCTTGAGATTCTGGCAAATGAGGTCGCTGTAGCCAAGGCAAAGGAAGAAGCTCTGCTGTCTTCTTTAAATGAGTTGAAAAACCAGACCAGCCGCAGCCTTCGGACCGAGGTGGAACTGGCCGAACTGGAACGTCAGGCCGAAGTGACCCGGACATTGTATGAAAACTTTTTGTCCAAATTTCAAATATCCAGCGAACAGGAAGAATTGCATCGGCCGGACGTGCGCGTCATCAGCTACGCGGACCCGCCGGGGAGCCCGTCCCATCCGGATAAAAGACGCATTATGATTGTCGGCGGACTTATCGGACTGATGCTCGGATTGATGAGCGCTTTTCTGCTCGAAGTCCTGGACCGGGGCTTCCGCCAGAGTGAACAAGTGGAGCAGGCAACCGGTCTTTCCGTTCTGGGAATGACGCCGTTATTGCGTAAGCGTAAAAAATCCCCGGTGGACTACGTGGTGGAAAAACCGCTGTCCCAAATGGCCGAGGCCATAAGAGGAGTGCGGGCCGCCATTCAACTCTCCAACGTTGACCATCCTCCAAAAACCGTCATGGTGGCGTCTTCCCTTCCGGCGGAGGGGAAAACCACGTTTTGCGCCACACTCGGCCGTGTGGCGGCCATGGCCGGAGCAAAAGTATTGCTGATCGATGGCGACCTGCGACGACCACGTATTGCCAAAATGCTGGATTTAGAACCTGAATCATGGCTGGAAGAAGTGCTGACCGGCAAGGCAAGCCTGCGCTCCGCCGTTACACCCGATCCCAAAACCGGTTTACACGTTCTCTGCGGCAAGGGGAAAACGCCCAATGCTTCCGATCTGCTTGGCTCCAAGCGCATGATCCGATTGATTCAGAATGCCTCCGACATATACGATCTGATCATTATCGACACCCCGCCCTTGATGGGAGTGACGGATGCCTGGAGTCTCGCTCAATCCGTGGATGAGCTTATCTTTGTCGTCCGGTGGGCGGAAACACCCCGGGAAACCGTGCGCGCAGCCATGCGCCAGATCGAAATCCTCAATTTGCCGGCCAAGGGGATTGTGCTCACGCAGGTAGATACCCGCAAGCAATCTTACTACGGACCCGGAACCTATGGATACTTTTCAGAACGGTATCGGAATTATTATAAGGACTGATCGTTATTCTTTACAGTCCATTCGCCCGTGGTGCGTTTCTCCATGAAACTGTGGGACCGCTTCACCAATAGGCGATCAGTATACTCCGCCGCTCTCCCCGACCGTATGCGCATTTACGCCATCGGCGATATACACGGCATGGCCGACCTGCTTAACCGGATGCACGCCGTTATCGCGGATCACGCCGGCAAGGCCGACCCGGCAGACAATTACATTGTCTATCTTGGCGATTATATGGACCGGGGCTTGCAGGTTAAAGAGGTTTTAGACATTCTTGCCGCCGGTCCGCCGACAGGATTTACACCCATCTATCTCAAAGGCAATCATGAAGAAATGGTCCTGAATTTTATTGCAGGGGCGGAAATTCTTGAGGACTGGCTGGCTGTCGGCGGGCGGTCCACGCTCATGAGCTACGGTGTAACGCTTCCCGGTATGGATTCCGGGCGGCGCCATGCCAAACAGGTTCGCAAGGACTTTGTGGATGCGCTCCCGCAAACCCATCTCGATTTTTTATCCAAACTCCAATCCTGTTTTCAAGCCGGCGATTATTTGTTCGTCCACGCCGGCATTCGGCCGGGAATCCCTCTGGAAAAGCAGAATCCGGAAGATTTTGCATGGATACGGAAGCCGTTCTTATCCAATCGTAAACCTCTTGGCGTTCGCGTGGTTCATGGCCACAATATTACCGGGCAACCGGAAATTCTGACCTGTCGAATTGGAATGGATACCGGCGCCTATGCCACGGGACGATTATCCTGCGTAATGCTTGAGAAAGACAAAACCGCCTTTATCACCATCCATGCAAACGATGACCCTCATGCAGCGGCTTGAACTTTCCGTGGTCATGCTCGCCATTCTGACGGCCCTGGCGGCCTCCGGATTGTGGCTGTGGACCGAATATGCACACCATCGCGCCGCCGTGCTTGTGGAGCGGGTTCTCACCGGAAAACCCCTCGATGCCGCCGATCTGCGTGCCGCTCTAAGTGACTTGCCGTCGCCCTCCATGCAGATTCTGCCGGGAAAGCACCTCTTCCATGCCGGTACGCTGGCGGTGGCCGCCGCGGATCATCCGGATTTGTCCGAAACCGTTCGGCTGCAATGGATCAAGCGGGCAAAAGATTCGTTGCCCGATGCATTGGCGCGCGAACCGGCCCATGCCCACGCATGGACCCATCTGGCCTATACCGCGTGGCTCCTTGACGGGCCGAACCCGACATCCGTTAATGCCTTGCGCATGTCCATATACGCATCACCCGGGGATGCCCAGCTCATTCTGTGGCGCCTGAAACTGGCCGATGCGAACAGAGCCTTCTGGGATTCCGGATTTCAGGATCTGATCGGCCGCCAGGCCACCCTTGCCTGGCATCGGGATCCCCGGTCCCTGGCTAAATTTGCCGTATCTCAGGATTTGATTCCTCTGATCTCAGAAAGCCTTTCGCACGATCCGGAAGAACAAAGCCGCTTTGAACGTCTTGCAACAAAAAGAAGGAGTAATAAATGACGGGCTACACCCAGACGAAAGTCCTGCCGATTCTTCCCCGTCTTCCACTGGAGGGTTCCATTGACATCACGTACCGCTGCAACAACAACTGCCGGCACTGCTGGATCAATATGCCCGCCGGGGCGCCGGAACGAAAAAAAGAGCTGGCCTTTGAGGAAATCCGAGACATCGCAGACCAGGCGCAGGCCATGGGGTGCCGGAAATGGTCCATTTCCGGGGGGGAGCCCATGCTTCGCCCTGATTTTCCGGAAATATTCGACTACCTTACCCGAACAACGCTTCCTTACACGCTGAACACCAACGGCACGCTGATCACACCCGAAATCGCCGGTCTCATGAAGCGAAAAGGCAATAAAATGGTTGCGTTGTACGGGGCAACCAGAAAGGTGCATGACCATGTGACCCGTAACCCCGGGTCCTTTGATGCTGTTATGCGGGGCATGTCATATCTGAAGGAGGCGGGCGCCAGTTTCACCGTTCAACTGATTCCCATGCGGGATAATTATCATCAGTGGAATAAAATGATAAAGCTTGCCGAAACCATGAGCCCCCGCTGGCGGGTCGGCGCGGCCTGGCTCTGGCTGTCAGCCTCGGGCGATCCGGAAAAAAACCGCGAAATCATCCGCCAGCGCCTTTCTCCCGACGACGTGATCGAGCTGGACCATCCGGATATGTCGTACTCAGAACCGGACACGCCATCAGAATTAAATGGCAGCCATTGTCACCGGTCAGATGACAACCGCTTGTTTGCATCATGCATCGGCATCCGACGCAATTTTCATATTGATCCCTATGGCGGCATGAGCTTTTGTCATTTCATCCAGGACCCCGGCCTCCGCTATGATCTGAGAACAGGCAGTTTCAACCAGGGCTGGGATGAATTCATCCCTGCCCTGGTCGACAAAGTGCCGGCCGGCCCCCGATACCGGGAGGGATGCGGAGTCTGCAACCTGCGGCCCGGTTGCCGGTGGTGCCCGGTATATGCTTATCTGGAACATCGGGATTATTCGGCAAAAGTGGAATATCTCTGCGCGGTTGCTGAAAAGAAAAAACAATTCGAAGAGGCGTGGCAAAAAAACCATCGGCGCTATTATCAGATCGCCGGCATCACCGTGCAGGTGGATTCGGATCTTCCCATAACGGACAAAACCTTTGCCCCGAAATTTGAGTGCTTCCGGCAGAATATGCCCGGTGAAGAGATCATCGCTATCAGACACCATTTTTCACTGCCGGATTTAATAAACGAGACGGATTTAGGCAAAGAAATGTACCGCAAGCCGCCATGGGCTATTTTTAAAAAAGGAAAATCCTGGATTTATTTAGGTTTTACCTCACCAGGACCTGCAAAAACTGATGAGGGCAGCAGGTTGCGGCCCAATTCTTTTTTGAGCAGATTCGGTTCCCTGTGGCGGCGGCGAAAACGCAGCAGTATCGACCTGGGCGAGACGACGATAAATATTCATCAGGTCGCGGTTTTTAATAACGCTCATACCAGAGCCGAGATATATCATGACAATGAAAAAGCATTCCGCAGAGGCGGCTTGGCGTCGCTCACCCTTTTCCCCACCGATCAGATTCTGATCGCCCGCGTTTTGGCTGATCGGCAGGCCTGTTTCATTCATGCCGCCGGCGTCATTCTTAACGGACATGGCCTTCTTTTTGTCGGCCATTCCAGCGCCGGTAAATCAACAATAACGAACATGCTGAGAAATGACGCTGAAATCCTTTGCGACGACCGGATGATCATACGGCGCTGGCCGGACGGATTCCGGATACACGGGACATGGAGCCATGGCGATATAGCGGAAGTATCCGCGAATTCAGCGCCATTGGCGGGGATTCTTTTCCTGGCGCAGGCGCCGGAAAATCGTCTGGTTCCCATGGAAAACACCAAAGAAATCCGGGAAGCACTTATTCCCTGCCTGGTAAGGCCGTTTGTGACTGCGGACTGGTGGAACAAAATATTTACGCTGGTTGAACAAATTACCCGTGAAGTGCCCTGCAACATGCTGTACTTTGATCAAACCGGTGATGTGGCAAATCTCCTTAAACAAACATTCATGGAGCATGACCAGGCTCCCGCCGTCAAGATGCGCAAAAATAAACATCATGGCTAATCCTTACGTCGACACAATCGACTCCGCTGAAATTTCCCTGTGGAAACACAGGCGTCCGCTCCTTAAATATCTTGATGTGGAACTTACGGAACGCTGCAATCTCAACTGCATTCACTGCTGCATCAACCAGCCCGCCGATGATGCAGCGATAAAATCCAGAGAAACCAGCACCCAACGGCTCAAGGCGATTTTAAAGGAAGCGGCCGACCTGGGCTGCATGCAGGTCAGATTCACCGGGGGAGAGCCCCTTTTACGAGAGGATTTCCCGGAACTTTATCTGTTTGCCAGAAAACTCGGCATCCGGGTGATGATCTTCACCAACGCCACCCTCATCACAACCGAGCTGGCGGATCTTTTCGCGCGTATTCCGCCCCTGGAAAAAATCGAAGTCACCGTATATGGCATGAAAAAATCATCCTGCGAGGCGGTTACCAGAACTCCGGGCTCCCACGCGGCCGCATTGAAAGGCATCGATCTATTAATGCAAAAAAATATCCCCTTTATCATCAAGGGGGCGCTGCTTCCGCCCAATACGTCGGAAGTTCAAGAATTCGATGCCTGGGCCGCCACCCTTCCATGGATGAAGCGGCCGCCGCGTCTTGCCATGTTTTTCGATCTGCGCTGTCGGCGGGATTCAGAAGAAAAAAATGTTCTCATCAAAAAACTCAGAGTGTCGCCGGAAAATGGCTTGAAACTGCTCGCCAGGTATCCGAAAGCATACCAGAAGGAAATGAAGGAATTCTGCTCCAGATTCATGGGAGTTGGGGAAAAAAAATTATTTTCATGCGGTGCAGGGATCAACGGGGGCTGCATCGACGCATACGGTCATTTTCAACTCTGCATGCTGCTCAGGCACCCGGCAACAGTGTATGATCTTGAAAAGGGAACTTTAAAAGATGCCGTCACTGCCTTTTTCCCTGAAATCCGGGCAAAGAAGGCCGAAAACCCCGATTACATTGCCCGATGCAGCCGGTGCATCCTCAAAGGGCTTTGTGAACAGTGCCCCGGAAAATCCTTCATGGAACACGGGACCCTGGACAAGCCTGTTGAATATCTTTGCGAAACCGCCCATGCCCAGGCTCGATATCTTGGATTGCTGAAAGAAGATGAGCAAGGGTGGGAGATATCAGGCCGAGAGGAAAACAGGAAAAAGAATAAAAAAAGTTTTACCTTTCTTTGAATTAGCTTGACATTATTTCCCATGAAGGGATAAAAATGTAATAAAATCGATTGTAAATATACCATTAAATCAATTTTGGACGAGGATAATGGGAGGATTAGAGATGAAAGAATGGAAAACACCACGCCTCATCGCACTGGTCCGCAACAAGCCCGAAGAAGCCGTTTTAAGTGCATGTAAAACATCAACTGGAGGTGGGCCGAATGATAATGATAACTCGTGTCAGGATGATCCCGGAGGATACTCATCTTGTGGGAATTGTGATGACATAGTTACCTCATAGCATTCTAACCCGAAGATATATTTTTTTAAGGGTGTGACCATTTTACAAAAGGGCCCTATTCAACAGTGATTTCCATAGACAGGTTTTTTTCATGCACATAACAAACATACTCAATTTGGTCTATGTACCATCTGATTCTATCGTGGCCCGAGAGATCGAGGGGGAAATCATCATCGTACCCCTGACCGCCGACATCGGCGGTTCTGCAGGGGAGTTGTTTACCTTGAATGAAACCGGCAAGGCCATATGGAAACGGCTGGATGGCCAGCATACCCTCCAGGATACAGTAAAAGACCTTACACAGGAATACCATGGCAATGAACAGGAAATCCAACAAGATGTCATCGGCCTGGTGAAAGAACTTGTAAACCGCAACATGCTGGTAAAGATTAATGATTTGCAATAATGGCCCTGCCGAAAACCCACCTGCCATCCGCAACTTATCAACCACACGCTTTACTTCTAACCAAGGCAATTTTTAGATCTTCAGACGATCAAACCCTTTCCATGCGGACACAGGGACTCTGCATGTATCCCTGCATCCGCCCGGGCGACCTTTTAGTCATCAATACCAGGCCGCTGTCCAAGGTCCGCATCGGCGATATCGCCGTATGCCGGCGCCAGGGCTATCTTTTCGGCCATCGCGTCATCATGAAAGGTATGGATAACGGGAAGCCCTATATCATCACCCGCCCCGACCGGACTAAAAAAAGCAATGATGGGCCGACTTATGGCCAGGACCTGCTGGGCGTCGTCGCGCATATTGAGCGCCGGGGTCGGCGGATATCCCCTGCGCCCCAAAAATATACACTTGCCGAACGGCTATTCTTTCCGGCCCGATTGGCTTTGTACCAATTTCAACCGGTCTTTGCGAAAGGATGCATAAAGGTTCTTGCACTTTTTCAAAAATTACCGGTTTACCGGAGTCTGGCCCAAACGTGGCTGGCAGCCGCCAATATCAGATTTGGCTTTGAGGTCCGGATTCCCTTTCAAACCGATTCGTTGAAAAATTTTTATCATCCGATCACCCCTGACGCCTTTGACATGGCAAACATGGAATGGCAAGGCGGCCCCGTTACCTGCTGGATCCTTGCGATCACCCCGTTTCATGGGCGGCGGCCGGCCGCCGCCGCAACATTCAGGCTTAACCGGCATGATCAAGCCTCAGACTGGCGTCTGGATGATCTGAATGTGCGGGCGCGCTACCGGGGTATCGGTCTTGAAAAAAAACTCATCCGAAGAGCCGCTGAAATTATATCCCGGGGGCAGATTTCACGGCCAAAGGATCCCCTGTGAACGAAAACCGCACATCTTCTCTGGAAATTCAAGAGTTTTCGTTGTGGGCAAAACTGAAATCCCGACGGGCGCCGATGTCTTTTGACCTTGAGATAACGGCGCGCT
>CAZRES010000051.1:1736-20248 GCA_964598885.1 uncultured Desulfobacteraceae bacterium | reverse complement strand
TTTAATGTAATGTCAACTTTTATTTTTAATGATTTCAAATATTTTTATATAATAAATTGGAATAATAATTAATCGAATTAAAAAATATTTTCACGATTCAAGACAGAGGGGGATGCTGGTTGCGAAACGGTTTAAATGTATTGGAAGATTTTTCGTAAATGACATCGCCGATACACCCAGCCGTACACGGGGCTCTTATATTGACATTTTTATATTTTTTCGAGATGTGGGCTGAAATATACATCGCATCATTCTGCAACCCCTTTAATACGGGGATCCATACATGGCGCTTACGAAAACGAATTAATCGTTAAAATCCGAGAAGAAACAGGCTTCACATCCAAGCTGCTGCCGGAAACGTGGTTACGTGGTTACATTTCGATGCTCAGGAAAAATGCTGGATCCGTTCAATGCGGCAAGAATGCAAAAAACTGGTCAGCCCGGAAACAAGAAAACAGGATTGTTTTTTTGTTCCCGGGCGCTTATGGGAAATTACCAAAAGTGATGGAGTGCAAACCGAGCTGACAAAAAATGTCTTGTCGTGACATTTTTTGTCAGCTCGGTTTGTTTTATGTGGATGCCAACTTTAAATGAATAAAAATTAAATAAATATTTTATCACTAAAATAAGGGAAATAAGCCTATCCTACCCCCCATAAGCATTATAAATAATTATTAGGCATTTCTTTTGCATATGTTTTCAAATTAATAATTAAGCCGAACTCATTGCGAGGTGGGGGCGGAAAGCCACGGGTCTCACGCAGACGGCCGGGTTGCCATGACAGCATGACAATCCGGCTTTTTTATTACGGATAGATTGCAGGAAATGACACACATAACGGAAAAAAGAAAAAATCCCAGGATTTCGACTGGAAACAGAGTCGCTTATGTTTTGTTTAACAACTCGCGCGAAAAAATCGATCGTGGAATCGGCTATGCGCTTAATTTAAGCCAGACCGGCGTTCTTTTGAAAACGGAAAAGATATTGGAAGGTGCTTTTGTCGTTTTAGTAACCATGGATCTGGAAGGCAAAACAATAAAAGTCAAAGGGAAAGTCGCCCGATATTTTTGGGATTCCGACTGTTTTTTTACCGGCGTAGAGTTTATCGGTTCAAAGGATGAGCAGATAGAAGCCATCAAGGCGTTTGTCAAGAACTATCTGCATAAAAAATATATTAACCGCGAATGGTAAATGTCTGTTAGAGTAAAGTGTCAATCTCTATAACCGTATTTTATCCATTCCGTTAAGTCAGTTTTCAGATTTCTAATCCCATATTAAACCCTGCAACAGAAAGGATTGCCTTATGGAAGACAGTAAAAGCCAAAAAGATAAAGAGACAAAGCAAAAATATCTTTCTCTTTTGGCCATTATTCATGAGCAAGAAAAATGTATGAGATTTTATGAACTGTCCTATATTTTTTTTAATCTTATCATATTTTTTCCCACAGTCTTCTATGTAAGCGGGGTTGCCAGCAGAACCATTCACACGGTTTCTTTTCTGGATATGCTCTTTATTTTATTCTGCCATGTATTCGGCATATGCATTAATACTTATTGGACTACATCTTCCATGAGAATGCAGCTGAAACTCAAATTACGATATTTTCAGGCAAGATTTCTGGAAAGAAAATTAAACCGAGCGGGAGAGTTATTTTTTTCCGATGAATCTCTTTTTTTTGATGCCAAAAACGGAAAAATTGAAAGTCCTGACGGAAAAGAAATCTTAAGTTATCCCAGCAAAGGGGTTTTACGTATGGACGGATTCATCGGATCCGCCAAGCCGAGAATTCTGTCTCTGTTCTTCCCGATTATCTTTTTCATTATTTACATTGCCTCCTTTATATCAGTCTTATTTACATTTTTATAGTTGAAACGGCTGGGCAAAATTGAAATGATTATAGTTTTAATAAAAATATTCTATAATATGAACTTATAATATGGAATCTGCGAAAAATATATGTCAGCTCATGAACGACCTGATAAGATAATAGCCGCCTATTATTGATAAAGAAAATAAGTTTTATTTTAAAGTTAACATATTGGGGAGGAAAAAAATGCCAGACAGAAATCTGATTCGGCGGGAAAAGGGATTTACTCTTATTGAATTAATGGTGGTTATTGCAATTGTAAGTATCCTGGCAGCTATTGCGATTCCGAACTATATTCGCATCCGAAACAAAGGATACTGCAGTCAGGCTGAAAATGACGCCAATATCGTCGCCAAAGCACTTTCATCTTATTTCGCCAGTCCATTTCGTGATGATCTCCCTGTTGCTCAGGATCTTGATGTTGTACCCATAAACCCTGACGTTGATATTTCGGGCGATCCAAATATAACAATTTTTATTGTTGTAAAGGATCGTACGGGAAGATGCCCGGATGATTATCAAAAGGCAGACAAAAACTGGAATGCGGTAGAAAACACATATACAATACGAGTAGAATAGTTAAAGATCATTGATGTATTATGGTTTATCCGTTATTGGAAGCATATTGTTTTTCCATTAGCTTAAGGTCGATCGGTTTGCTCGCTTCTCCAAAATAAAGGGTCTGATGCGGGAATGGGATCTCAATGCCGTTTTGGTCAAAGGCATGCTTGACCCGGCGCAGAAACTCCCGCCCAACCATCCACTGCCGAATGGGTTTGGTCTTGATCCTTCCTTTGATCACAACTGCCGAGTCGGCAAACTTGTCTACTCCGAATATTTCCGGTTCTTCCAGAATGATAGGACCATATTCCGGATCGGCTTTCATCTCTGATCCTACCGTTTTCATGATGTCGATGACATGGTCTGTATTTTCTTTGTAGGCAACTCCAATATCAAAGACATAAGCCGCCCATTCATTGGTCAGATTGCTGAGCGTGGTGACGGTGCCATTAGGAAAGACATGCACCACTCCGCCCAGATCCCGGAGCACGATGGTCCGGAAATTAATTTTTTCGACCAGACCGCCCGTACCGTTGATTACCGCAACATCTCCCACCCGAACCTGGTTTTCAAGGATAAAGAAAAACCCCGAGATGATATCACGGACCAGATTTTGCGCCCCAAAACCAACGGCCAGACCGATAATACCCGCACCGGCCAGAATCGGGGCGATATCTAATCCAATTTCGCGAAGGATGATAAGTACCGCAATGATGATTATCGTGAATATGGCTGCCTGCCGGATCAGACGCATCAGGGTTTCGATCCGTTTGGCCGCTTCGCTGGGCGGCTCGCCTTCCTTTTTGCCTTTTTCCAGCAGCCGTTGTTCCAGCCGGGCAAGCATTTTACGAAGTAAAAACAATATGCCCCACGCCAGCAGTAATATGAGGATGATCCGCATGCCGGTGGAAATAATTGCTTCCCAGTTGATACGTTGGAGATAATGTTGCATCGTTTCCATTTTCATTGCCCTCCATATTCACCGTTTTTTTCTGTTTTTACAGAAATTTCACTGTTATTATTATGCAGGATGATTTTTGTAGTGACTTTGCATATATGCAACTTGAACTTTATCATAACAAAAAAGGTCCGTCAAATTGCCGACTCAATCCTCAAAAACGATGGGCGAAAACAATGCTGCCGCATTTTTTCATCGCGGTTTTCACTAACCATCAATAAGAGAGAAGAATGAGGGCGGAAAAGCGTTTTACCAATGTGGTCGGATTCGATGATGCTCCCTTTCCGCGTGATTGCAACGGCAAAGTCAAACTCGTTGGGACGGTGTATGCCGGCTTGCGGTTTGATGGCGTGTTGATCGGAGAAGTGGATCGAGACGGCTTTGATTCGGCTTCACAACTTACAGAATTAATCAGCAGATCCAAATTCGCAGAGCATATACAACTTGTGATGCTCCAGGGGATCGCCTTTGCCGGATTTAATGTGGTAGATGTTTTTGCTCTCCATGAATGTTTGGGACTTCCGGTAATGGTGATCTCCCGGAAACAGCCGGATATGGCCTTGATCCGCAAGGCGCTCTTATCCCATATTGAAGAAGGAAAGCCCAAATGGGCCGTGCTTGAACGCCTGGGGGAAATGGAGCAGATGCGTGCTGTATTTGTCCAGCGGGTAGGGTTGTCTTCAGAGCAGGCGATCGCTGTTTTGAACCGGTTTGCTGTGTATGGTAATATACCCGAACCCTTGCGAACGGCCCATCTTATCGCCGGGGCCCTGGTTTACGGCCAAAG
The DNA here is from genome assembly GCA_964598885.1 of uncultured Desulfobacteraceae bacterium. Classification (GTDB taxonomy): domain Bacteria; phylum Desulfobacterota; class Desulfobacteria; order Desulfobacterales; family Desulfosalsimonadaceae; genus SURF-33. The sequence continues at coordinate 16,074 of CAZRES010000051.1, read as the reverse complement.
CAAAGGCGGCGTTTAGGAGCCTTTTTTTACAACTGCTATTCTTTGTCCGTGTGGATGACAAGACGAAATCCGCTGTTGGCGTATCGAAGGCCGGGAACCGAGTCGAAGCGGCTGGCGGAACGACAGAATCTGGCATAATTGATCCAGCTTCCACCCCGGAGTACTCGGGTATCGCCGGAAGATGGTCCGGTGGGATCTGTAACAGCGGATGTGGGATAATCGCCATACCAGTCGGCGCACCATTCCCATACATTGCCGTGCATGTCATAAAGGCCCCATGCGTTGGGCTTTTTTTTGGCCACGGGATTCGGTCCCGCACATTTCGGCCCGCCCCGGCCGCTGAGATCGAAACAGCCATCGTAGCTGACGCGTGAATTCCCGCAATACCAGCCCATGGCACTTAAATTTCGATCCCATTCACATTCGGTTTGTGTAAGTGCTCCATTCGCAAGGGCTTCCAAGGAGCCGGCATTGGCCGCGTACTCCCATTCGGCCTCGGTGGGAAGGCGATAGATATCGACCCCTTGCTGTCCGTTAAGCCGGCGAACAAACTCCTGCACATCATCCCAGGATACCTGCTCCACTGGGCAGTCGTCACCACAGTTTTTAAAGTAAGAGGGATTGGACTCCATCACCGCGTCCCATTGCCCCTGGGTCACTTCAGTGGTTTGCAGATAATACGCCTGGGTCAGTGTAACCTGGTGTCGTCCTTCGTCGCCATAGCGGCCCGGTTCTTTTGACGGGCTTCCCATGATAAAGGTCCCCGGGGCGATGAGAACAAATTCCATCCCCAGGGCGTTGGTAATGGTGTTTGGGAGTTCTTCTTCCTTTGGATCGGCGGTGAAGGCAATGCCGGTGAAAAAAATGACGCTGAAAAATGAAATCAGTAAGATTTTAAAAAAGGATCTGTATACCATGATACTCTCCAGTTTTCGGTTTGCATGTCGACGTTCCAGGCGCATTTTATTATAGTTGGATATAATATTTTAACAAGCCTTTAAAATCAATCACTTTTTGGATATAATGCGTCATCAGCCCCAATATTCTTTTGATAATAATGTTTGATTCTGGCGATATATTTGACCATAATGTGAAAAAATATTGATTCTTCTCATCGAAAGGATCTCCGATATGACTAAAAAAAACGTTGTTTTCTTAATGGGTATGCTGCTTTTATTGGCCGGGGGATGCGTATCGCCCAATATCAAGCTTTTTTCCGATGCAACGGATCCGCTGCAGGAATTCACCCTGGAAGGAGAGGGCAGGGAGAAAATTCTTTTGATTCCGGTCAAGGGGGTGATTTCCGATTACGGCAGAAAAGGGATGCTGCGCACGGAGCCAAGCATGGTCCAGGACATTGTTTCGCAGCTTCGTCTGGCGGAAGAAGACCCCCATGTCCGCGCGGTATTAATGACCATTGATTCTCCTGGAGGATCGGTCACGGCCAGTGATCTGCTTTATAATGAAATAATGAATTTCAAGGAACGAACCGGGACTACGGTGACGGCGGTGATGATGAATCTCGCCACTTCCGGAGGCTATTACCTGGCCCTTTCTGCTGACTATATTATGGCCCATCCCACATCGGTGACCGGTTCTGTAGGCGTTGTTTTCATGCGGCCGAAAATATACGGCTTGATGGATAAAATCGGCGTGGAGGTCTCAGCGCACACCTCCGGACAAAATAAGGATATGGGCTCTCCATTCCGAGAGGCCACGGAAACCGAAGTCGCCATTTTTCAGGAATTGACGGACCGTCTCGGCATGCGGTTTATCGATCTGGTAGCAAAACACCGCCAAATCGATCCGGAAATACTTTCCGACATTTCCAGCGCCCGCATTTATCTTGCCCCGGAAGCCATGGATAAAGGCCTGGTGGATGAAGTCGGATATTTAAGCGACGCCGTTGATCGGACCCGTGGGTTGGCGGACCTGCCGGAACAAAGCCGGCTGGTGGTTTACCGCCGGGATGAATATCCGGATGATAACATATATAATACGCATGCGTTATCCAGTCGGGGTCACGCATCCCTGATGGACCTTGGGTTGCCTGATCTGACGGTAATGACCCAGCCGGGATTTTATTATTTATGGCCTGCCGGAATAGATGGCGAGTAACCAGGATCCACTGCAATGACCGATCTCACCGACAATGTGGACAAACTTAAGCGGTTGCTCCAGGATCAGGGGTATGAACTGGCGGAACTGGAAAACGGGCTTCAGGTGCAATTAGATTCCGGTCATTTTATCGAAATCAACGCTTTGACAAGGGATTCGGATTATTTTTGGGCGAGTTTTGAAACCCGAAACACGGATTCTGAAAAACGACGGGAAGAAATCGCGTCAATTCATGAGCTGTTGGCTGCCAGTCTTTTCGGATTGGCCATGCTGGGGGAATTTGAACAAACCCGGGATGCGGATGATCGGTTCGTTTATGTGGCAAATGTGGAGTTGGATCCGTCTGTTGCCTATTACGGTATCATCGCTATGGATGACCTGGCCGCAACGGCCTGGCCGGCGCCCTTATCCCGAAGCGATCGGGTACCGTCAAGAGAAGGGGCGCGGAAATCAAAAGTCTCTCCAGTTCCTGAACCGGTCGAGACAATTAAACCGTCGGATGCCATGACTCTTGCCAGGAAAGCCCTGGATCAGCTGGAAACCATCGACGGAAAGATGATCCGTAAGAGCCTGGATATGATGAATCTGCGTCGGTCAAGCAATATCCGCCTGATGCTGACGCGGATTTTTCGCAGTGCCGTTGAACCCGGTGAACTGCTGCGATCCATTCGTATGGAAGCGGAAAAAGTTGTTTCAGCCGGTGATCGACAGGAGTTGGAAATGGTTCGGATTTTAAGCGCCAACAGCTTTTTAGAGCCCGTGGTAAATCTGCTTTGCCGGGAAGTGGAAAATCATGTTAAATAGCGCATCTTCACCGGCATTATTGCCGGATTAAGGGCCCCGGACCGCGCGAACATTGCCGCATTCCCTGGAATTCCTGTGGATTGAAACCCATCCCGCGTCTGTTTCACGGGCCAGAGTATTGACTTTGATCTGTTGCCAGGCATCCGCGTAACTGGTAAAATATTCAGATGTCCAGTACCATTCATTGGCGTCAGCTAAGGGAAAAACCGGTGCGGTCTTGTAAATTTCTTTCAATTCCTCGATGGTAGGCAGACGCCAGTCGCGATATCCGCCGATGGAAAGGTTTTCAACATGGTTTCTAGCTTTTTCATAGTCAATGCAGTTTTCCGTCGGCATCAGGGCTCGGGCGTCCAGGAGACTCCACATGAGCCGGGTTTTTGAATCCACCACCACGCCTTCTTCGGCTTCCGTGAAGCGCCCGCTTTTTTTCAACAGAGTCCTGAGAGCCGACATTTTTTCAGCTTCCGCCCGGGCGGCGATCATTTCACCAATCTCACCGATTTTGTTATGGATGGCATCCCTGATGGGGGTGTCAGGATAGGCCGCGATAAAGTCAGTAAACACTTCCCGTGCGGCATCATAATCATTGCCGAATTGATCGGCTTTTTTTACCAGCGCGGTAAAAATTTTATCATAACGCTCCCGCTCTTCGTATTCCGGCAATCTGGCCTTGAGCTGATCCGCGTGACTGTTGTCGTAATGCTTGATAAACTTTTTACAAAGGGCGATGCACGATGGCCAGTCCTCCTGTTTTTCGCATGCGTCGAGTTGTTTCTGAATAAAGATAAAATACTCGGCGCTCATGTCCTGGATATGTCGATTTACGGCCTTACGGTGCTCCCCGTTAGGGTGGTCTTCGAGATATTGCTGTAAGACGGCGATTTTTTCATCGGGCTCGCCCACGGCCATGATCTGGGAGATGCGTTCATAATCCCTGTTTTCAATCTGTTTTGTTATTTTTTTGATTTGCGCTTCAGCCGCTTGTCGGGCCTCCGGGGATTTTTGGGATTTCAAAAATTTCTGGTATATGGCCCGGGCCTTTTGCAGCTCATTGTTTTCGATGAGATGGTCGGCTTGATTTTTAACGTTTTCCAGTTCCCGTGCCGTTATTTGCTGTTCGATCCTGATGATCCGCTCAGCGGCGTTTTTTGCCTGATCGCTTTTTTTATGGGCATCGGCATAATTTCGCAAAAGCGTGATTTTGTTTTCGAGCACCGGCTGGTTTTCAACGGCTGCCAATACTTGTCGGTAAGTCGCTTCATCGGATTTTTTGGTGTTGATGATATGGAAGGAAATGCCCGCGATCAAGATCAGGAGCGCGACAATCCCGGCCGCAATACCAGCGGTCATCAGATTCCGTTTTGCGATAGGTATCTTTTCGATGCGATAATTTTTCTCATGGCAGTATCTGGTGATGTAATCTTCGGCTTCTTGCTGGTCCATGCCGAAGTCCATGGCCTTTGATACCAGTATGTTGAAATATTCAAATCGTATGAGGCCGCCGATGGCGGCAATGTCGATATCTGAATGTAAAGAAGAGAGCTTGGCTTTTGCCAGACTGATATCATAGGCCATGCGGTTTTCATTATTCTTGAAAATCGTCAGACATTGTCCGGCCAGAATATTGCCGGCGGTATTGTCGGCGTCTTTTCTGCTGAAGCTGGCCAGCTCTTTTTTTTTCTGAGAGGCTTTTTGCTGGAGCAAAGACAACTCGGCGGTTTCCGGGAGATTGAGAAAATCATATAAGGAAGATTTATGAATGACTTTAAGATTTTCAATAATGGCTTTTTCAATGGATTTATCCAGAGGGGCGGGTTTGGCGATTTTTTCCTTGTCGTCTTTGACGATGGGACATCGAACGCGCCTGCGGGCTTCCTCCGGCTTGAAACCATATCGCCCGGCGAGTTTGGCGATTTCAGCTTCCGTAAGATATCCTTTTTCCATCCGGAGACTGATGGCCTGATCAATTTTCCGGTACTGTTCCTCCCTTTTGGCGGCAATCCGCGGTTTGATATCTTCCAGTTCAATCCCATGGATATCGGCGAGCTTGGCAATTTCCTCATCGAGCAGATATCCCTTTCCCATCAGAATGTCGATATGCCGGTCGATTTCAGCGTATTTGCCCCGTTTTCCCTTTTTTACAATTTCAATGGCAGTAAGAGCTTCCTGCTGACGGGCTTCCTGGTTCATCATGACCCGCTGTATTTCCGGGATCATGCTGATGTACTTCTGCGCCAAGATGCCTTTGGTGGGATGGTTGCGCAGTCGGCTCCATTCCGCCTTTTTTTTCTGGATGGTCTCATAGATGACCGCATCATCCGTTTCCGGCGGCTCGAGATTGAGTTCCAGAAGGATATAAAAGTTGTCGCGTTCCATAAATTAATCTATTCGTTTAGTGAATAACCAGGCTTTGGGACCTGGCTTTTGCCCGATCAAAATCATCGCCGCTGATCACAGAGGTGGTGTCGAGGATCACCTCGACACGTCGGGATTCGCTGGTTTCGACGGCGCTAACAAGCAATCTCCCTTCTTCATTAAGGCTGAAGCTGATTTCAATGGGCAGGTCGGCGGGCAGATTCGGCGGAAGGTTCAATATGGCGGTCTTGATTTCAACGGCATGTTCCTGGGGGATTTCGATGCGGTTGGTTTCGCTTTCCATGATGCGGATCAGCACGGATTTCTGATCGGCAACGGCGGTATAAAATTTCTTCTGTCTGGAAATGGGAACCCCAGTATTTCGAATGACGATATTAAAAACAATTTCCTCATCTCTGGTATTGTGGGCGACGACGCCGAAGCTTTTGCTGGTCACGTTTTTGACTTTCATCATGGCGCTTTCGACGCTGGGCAGCGTATAGCCGGTTTCATCGGCCACTTCCCGGGCGGCTTGTTTTACATCATCCTCGGTGATTTCTCGGCTTGCAATCATTTTAGTGATATCATCGGCGTGACTGATGACTTTCTGGGATTTAGCAGAAAGCCGATGAATCAGGTCATCGTTTAACGTCAATTTCCAGCCGTAAATAGCAGCGCCTTTGGCCACCGCCTCATCCGGATCGAAGATTTTAGGTGTTACCTTGAATTCCTTTTCAATCTTCTCTCTGACCTGGGGCATGCGGGAGGCGCCGCCAACCAGGATAAATTCATCAAAATAATGATATCCTTTGCTTTTGGCGTCCTCCAGAATCTGCCGGGTGAATTCAGTGGTGCGTGCGATGAGATCCGCCGTGAGTTCTTCGAATTTCGGACGGTCCAATAGAATTTTGACGCGCTCGCCGCCGTGGGTGACCGAAATCGGAGCGCTGGGCCGCTGGCTCATGATTTTTTTCGCTTTTTCAGCCGATAATTGAAGATCCTGCCAGGTATCCGGATCATCTAAAATATCTTCGTCCGTGCCGGTTTCCATTTGGAACATTTCCACCAGGTAGGCGACGATCCGGTCGTCCCAGTCCTTGCCTCCCAGGTGATGATCGCCGCCCGTGCAGATGACTTCCACCGAATCCTTTTTAATGTCGATCATGGTTACGTCGAATGTGCCGCCCCCAAGGTCGTAAACCAGCACTACGCGGTCATCGGTGGTATCCAGGGATCCGTAAGCAATGGCTGCGGCCGTGGGTTCGTTGATGATCTGTCTGACGTTAAAACCGGCGATTTCCCCGGCTTTTCGAGTGGCTTCCCGCTCGTTAATGCCAAAATACGCCGGACAGGTAATGACCACATCGGTGACTTTTTCCCCCAGAAATTGTTCCGCGTCCTGGCAAAGTTTTTTCAGGATATAAGCGGAAATTTCCTCCGCTCGAAATTCCTCGGCATTGTGCACGAAAATAAAATTGGGTTCTCCCATGGATCGCTTGACGAAACTGACCACGTCGTTGGGATAGAGCTTTGCGCTTTCCTTGGCGACATCGCCGACCACCACGCTGCCTTCATCGAAAAACACCACCGACGGCGTCGTGCGCTCGTTTTCCGCATTGGGAATGATAACCGCCTTGCCGAATTCATCGACATAAGAGATGGAAGAATAGGTCGTGCCCAGGTCGATTCCGAAAATGCGTTTTGAAACTTTTCCCATCAGCGTTTCCTGTCACCGGTTGTATGGTTGTTCGAAAATACATAAATATTAACCATTTCGGATCGTAAAATCTTGCCTTCATACACATACCCCGGACGCAGCCGTTCTGCAATGACTTTGTCTTTGGCAGGATCGTCGGTGTCAATCTTATCCACCACCCGCTGCCGGGACGGATCCAGGCATTCTCCATCACACGTAAAGGGCGTGATCCCCTCCCAGACGAAGACATCTTCCAGGTCAGAGGCGGTATTGATGATAAATTTCAAAACTTTTGCAATGGTTTCATCATTCGGCGGTTTCTGGGTATGGTGAGCGTAAAATTTTCGCATGTCATCAATGATCTTGATAACGTCGATAAAGACGCGCTGGAGGTATTTTTGAACCAATCCCTGCCGGTATTCCTGCAAGGCCTGATGAAGATCATCGATGATTTTGTTTTTATGGTCGTCGTACTTAAGCTTGCTTTCAAAATGCCGGGTCAGTTCCTCAAGCTGGCGATTCATGGTCAGAAGAGGATCTGTTTCCTCATCCATGGAATCGCCGGCCGGTTTTTCACCGGAGTCGGCCGGTTCCGGATCAGCAAGGTCTTGTCCCGGGTATTCTGTTTCATAGCTCCGGTTTATGTGATTTTCAGCCGACAATTCTTCCGGATCGGACGGATCCTGGGGCAAAGCGGCGGAATCTCCCAAGTCCTCGATCTCAAGCCCAAGCTTATAGAACTCATTATCTTGCGTCATTCTACACCATGGCCGGATATGCAGTGTTTTTGCGTGCTTTTATGACCTACTCGGGATTTATGTAATTATTTTAAAAGATTAAAAATTAAAATAGCTGTTTTGTCAAGCTATTTATTATTTTTGATTTTCCATGAATCGGTGCACCGATTGTTTCAGCCATTCCGTCCATTCTGCAACACCCGCACCGGTGGTACAGGAGACCGCAAAGATTTGGATATCCTGATTGAGCCGACGCACCCGTTTTTCAAATATGTCCATATTAAAATCCGAATACGGGAGCAGATCGATCTTGTTGACCACCAATGCCCGGCATTTGGTGAACATGAGCGGATATTTCATCGGCTTGTCATCGCCTTCCGGCACGCTGAGGATCATGACATCCATGGCGGCGCCGGTATCAAACTCCGCGGGACAGACCAGATTGCCGACATTTTCAATAAACACCAGATCCGTGGCCAATGTGTCAACGCCTGTCAGCCCGCTGGCCACCATCTCGGCATCCAGATGGCAAAATCCTCCGGTACGCAGCTGGACGCTGGGGATCCCCGTGGCGGCAATTTTTTCTGCATCCACCATCGAATCAATATCCGCCTCAATGACGGCCATGTTGAAATCATCTTTTAAGACTGCCAGTGTTTTTAATAATAGACTGGTTTTCCCGGCGCCCGGCGAGGCCATCAGATTGATGAGAAATGTCTTATCCTGTAATAATTTTTTTCGCAGACGCCCGGCGGCGGCGTCATTATCGGACATGATCGCCTCTTTAACTTCTATCAGCTTTATGTCGTTCATCATTCCGCCTCCATTTCCTTGATGTAATATTCCCGTCCCGATATGATCGAAAAGTCTTTGGCGGACCCGCATCCGGGGCAGGCGGCGTTGCCGATATCTTCTTTTCGGATTTCAATTGTTTGTCCGCATGGATTGCATTTCAGGACAATAGGCACTTTTTCGATTTTCAGAACAGCTCCGGCGGCCGGGGTGTTTTTGCTCAGATAATCGAAATAATGCTGAATCCATTGACTTTCAAGATCGCTCATCTCGCCGATGATCAAAGTGATGGATACCACTTTGCGGACCTGGTTCATTCTGGCGTGCTTGAGGACGATATCGAGTATTTTTTCGGTAACCGACAATTCGTGCATGGGTGGACGCCTTTAATGCGAATTTCCGCTGGGTTTGACATTGCAATGAAAAACGATCGTCTTTGATCCTATATGAACCGTCGGCGGGTGTAAACAGAATATTGCCATCCCGCAAAAACCGGTAGTTTTTCGCTCTACTGGTTGCTGCGATCGAAAAAATCGCTTGCCCCGTCCAGCATGGAGTTACTCTCATTGACGGGAATCGGATTTTATTTTATAAGAGCTGTGGCTAAGATCAAAAATGTATTTCAGGCATGATTATACGAAAAATCAGGCTGCCTGCCTGCTGATTCGTTACGGTTAGGGAGGGCGTTTTGTGAACCGGTTTGCGTATCATATGGCGGGATATGCCGTGAAAGCGCTTTCAGGCTTATCCAGAGCACGGATACGCATTTATGGCAGGGAAAATATTCCCAAAGGCGCCCTTATTTTCGCCGTGAATCATTTTACCCGCATCGAGACGCTTCTGATTCCCTATCAACTGCACCGCCTTACCGGCTTGACGTTATGGAATCTCGCCGATCATGAACTCTTTGATGCCGGGCTGGCAAGAATTTTTGATCATCTTGGCGTGATCTCTACCCGGAATCCGGACCGGGATCGGCTGATGGTCAAATCTCTTTTGACCGGCGAGGCCGCATGGATCGTGTTTCCCGAAGGCCGGATGGTCAAGAGTAAAAAAGTATATGATCCTTTCGGGAAAGCGCTCACCCGGTTTCGCATCGCTTCCCCTGACGGCTTCCATCCCCCGCATACGGGTACCGCGAGCCTGGCTCTGCGAACGGAATTTTATCGGCAACGGATCCGTACGATACAAAATATTTTTCCCGAAGAGGTCGAGCGCCTGGCCCGGCTTTATGAAATTGAAGATCTATCGCGCACGCAGCACATTGAAACCTATATCGTCCCTGTCAATGTGACCTATTATCCCATCCGTGCCCTTGAAAACGCCGCCAGCCGGCTGGCCGGACTCTTTTTTGGTGAGCTTTCCGACCGGATGATGGAAGAAATTTTTACCGAAGGCACCATGCTGCTCGAAGGCGTGGATATTGACATCCGTTTCGGCGCGCCCATCCGAATTGCCACGTATCTGAAAAGTATGGCGGTTCGAAACGACATGGCCTCGTTAAAACCCATCAATTTTGATGATCCCATTCCGGCCAGGCCCATGCTGCGCAAGACCGCCATGAAGATCATGGAACGCTACATGTCGGCCATTTACAATATGACCACCGTCAACCATGATCATTTGCTGGTGACGCTTTTGAAATATTATCCATATGTTGAAATTGATGAAAAAGATCTGCGACGCCGGGCATATCTGGCAACCACTCTGAATTTTCAGAAGATGGGTATTTATCGCCATGACAGTCTTCTGCAAAATCAGATTCATCTGCTCACCGATGACCGGTATGAAAAAATTAACAATTTTGTGTCCCTTGCCATTGATAAGAAGGTCCTCCGGCGAGAAGGCGACAAGCTTGTCAAAATGATTGATTTTTTTGAATCCGGTGAGTTTCATCGAATACGGATTGATCGTCCGTTGTCTGTTATTTCAAATGAAATCGAACCGTTGGTCCAATTGCAAGAACAGCTTCAGTCGCTGGCGCTGCAGCCGGGTCTTCGGATCAAGCACCGCCTCCGGGAATATCTGATAAATCAAGCAGCCTATATGTTTAAAAAAGATTATATGTTGTATGCCACCCCGGAGGAATCCAAAAGCATGGATGTGGGCGCGCCGGCCCTGATCCGGGGGGATGCACGAAAAATCGGGATTATCCTGATCCATGGGTACATGGCCGCCCCCCTGGAAGTGCGGGCCCTGGCCGAATATCTTGGATCTCGGGGATACTGGGTCTATGTTCCGCGACTTAAAGGTCACGGGACCGCTCCGGAAGACCTGGCAACCCGGGGATATCTGGAATGGGTGGAATCCGTGGAAGAGGGTTATGCCATTATGGCCGGGTTATGCCGAAAACTGGTGGTCGGCGGATTTTCCGCAGGGGCCGGCCTGGCCCTTGACTTGTGTTCGCGGGTCGGCGATCTGTCGGGGGTATTTGCCATTTCACCGCCGTTCAAGCTTCAGGATTTTTCGGCTCGCTTTGTTCCGGCGGTCAATCTTTGGAATCGCCTGATGAAGCGGATGAATGTAATGTCGGCCCGGAAAGAATTTGTTGAAAACCTGCCTGAAAATCCCCATATCAATTATGCCCGTAATCCCTTATCCGGTCTCATGGAATTGAGCCGCCTCATGGATCAGCTTGGGAATAAACTTTCCGGTATTGCAATTCCGGCCCTGATCGTGCAATCCTATGCCGATCCGGTGGTTCATTACGAAGGATCGCTGGAAATTTTCAAGCTCCTCGGATCCCGGCAGAAGGAATACCTGATGATCAATCAGGAGCGGCACGGCATTATCAATGGAGAGGACGCTGAGAAAATTTTCAAACTGGTCTGGGAATTCATTCAGCGGGTGTCAAATTCATTATAAAAAAGAACGTAAGCTTTTAAAAAAGCCAAATCCTGGACGTCAAATAAACAAGGAGATCTTATTATCATGAATAAGGGTGTTTCCGCAGCTGCACCGTGCTTAACCACCAACGCCGTTACCGTTCTGGAGCGACGATATCTGAAACGCGATCCGGGGGGAAAGGTTCTGGAGGCCCCTGCCGACATGTTTCGGCGGGTAGCCCGGGTGGTGGCTGAAGCGGATCTTAAATTCGATGATAAAGCTGATATCGCGGCGCTAAGCGAACAATTTTACACCGGAATGACGGATCTGGCATTTTTACCCAATTCCCCCACGCTCATGAACGCGGGACGGGAACTGGGGCAGTTGTCTGCCTGTTTCGTGCTTCCGGTGGGCGATTCCATGGAAGAAATTTTCGATGCCGTCAAGCATACGGCTCTGATCCACAAATCGGGCGGCGGTACGGGGTTTTCGTTTTCGCGCCTGCGCCCGGCCAAGGACGTGGTCAAGAGCACCACAGGGGTTTCCAGCGGTCCGCTCTCTTTCATGCGGGTCTTTGACATGGCCACCGAGACCATCAAGCAGGGCGGCACGCGACGGGGGGCCAACATGGGAATCTTGCGGGTCGATCACCCGGATATCATGGATTTCATCATGTGCAAGGCCGACAAGAAACAGCTCAACAATTTCAATATTTCCGTGGGCCTGACCGAGGCGTTTATGGAAGCCGTCAAGCGGGATGAAAACTATGATCTGATCAATCCCCGAAACGACGAGGTCGTTGGAACATTGAGCGCCGTAAAGGTGTTTAACCGCATTGTGGTCCAGGCCTGGGAGAATGGAGAACCGGGCATTGTGTTTCTGGATCGTCTCAACCGCGATAATCCCACGCCAAAGGTGGGCCAGATCGAGAGTACGAATCCATGCGGCGAACAGCCCCTGCTCCCCTATGAGTCCTGCAATCTGGGCTCCATCAATTTAGGCAAAATGGTGAAAAACGGGAAAATCTTGTGGGACCGCCTGAGCGAGACCATTCACCTGGCGGTGCATTTTTTAGATAACGTGGTGGAAATCAACCGTTATCCCCTGTCCGAAATCGCCCGTATGACCATGGGAAACCGAAAGATCGGACTCGGCGTCATGGGCTGGGCTGATATGCTTATTCTGCTTGGCATTCCCTATGATGCGGACGAAGCCGTCAAGCTGGCCGGCAAGGTTATGAAGTTCATCCGGGACGAGGGGCATGCGGCTTCGCGGAAACTGGCGGAACAGCGCGGCCCGTTCCCCAATTTTACGGGATCGGTTTTTGAAAAACAGGGGGCTGCCCCCATGCGCAACGCTACGGTCACCACCATTGCACCCACGGGAACCATATCCATCATCGCCAATGCCTCATCAGGGGTCGAGCCATTGTTTGCCGTTTCCTATGTCCGTCAGGTCATGGATGACGACATTCTGGTGGAAGCGCACCCGATTTTTGAACAGATCGCCCGGGAGCAGGGATTTTACTCCAAGGAACTGATGGAACAGATCGCCCGGCACGGCACGGTTCGGGACATGGAGGAAATTCCCGATGATCTTCGAAGACTTTTTGTGACCGCCCATGATATTGACCCGGAAACACACATCCGGATGCAGGCGGCTTTTCAGAAATATACGGACAACGCCGTCAGCAAGACCGTTAACTTCGCCAACCAAGCCACCATTGACGATGTGTCCACGGTGTATCAACTGGCATGGGAACTCGGGTGCAAGGGCGTGACCATCTATCGGGACGGGTCCCGGGACAAGCAGGTGCTGTCCACCGTCAAAGACGTAGGGGCGACCGATCAGGGGACGGATTCGCCGGCGTCGGTCACAAAACGGGAGCGTCCCCGGATTTTGCGGGGCTGGACGTATCAGATGCAGACCGGCTGCGGCCCCATTTACATCACCATCAACGAGGATGAATCCGGCCTGTTCGAGCTGTTTACCACCATGGGCAAAGCCGGAGGCTGCGCGGCTTCCCAGAGCGAGGCCATCGGCCGCATGGTGTCTCTGGCCTGGCGAAGCGGCATCCAGGCCCGCCAGGTCGTCAAGCAGCTTCAGGGGATTTCCTGTCACAGCCCGTCGGGTTTTGGGGAAAACAAAATTTTATCCTGCGCGGATGCCGTAGCCAAGGCGATCAAGGATCATATGGCCGCCAAAGGCTATGGCACGGGCCGGGAAGAACATGCTTTTGTAAAGGGGGCCTGCCCCGACTGCGGCGGCATCATGGAACAGGAAGGCGGGTGCGCCGTCTGCCGGGCTTGCGGGTTCAGCGACTGCGCCTGATCTCAATGTCAAACTCAGTGGGACTGGAGGCGGCTGGAAAGGATCTCCTTTAGTCGTTTGGGATTGGCTTTTCCCCGGGAGGCTTTCATGGCCAGTCCCATCAGAAACCCGAGAACCTTGGGGTTCCCGTTTTTGAAATCCGTCACGTCTTTGGGATGGTCCGCGATAATGGCATCCACCAGTGGTTCCAGCGCGTCAGCGTCCGAGACCTGCTGAAAACCGCCGGCGGCTACGATGTCCTCGGGCGCGCCGTCTTTATCCAGCATGTGCATCATTACCTCCCTGGCCGATCCGGCATTGATTTGTCCACTGTCGAGCAGATGCAGCAGTCCGGAAAACCGCGTTGGCGTCAGACGGGTTTCGCAAAGCGTCTGATTGCGGTCCCGCAGGGCGGGCATCAAATGGGTGATGATCCATACGGCCGCCTTTTGGGGGGCCACTTTCTGCTCTACCAAGGCTTCAAAAAATTCAGCCACGTCTTTTTCCTGGCTCATGGCAAAGGCCTCGGCCGCGGCCAATCCGCAATCCGCCATAAACCGTTCGGCTTTTTGGGAAGGCATTTCCGGCAGCTGCGAGCCAATGGCCGCCAGCCAGTTCTCATCCATCCGAATCACCGGCACCGAAGGGTCGGGCACGCAGGGGCCGGCGAATTTTTCCCGCATGGGCGTGGTGATGCGCT
>CAZRES010000051.1:0-1636 GCA_964598885.1 uncultured Desulfobacteraceae bacterium | reverse complement strand
TGGATTTCCAGGCCGATGACCGCTTCGTACGATATCATGTCGGGACTCATGTCAAAAAGCTCCCTGGGTGTGGATGGAAAGGGTTAAGCCGGCGGCCAGAACCGCGGCGTCGGCCATGGGGGGCGCGATCAGTTGCAGGCCGAAATCGGCGGCGCCGTTGACGCTAATTCCGGGGATCTGAAGGGCCGGCAGTCCGGCCAGGCTGGCGGCCAGCGTCAGATCGAAGGCGGCATAGGTTTCTTCGACGGTCTCGGCGTTAAACGGGTCGGGATCCGTGTTTCGCACGGGCATGGCCATCAGATCGATTTGCGCAAAAAGGGCATTGGTTTCTTCGGTCAGCCGGCGCCGGAGGATACAGGCATTTTCAAATGCCGGATAATCCTGAAATTGAAAATAGGCTCCTTGAAACAACAACGCCTTAATTCGGGAGCCGAAGGCCCGGGCCCGGGTCGTCAGATACATTTCGTTCCAGTTTCCGGTTCCTTCGGCCCGGAATCCGTAGCGGACTCCGTCGTATTTGCCGGCGGACGACGATGCTTCCGCAGCCGCGATCACCTGATGCACCGGACCGAAAAGGTCAAATCCCGGCAGACTTACTTCGGCTGTTTCAGCGCCGGAGGCGGCCAAAGCGTCCAATGCTTTATCAAAAGCCGCTGTCGCGGACGGGGTCAGATGGTATCGGCATTCCCGGGGAACACCGATACGCAAGGGGTTGCCGGTACGCCGGTTTAGCTCAGTAAAATCCGGAGGCGGGTCGGCGGACATGGAAACATCGTTTTCATCAGGTCCGGCCATCACAGTCAGCATATCGGCAATGTCGGCCGGGCCGGGGGCCAGAATGCCGATGCATTCCATGGAGGGGACCAGGCCCACCAGGCCGAATCGGGATAACAGCCCCCATGATGGCTTGAATCCCCAGCACCCGGCCGCGCAGGCGGCCATGCGGGCTTCCCCCAGAATGTCGGTCATGAGCCCCGCGCTGTTCCGATCACTGGAAAGAGCCGCGGTCATGGTGTCGCCGTTTAGTCCGAAGCCGAGCTCGGCCATGCGGGCTGACCCGTTTAAAACAGCGCCGGCGGCTTTCAGTCGTTTCATTACGGTGGCGTCAAAGACCGCATGAAATCCTTCCAAAGCCCGGGATCCCGCGTCCGTGAGCCATCCGGAAACGGAGATATCCGGCCGGATCAGAAGAGGTCTGCCGGCAAGGGGGCCGAAAGGGACCTCCTGAAGGGGCGCTGCCGGACGATAGGCCAGTAAATCAATGGTCATGGATTTGTCTTCCTTATCTGTTTTGACAAAGTGTTTATTCCAGAACCGACGCCACCTTGAAATATCCGCCTTTGACCGCCGGCGCGTTTTTGAACAGGTCGTTGTTTTCCGACAGTTCGCACACCCTGGCGTCTTTGCCGGGCCGGAACCGGTTAGCGGGTCTCAGGATGGAAAAGAGCGGATCCTTTGCCGCCGCCTCGGTTTCCGATAGGGCCTGGTTGATCCGTGCGGCCAGATTTTTCGCCTGACCTACGGCGGCCTGGATGGTTTCCTGCTCGCTGCCGGCAATGCCGATGCGGGCCATCCAGGACAGGGCCGCCACCGGGTCTTTGGCATCCCGGGCGCCGGGCAGGGCCGGGGCGATCCC
>CAZRES010000050.1:0-20308 GCA_964598885.1 uncultured Desulfobacteraceae bacterium | reverse complement strand
TTTACATCTCGATTTCTTCCACCAGATGCTGGTGAAGAACACAGACCGCTTTTTGAAAATCTTCTTCTTCGATGACAAACTGGATATCAATATCACGCATGCACTTGTGAAGAGCCAGCACGCTGATATCCGCCTCTTCCAGCGCCCGGAGCGCCTTGAAAAAAATACGCTTATCGCCCATATTACTTCCAATGGCAGAAATCAGAGATACTTTTTTCAATAAGATATCCGCTTCGGGAAATGTTTCCTGGATGTCATCGGTCAGTTTTTTGATGATGGAAAGGGGTTCGGCCACATAATGGGTCAGGGTGTTGGCATTTGTGTCTTTGGCCAGGTAGCGGATCTGGTATCTGCCGAAATGTTTGAGCATGTCCATGTCGTGGGTATAGCGGCCGGCCATTTCCTGGTCCCAGCATTCAATGGCGGTGACTTTTTCCCGCCCTGCAATGATCTCGACTTTCGGGGTTTCCCGTTTATAATCATTGGTAATCAGCGTGCCCGGGTGCTCGGGTTCGAAAGCGTTCGTTATCCTCAGGGGAATGCCGCTTTGGCGCATTCCTTTGGCGGCCCGGGGATGGATGGCCTCCATGCCCAGATCCGAAAGCTGGTCGGTGACATCGTAATTGGTGTATCCGATGGTTTTGACCTTGTCGACGCCGATAAGCTTTGGATCGCCGCTGCTTAAATGAAATTCTTTATGGATAATCCCTTCCCGGGCCTGGGTGATCACGGCAATTTTGCTGAAGGTGATCTCACTGTATCCCCGGTCGAAAGTCCCCATGATACCTTCTTTGCAGTAGGTATACCCCGTGGCGATGGGCAGTTCGTTTTTCAGATCAATATCCTGAAAACATAGCCGGATTTTATCGTCTAACGTATAATTGGCGGCTTCCCGCCACCCGCTTAAATCAATGAATCTGGCATTGATCCCTTTTGACGTTAAAATCTGGGCCGTGTTATAGGCGCTGTGGGCTTCCCCCACGGCGGAAAGCATTTCCCGAATGGTCATCAGGTGTTCATCCAGATGAAAGTTGCCGTAGGAACAAAGCCGGGTTAAATCCAGCATGCAGCTTCTGACTCCTTCGATGCGTTCCTTGACGAACTGATCCGCGAAGGTCAGATCCAGACCCAGGGGTTCCAGTTCCGCATTAATCTGACATAAATGCTCGCCTACCTTGGAGATGGCGTCACTCCAGCTCCAGGAGTCGGAATCTGAAAACAGGGCGTATACGCCGGCGTCGCTCGATTTTTTGTGTTCGAGCAGCATGTCGGTCACTCCGCCATAAGCGGAAACCACGATAATGCGGTTATAAATCTCCTCTTCTGTTTTATCGCCGATGAGAATGTTATTCAGCGCATCGGCAAATTGCGACATGGTTGTGCCGCCGATTTTTTCAACCGTATGTGTTCCCATTTTTACCTCTTTTAATCTGACGGGGGATAAACCCCATCTTTGTCGTGAACCTCTTTTCCGGTCAACGGCGGGTTGAAAACGCAGATCAGCCGCATATCGGAAAAGGCGCGCAGATAGTGTTTTTCATGATTGTCGAGAGCGTACATGGTGCCGTTGCGGATCTTGAAAATTTCACCGGTTTCGATGACTTCGAGTTCGCCCTCCCCGCCGACGCAGTAGACGGCTTCCAGGTGATGTTTGTACCAGATCAGGGTTTCGGTATCGGCGAATATGGTGGTGTCGTGATAGGAAAACCCCATGCCGTCGTCCTTCAGCAGGAGGCGTCGGCTGACCCATGTGCCGGTTTCCGACTGCACATCCCGATCGGTTCCGATAATTTCGTCAAGCGTTCTTACGATCATTACATGGCTCCCGTTAGATTGGCTTTTTTTTCTTCCAGCAGTTCTTCAATGGACTGGTCGATAATGGCGATGCCCTTCAAAAGGGTTTCCTCGTCAATGGTTAAGGCCGGCAAAAATTTCATTACCTGGTCATCCGCCCCGGCCAGTTCGATGATCAACCCGTTTTGAAAACATCGTTCCGAAATCTGGGAACAAAACCCCCTTTCCGGAATTTCCAGGCCGAAGATCATGCCGCGTCCCCGGACTTTTGCCTCGAGTTCCGGGAACCGGTCGGCGATTTTTTGAAGCGCGGTGCGCATGACATCCGATTTATAGGCGATGGCGTTGCTAAGATCCATGTTGTCCCAGTAGTGCAAGGCTTCATAAGATGCCACAAAGGCCAGGTTGTTGCCCCGGAAGGTGCCGGTGTGCTCGCCGGGCTTCCATTGATCCAGATCTGCGCGGAAGAGCAGAAGGGCCAGGGGCAGGCCTCCGCCGATCGCCTTGGAGAGCGTGACCATGTCAGGCTTGATGCCGGATTCTTCAAAGCTGAAAAAATCGCCGGTGCGGCCGTTGCCGACCTGAATATCGTCGATGATGAGCAGAATATCAAATTCATAGCAGAGCTGGGCCAGATCCCGCAGCCATTCAGGGCTGGCGATATTGACCCCGCCTTCCGCCTGGACGGTTTCCAGAATGACGGCTGCCGGTAGGTCCAGCCCGCTGCTGTTGTCGGAGATCATTTTTCGTAAGAAATCAATAGTGTTGAATTCCGATCCGAAATAACTGTCATAAGGCATGAAGCTGACGTTGGATCGGCTGATGTAGGCCTCGTCCCGGTAGAAATTGTTGCCGGTGATGGCCAGCGCGCCCATGGTCAGACCATGATAGCCGTTGGTAAAAGCCACGATATTGGAGCGGCCCTTGACCATGCGGGCCAGTTTCAGGGCGGTCTCCACAGCGTTGGTGCCGGTGGGCCCGGTAAACTGGACCTTGTAATCCAGGTTTCGGGGAAGCAGAATGGTGTCGTTGAACTTGGTCAGAAACCGCTGCTTGGCTACGGTCGCCATGTCCAGCCCGTGAACAGGGCCGCCGCTTTGCAGGTATTCGATCAGGGCCTGGCTGATGCGGTCATTGTTGTGACCGTAATTAAGGGCTCCGGCGCCGGCGAAAAAATCGATGTAATCTTTTCCGCTGGTATCGGTCATAACGGATCCCTGGGCGCTTTGAAAGATGACCGGAAAGGAACGTACGTATCCGCGTACGCGGGATTCAAGTTGTTCGAAAATTCTCATGGTTTTTTCTCCCTTGTTTTGATGGAACCGTTAACACGATCAATTGTCCATCAGGGTTAATCGTTTTTAGAGACAATAATGCCAATAAAAAGGGATTGAATGCGGGTCAGAATGAAGATGGAATCGGGCCGATGTGAAACAGCTTTTCCGACTCATGGGCATTTTCTCCAAAATCCGCCGCGCTGAAGAACACCGTATCAAAGGTGAACGGGGCGTTGAGTTTTTTTGCCGCTGCGGTGAAAAGCTTGATGGAGGCGGTATTGGAAGGGGTGATGGTGGCGTCGAGATAGGTAATGCCTTCTGACGCCTTGAGATTCCTGATGATCTCTACAAGAATGCGAACGCCGATGCCCTGTCCGCGTTCCTGTTGATCCACCGCCACCTGCCATACGAATACCGTATCCGGCGCCTCAGGAGGCGTAAAAGCGGTGCAGAAACCGATCACCCGTCCCTGTTTTTCGGCGACCATGGAAGTGCCCGCGAAATAACGGCACAGAAGCAGGTAGTGATAAACGGAATTAACATCCAGAGTTTTCGCTGCCTTGGCGATTGCATAAACGTGCTTGCCGTCGCGGGTTTCAGGCTTTCGAAAAACAATACCGGCCCCGGGCCGATTGTTTTTATCTGACAAAACATTCCTCCCGTTGTAAAAATTGGGGACAGCCACTAATTTTTTTACCAGGCAATCTAAAAACAACTATTGTAAAAGCGGAAAAATTAGTGGCTGTCCCCAATTTTTCTCATGGTTTTGATTTCATTCAGTATTTCATCTCCGCCGTCGGAAAGCACTTTCCGGCCGGCCTGTACTCCCAGGCGGCGGGCAGAAGCCTTGTCGCCGGTCATGTGCGTTTTCAACAGCGTTTTGCCATCCAAACTGATCAGGCCGGCGTTTAGAGAAATTTGCGTATCCATGGACTCGGCCAGGGCAAACACCGGGATGCTGCATCCTCCCTTGAGGGTTTCCAGAAAAGCCCGTTCCGCGGTCAAGGCGTATTCGGTTTCGGTGTGATTGAGGCATTTCCGGATTTGGGCTTTCACGTCCGGTTCCATGGTGTCAAAGACCTCAATGGCCAGGCATCCCTGGCCCGCAGGCGGTATGAAGTCGGTTTCCGGCAGCTCACTGACGATCATATGGGTATAATCCATCCGCCTGACTCCGGCATAAGCCAGCATCAGGGCGTCGCACGCTCCGGATTTCATTTTTTTGATCCGGGTCTGAAGATTTCCGCGCATGTTCACGGTGGTGACATGCGGATAAAAATGTTTCAGCAGGGCCACCCGCCGGACCGATGAAGTCCCGATGCACAGGGGGACGGTACTGTCGGCCGGGGATATTCCGGTATTTGTGCTCACGAGCACATCGTTTACTTTTTCCCGTTCGGTAAAGGCAATCAGGCGGAATCCATCCGGCAGTTGCGAGGGCATATCCTTGGCGCTGTGAACCGCCAGATCAATTCCCCCCTGCTTCAGCATGGTCTCGATTTCCTCGGTGAACACGCCTTTGCTCCCGATTTCGGCGATGGGAGCGCTTTGCACCTTGTCCCCCCGGGTTTCAATGGTGACGATATCCGTTTCCCACCCTGAATTGTTGAGCATGGCGGCGACGGTGTTTGCCTGCCACATGGCAAGCGCGCTTTTTCGCGTTCCGATTCTTAGTTTTCGCATAAACCGCCATCCGGAACAGATCCCACCGCAATCCAATAACCATTCAGTATAGTTTTATTTTTTAGCATAAGAGAAATACATACCAGAAAGTTCGAAGAAACGCAAGGATTTTTTTTAGTAAATAATATCAAGCCACGAACGGCCGTCGAAGAACCGTGTCTTTTTTCCATATTTTGTCGTTTTTTTCGGGATAGGCGATATTGTAGTGCAATCCGCGACTTTCCTTACGGTGCATGGCGCATCGAATGATGGTTTCGGCAACAGTAGCAATATTTCGCAATTCAATAAGATCGGGAGTGATCTTAAAATTCCAGTAGTATTCATTGATTTCACTGGAAATGATATCAATGCGCCGTTTGGCCCGGGCCAGACGCTTGTCGGACCGGACGATTCCGACGTAATTCCACATGAGTCGTCGGATCTCATTCCACGTGTGGGAGACCATGATGACCTCGTCGCTGTCAATGGCGTCCAGATCATCCCAGGGTGGAACGTCGGGCGATGGTTCAAAGGAAATCTGTCCCGTCATGTCCTCGATGGCCTTGCCGGCGGCCTGATGAGCGTACACCAGGGCCTCCAGCAGGGAGTTGCTGGCCAGCCGGTTGGCGCCGTGCAATCCGGTGCAGGCGGTTTCGCCAATGGCAAACAGCCGGGAAATATTGGTACGGCCGAAAATATCGGTCACCACGCCGCCGCACATGTAATGGGCCGCCGGCACCACCGGAATCGGTTGCTGCGTGATATCGATGCCAAAGGTGAGGCATTTTTCGTAGATATTCGGGAACCGGGATTTCACCATGTCCGCATCCTGATGAGAAATATCAAGATACACGCATTGGTCCCCGCGTTTTTTCAGTTCCGCGTCAATGGCCCGGGCCACTACATCCCGGCAGGCCAGTTCCTTTAATGGAGAAGCGTTTTCCATGAAGCGCTCGCCGGCGGCATTGATCATGACGCCGCCTTCACCCCGAAGCGCCTCGGAAATCAGAAAATTTTTGGCTTCGGGATGATAGAGGCAGGTGGGGTGGAACTGAACGAATTCCAGGTTGGCCACGATGGCTCCGGCCCGGTAGGCCATGGCAATGCCGTCGCCCGTGGCGATGTCGGGATTGCTGGTATAGGTATAGACTTTGCCCGAGCCGCCGGTTGCCAGAACAACGGTGCGGGCGCAGAAGGTATGGATTTCACCGGTATGGCGGTCCAGCGCATAGGCGCCGTAACAGTAATCCTCATGGGTGGTCACCACCATGCCCCGCTTCAGACGGGTTGACCGGGTGATCAGATCAATGGCGATATGATGTTCGAAAACCGATATCTGTTTGTGGTTTTGGGCGTGTCGGACCAGGACGTCTTCTACGGCCAGGCCGGTCATGTCGTCGGCGTGAACGATCCGGTTCCGGGTGTGGCCGCCTTCCCGCCCCAGGTCGAAAGGGGCGTCTTCGGGGTGCTGCGGATCGTCTGCCGCTTTGTTGAATGCCACACCGAGATCAAAAAGATCGCGGATGCGATCCGGTGCGCTTTTGACCACCGTGTCCACCACGCTTTCAAGGCAGAGACCATCGCCGGAGGCCAACGTGTCCTGGATATGCAAATCAAAAGAATCGGATCGGGAAAACACCGAGGCGATGCCGCCCTGAGCGTAGACGGTATTGCTTTCATTGATCCGCCGTTTGGTCAGAAGATTCACCGATCCGTGATCCGCTACCTTCAGCGCAAACATCAGGCCGGCTATCCCGGATCCGATAACTAAAAAATCCGATTCATACTGCATGCTTATTCTCCGCAAAATGCCGGCATGTCTGGTTAAATGAATTTCGTTCGCTTGCGCTTCATGGCCGCGCCAATGATCATGCCGAGGATCAGCACGCCGGCTCCGGCCAGAAACCAGTGAATCACCGAGGACCGGTTGGTGACGGTGAGCCGGTTTTCCAGGGAGTCAATGGTGGCGGTTTTTTCCAGCAACTGTTCCGCCAGTCGCTCATGCTCCGCCTTGAGGGAAAGAAAATCGGCGGATTCTTCGATCAACGTCTCATGGGCCGTTCTGGCTTCCTCCAGTTGATCGATTGTTTCTTGCAGTTTCTTGTGCAGAGACTGGTTTTCGATGATCAATCGGTCGGTTTCCGCTTGCAGAGATTCAAACTCAGCGGTTACGCGTTGAAGTTTTTGCTGACATTCCGATGCGACAACCTCCACGGGTTTTTCATCGGTAAGAAAGCGGCTGGCCATCCAGCCTTCGTTTCCCCCCGGCAGTTGAACCTTTGTCCAGCCTCCCTGATGTTCCATGACCAAAAGTTTCTGGCCCGGATCAATGGTCTCAATAATCGCGTGCTGCGTGCTGTTGCCGCTCCTGAGATTCACCCGGGAATCACCATTAACATATAAGGTCTCGGCCGCACCCGGCGCAGCTAATAAAATGAACAGCAGACCGATGATTAGTGTTTTTTTCATATTGCGCTATACTCCGTTCTCCAATGTATCTCACGGCGTGATGTTAGCTGGTGAGCCTGAAAATAAACCAAATGAGAAATACATACAGACAAAAACCATATAAAAATCATGTAAGTTATTCAAGACAAAATCCGGATGTCTTTGGCCTCATTCTCCGGTCAGGCGACGCGACAGGCCGGATCGCCGCAACCGGGGCTGATCGTTTGTCAGCGCCAGGCCCAGTGCTTTGAGTGTTCCGATGAGGATCACCAGTTTTTGCGCCCGGGTGACGGCGGTATAGAGTAAATTGCGTTGCAGCATGACATAATGATGGGTAATCAGCGGAAGGATCACCACGGGATATTCAGATCCCTGGGATTTATGAACGGAAATGGCATATCCCAGGGTCAGTTCGTCGATTTCGTCCGGTCCATAGTCCACAAGCCGTCCTTCATAGCTTACCGTCAGGGTTTCAGCCGACGGATCCCAGGCGTTGATGACGCCCATGTCGCCGTTGAACACATCTTTTTTATAGTTGTTTTTCAGATGCATCACCTTATCGCCGATTTTAAAGGCAACGGCATGGGCGTTGCCGGATATCACGGCAGCGCCCGGATTCAGCGCCTTCTGGAGGGACTGATTCAAAGCAATGGTTCCGGCCGGCCCCTTGTGCATCGGCGTGAGGATCTGAATTTCGTGCAATGGGTTTGAAACAAATTGTTCCGGCAGCGTCCGGGTGCTCAGGTCGACGATGGTGTCGGCGATTTTGGCGGGGTCGTTTTGTTCGATAAACACAAATTCGGCGTCATGATCCATGGCGTGGTGAAACGTTGTCATAACCGGCATCTCGCCGTTTAGAACGCGATGCGCGTTGGCGATGATAAGGCTTTCGGCGTTCTGCCGGAACACGGTGTTCAGAAAATAGACCGGGATCGTATTCGAGATGATCAGATCTTGCAGCAGATTTCCCGGTCCGATGGATGGAAGCTGGTCCGCGTCACCCACCAGAATCAGACGGGTCGGCAGCGGCACGGCCGCCAGAAGGTGGTGCATCAGCACCGTGTCGATCATGGACGCCTCATCCACAATCAGGACATCGGCATCGATGGGGTTGTCCATATCCCTGCCGAAATGCTGGTTTTCCAGGTTGTATTCCAATAGTTTGTGAATGGTGTGGGCCGTAAATCCGGTGATTTCGGTCATGCGCCGGGCCGATCGGCCGGTGGGCGCGGCCAGGCAGATTCGGTTGCCGGCCTGATGAAACATTTCGGCGATGGCCCGGATGGTGGTGGTTTTGCCGGTCCCCGGTCCACCGCTGATGACCGCTGCCCGGTGATGCCATATGGCTTCGAGAATTCGGCGCTGCTCGGCGGAAAGTTGGAGAACAAGCCGATGTTCCATATCATCAAGCAGCTCGCCGACGGGGGTGGATGGAAGCACCAGCGGGAGGGTCTGCATGGCCCGGAGGCGGCCGGCCACGCCGGTTTCCGCCGCATGCAGCCACGCGGGAAATACCCTCGGCGGAGCCGAACTTTCCTTGTCGGTTTCCACCACGATATCGCCGGCTTCACCCAGGCCGGCCAGCGCAGTATAAACCGCTGCCCTGTCAATCTCAAACAGCCGCTCCGCCTGTTCCATAAGCTCGTTTTCGTCAATATAGGCATGACCCTGGCCGGCGGCGTCATACACCAGGTGCCGGATACAGGCAGCGACCCGTTCGGTGCTCCCGTCGGCAATCCCGAGATTCCGGGCAATGCGGTCGGCCATGTAAAAACCATTGCCGGCAATATCATCGGCCAGACGGTACGGTTCCTTCCGGAGTACCGTCAAGGCGTCGGCGCCGTAAATGGCAAAAATTTTCGGCCCGTGGGCGGGGGTGATCCCGTGCTCCCGCAAAAACGCCATGATCTGCCTGACGACCGAATGGTGGGTCCACCGGGCGTGAATGCGTTCGGCGGTTTCCGGACCGATGCCCTCTACCGCGGTGAGCAAATCAGGCTCGGCTTCCATGATGCGGAGCGTATCGGCTCCGAATCGGCCGACGATTCTATCGGCCAGGGATGGGCCGATCCCCTTGATAATGCCGGAGGCCAGATAGTCCCGTATTCCCGCGGCCGTATCCGGCAGCAGGATTTCCGCATCGCCGAACTGAAACTGCCGGCCGTATTTGGGGTGTTCGATCCATTTCCCGGAAAGCCTCACCGTGGCGCCGGCCGCGGCTCCGGGGAGCATGCCTGTGACCATGGCCCGGGCCGCCGGGGTGGTAATTTTGAGTCGGGCCACCGTGTAATGGGTCTGGGGGTTGTAAAACGTGATATGTTCAAGAACGCCGTGAAGCGATATCAACCGGCTTCCCATTACATATCCCGGGCCACGACAAATACATCCGCAAAACCGTTTGCGATCAATTCTTGTTCAAGGTTTCTGGCCTGGGTAAGGGAGGTGAATCGACCGGCCCGGACCCGGTAAAGGGTCATGCCGTTTTTTTCAATGGGTGTGATTGCGATTTCCGGATGATATTGCCCCAGGACGGTTTTCAGGCGCTGCGCGTTGTTCGGGTCTGAAAACGCTCCGGCCTG
The DNA here is from genome assembly GCA_964598885.1 of uncultured Desulfobacteraceae bacterium. Taxonomy (GTDB): domain Bacteria; phylum Desulfobacterota; class Desulfobacteria; order Desulfobacterales; family Desulfosalsimonadaceae; genus SURF-33. Next base: position 10,548 of record CAZRES010000050.1, on the reverse strand, counting down.
GATGGTGAAATCCCCGGTAAAAAAGATGCCGTCATCGCTCTTTCCGTCCCGGGTTTCGAAATAGGCGGCATCCGTGCCGATGGCCCGGATTTCCACCCTGGCCGTGCCGTTTTGGATCATGTCGATGCGGCGGGCCGCCTCAAAGGAAAGGTCGATGATCCGGCTGCGGACAAACGGCCCCCGGTCATTGATCCGCACGATAATGGTCGAATCGTTTTCCAGGTTGTGGACTTCCACCATGGTGCCGAACGGGAGGGTTTTATGGGCCGCGGTCATGGCGTGCATATTGTAGATTTCACTGTTGGAGGTCTTTTTGCCGTGAAAATCCTCGCCGTACCACGAGGCGATGCCGGCTTCAACGAATTCGTGGGCATGGGGCAGGGGATAGTAGGTGATGCCGTCGATCTGGTAGGCGGCTGGGGGAGTATCCTCCGGCAAGGCTACGGGAGGGGTTTTGGGGGATTCGCAACCGCTCGCCGCAACCAAAGCCAGAATCAACAGGAGCGCCAGTACCCGTATCGCCGGAGCCTGGTGCTTTCGGACGCCGGGCATGCATGGGTGAGAAAACGGTGTGAACATGTATTTTTATTTTTGACGCGTCCTGCCGGATTTTTTGGACCGGCGCGGAGTTGATCTGCCTTTGGGTGTGGTTTCAAGGCCCAGTGCCTGCTGTAAAACGTCTTCCATGGTTTCGGCAAAATGAAAGGTGATATTTTTTTTTACGTTTTCCGGAATATCCTCCATGTCTTTTTCATTCCATTGGGGCAGAATCACGGTTTTTATCCCGACGCGATGCGCCGCCAGCACCTTTTCCTTGATCCCGCCCACGGGAAGCACCTGTCCCCTGAGGGTGATCTCACCGGTCATGGCCAGATTCTTGGGCGTGGTTTTTCCGGTCAGCAGGGACGCCAGGGCCGTCAGCATGGTCACTCCGGCCGACGGTCCGTCCTTGGGGATGGCGCCTGCCGGAACATGGATATGAATATCTCTTTTTTCAAATACATCCTCATCAATGCCCAGTTCGCCGGCCTTGGTCCGGATATAGCTCAGCGCGGCGCTGGCTGATTCCTTCATCACGTCGCCGAGCTGGCCCGTCATGGTGAGCTTGCCGTTTCCTTTCATGGCGGTTGCTTCAATAAACAGGACATCGCCGCCGGCCTCGGTCCAGGCCAGCCCCATCACCACGCCGGGAGTGGTCACGCGTTTTTTCATCTCATCCGTAAAGCGCACCGGCCCTAAATATTCGGCAACATTCGGCGCGTCAATTTTCGCGGATGCGATCTCCTCGCGGGCCACCCCGCTGGCCACCCCCCGGCAGATGTTGGCGATTTCACGCTCCAGATTTCGCAGTCCGGCTTCTCTTGTGTAACCGGTTATGATTTGTTTCACCGCGGCTTTGGTAAAGGTGATCTGGCCGGTCTTGAGACCATTGGCGCTGCGCTGGCGCGGAATCAGATAACGGCCGGCAATTTTGATTTTTTCCTCCTGGGTATATCCGGACAGGCGCAGCACCTCCATCCGATCCCTCAGGGCCGGGGGAATGGTGTCGAGGATATTGGCGGTGGTGATAAACATGACCTTGGACAGATCAAACGGCACGTCCAGGTACAGATCCCCGAAGGAAAAATTCTGTTCCGGGTCGAGCACCTCCAGCAGGGCCGATGATGGATCGCCCCTGAAATCGCTGCCCACCTTGTCGATTTCATCCAGCATGAACACCGGATTGTTGGATCCGGCCCTCCGGATACCCTGGATAATCCTGCCGGGCATGGCCCCCACGTAGGTCCGGCGGTGCCCCCGGATTTCCGCCTCATCGCGGATGCCGCCCAACGCGATGCGGATGAATTTTCGTCCCAGGGCCCGGGCGATGGAATGTCCCAGGGAGGTTTTGCCCGTGCCCGGCGGCCCGGCAAGGCAAAGGATGGGGCCTTTGATGTCCGGATTGAGCTTGCGCACGGCCAGATACTCCAGGATCCGCTTTTTGGCCTTTTCCAGGTCGAAATGATCGGCATCCAAAATTTTTTCCGCTTTGGTTAAGTCCAGGTTATCGGTGGTGCTTTCCTTCCACGGAATTTCCGTAAGCCAGTCCAGATACGTCATGGCCACCGAGTATTCCGCGGATGAGGGATGCATCCGGGAGAGCCGGTTGATTTCCCGTTCCGCTTCCTTGGCGGCGGCCTCGGGCAAATCTTTTTCGGCGATTTTTGTGCGGTATTCCTCAATTTCAACTGCGGTATCGTCGGTTTCCCCTAGCTCCTCGCGGATGGCTTTGAGTTGCTGCCTCAGGTAATAGTCCCGCTGCTGCTTGTCGATGCCGCCTTTGACCTCGGACTGAATCTTATTGCCGATTTCCAGGATTTCCATCTGGTAGTTCACCAGTTTCGTGACTTTTTTCAAACGTTCCCGGATGTCGAGGGTTTCTAATATTTCCTGTTTTTCTTTGGTGGTGGAATTGATGGTCGAGGTTATCATGTCGGCCAGGGTATCGGGTTCGTCCAGGCTTTTGGCCATGCCCGCGATTTCCGGCGGCATGCCCGGGGATAACTGAACAATTTTTTCATACTGGTTGACCAGGTTGGCCATCAGGCCTTCCATTTCCTTGTCTTTTTCCCAGGGAACAGTCAGATGATTTACCCGGGCTACAAAATAGGGGCTTTTTTTGGTGTATTTCCGGATTTTGAAACGGCTGATCCCCTGGAGCAGAAGCTGGGCCTTGTCTTCTTCAACTTTGGCCATTTTCAGGATCACCGCCGCGGTGCCGAAGTCATAAAGATCTTCGGGCGTGTAATGGGATTGCGGTTCACCGGAACGGGAGACGACGGTGCCGATGAGCCGGTCCTTGGACATGGCCTCATCAATGAGCTGGATGGACTCTTTCTGCATGACCATAAGAGGCAGGACCATCTTGGGGAAAAGCACGATATCATAAAGCGGAAGAATGGGAAGTGTTTCCGGAATCTTGTCCGTGCTTGTCTCTTCGGGCTTCGGAATTTCAGTCATTCGCTGGCCTCGCTTTTTATTCTATTCATCCGAGATGGGTATGTTGTAACGGGTTTCATACTGAATTTTGGGCGCCCGGATCGTCAGCATTCCTTTCTGGTAAGCGGCGGTTACTTTTTCCGTGTCAATGGGCGACGGAAGCCGGAGAAGCCGCTCGAAACCGCCATACTGGATTTCCGCCACGCGGTATCGGCCGTTTTTCGCCGGGGGATTGATCATGCGCTTTCCGGATATCCGTATGGCCCTGGCGTTGATTTCAAGGTCCAGATCCGCTTTGTCCACTCCGGCAAGTTCGGCCATGACCATGATCTCTTCGACTGTTTCCAGCATGTCGACTTGCGGTTTCCAAGCGTTTTTCGACAAGATGAACATGGGGTTGGCGGACTGAAACATATCGGCCAGGGCTCTTTCAAATGTTGAACCGACTCGGTCAGCATCATTGGAGAAACGAATTTTGATGTAATCCATGAGGGTTGGCCCTCCTCCAGCTTACGAAAAGATGTTATCTAAGAATATAAACACGATCGACGCATCCGCAAGCCGGTCGCGGCCAAGCTGGCGGACTTTTTCTCAAATACCATCAATACGAGAATTTGTAAAGTGATGTTCTGGTGACGTAATCCTGATTGCAAAAACCAGGGAATATGGTAAAAACGGCGTATTGAGTCTTTCCACAATCCACCCATACGGGCAAGAACCCGCAGGCCATGGATATCCGCAAGGAGGTGAACGTGACGCAGGTCGCCTATGGATACGCCACGCATAAAGGCGCTGTCCGGCAGGTCAACGAGGATAATTTGTGCGTTTTGCCTGAGATGGGATTGTTTGCCGTGGCCGACGGTATGGGCGGCCACAGGGGCGGTCGCACTGCCAGCCGCATCACGGTGAATCACCTGTCGGAATATATACAAAAGGGCATGGACCTGATTGACGCCGTTAAAACCATTCATCACGATATATTGCGGGAGGCGTCGGCTGATCCTGGATTAATCGGCATGGGATCCACGGTGGTGGCCATGAAAACCGGAAACGGCCGATACGAGATTACATGGGTCGGCGACAGCCGGGCCTATATCTGGAACGGATCCTTTTTAAAACGCCTGACCCGCGATCATTCCTATGTCCAGTATCTGCTTGATGAAGGTTATATCGCCGTCGGGGAAGTCCACGACCACCCTCAGCGAAACATTATCCTTCAGGCTCTAGGCGCCGAAGACATGGAAGACGTGGCACCGGACCGGGTCAGCGGCGTGCTTCACGAAAACCAGATCATTCTGCTTTGCAGCGACGGGCTGACCAACGAAGCGGAAGAAGAGCGGATTGGCGAGATCCTGTCTCGAAAAACAACGCTTCAGGATGCCGCTGATCGCCTGGTGGAAGCAGCCATTTCCGGCGGAGGTTCCGACAATATCACGGTGATCCTGGTGTCGGCCTTGCATGATCCCGGTGCGATTGGCGATCCCCTGGATGAAACCGATGTTGTCGAGATCGGCGGCGCCACCACTGTGGTTGATGATTCCGAGCAGACCGCGGTCGATACGACCGCGGTTTTGGATGAAAAAGATCAAACGCAGATCCGTGGGGACAAGCAAAATCAATATAAAGTGGCGGGCGAAGATAACGGCGCGCAACGTTCAGCCGCTGGCGGTGGATCCTCCGCCGTCGAAGGCGCATTCCCTCTGAAAACCATCTGTATCCTTCTCGCGGTTTTGCTGGCGGTTTTGGTTATCGCCATCGGCCTGGTGCGGCTGCCGTAAGAGGCGGTCTTATCCCGCGGGTGCTTCGACGAGCGTGCCCAAAACGGACCGGAGCCGGTACTGGCCGAGGATATAGTCGATGACCGCGGAGATGAGCTGGATCTGGGCCCGGCGCAGGACGGTTTCCGCCTCGATGAGATCAAAGTTGCTGGCCAGGCCGTGCTGGAATTTGACGTTTGCCAGCTCCATCTGGCCCCGGGCCTGGTGAATCTGCCGCTCCTGGTTGTCGATGGCCTGTTCCAGACGCAGCAGGCTCCGGACTTCCCGCTTGACCTGGGAAGTAATGTCATCTCTGATGGTTTCCAGACGGCGGATGGCGGCATCGATATTGAGCAGGCTTTCCTGGAAAAATATTTTCTGGGCCGTTCGCCGCAGATCGGTGGTGGACCCGAAACTGATTCCCCACTCGGTTTTATCCGGAAACGATCCCGATAAATCATCGCTGGCTTCTGTGGTCTGGAGAACCGACAGCATCACGTTGAGCTCGGGAAGGGTATCTTTTTTGGCCAGGGAGGAAAGACGCTGCGCTTCGCCGACGGCGTCTTTCGCCTGGATCAGCTCCACGCGGTTTTCCAGAGCTGTTTCCACCATGTCATTTACATCAAGAGCTTCCCGGTCAAAGGATAAAGGAGCGCTTATGGCGATCTCTTTTTCAAGGGGAAGGGCCAGAAAAAATTTCAGGGAATCCAGCGCTTCGCTGTACGCTTCCCCGATGCGCAGCAAATCTTCGCGGGCTTGCGTCGCCTGGATATTCGCCCGGTAAAGGTCAATGGCGCTTACCAGTCCCATCCGCTCTTTGATGGCGGCGGCTTCGGCGTGATCCGCAAGCCGGCTGGCCGATTCGGACTGGAGCCGCATTACCTCCTGCTGGCGGATAACGTTATAGGTCCGTTGCACGGCGCCGACAATGATATCCACCTCCCGCAGGTAAAGATTGCGGCCGGCGGTTCGTCGGGCATATTGGGCGCTGTAAATGCCGGAATAAGTAACTTCTTTTCCGGCGCCGCGAAGCAGGGGCTGGGTAATGCGCAGCCGACCCCGGTTAAGATATCCGTCTTCGGTGCGTTGCAATGCCGGAGTGAAACTGACGTCCGTGCCGTAAGAAAGTCGTTTTTGAAGAGAGACCTGAAGGGTAAGATCGGTTTGCGTGGATGCATCTTCCCCGCCGGACAGCCCCACGCCCGCACCGGGCAGGATTTTCAGTTCAAATTCGGATTCGGCGACATCCAGCCGCATTTTCGCACGACGGATGTCGTCCCTGGCGTCGATCATGCTTCGGTTGGCGATCAGCGCGCGGTTGACGACCTCTTCAAGGGTAAATGTGTCAACGGCAAGACCCGGCGCAGGACATATCAACAGGGAAAATATGAACAGCGCGGAAATCAACTGTCGCGATAGTCTGATGACTAAAAAAAATGTCGTCATTTTTGTCTCCGATTGCTGCTTTTGGGGTGCGTGTCCATCGGTCCGTGAGCGGATTTGCGTTTGTTGCCGAAAAAGCCGGACCGATGGACACGCGCCCCTTCCTTATATCTGCCGCAGGGCCTCGGCCGGGTCCACATGGGAAGCGGTCCAGGCCGGATAAAGCCCGGAGGCGATGCCCACGGCTGCGGACATGGTCAGCGCGGCGGCAACGGCCCAGAGGCTGACGGCCGTGGGCCATTCCACGAACAGGTCGATGCTCAACGCCACCAGCATGCCCAGAACCACCCCGCCGGCCCCGCCCATGCCGGTGAGCAGAATCGTTTCCGCCAGAAACTGGTAACGGATATGGCGCCGGGAGGCGCCTACGGCCCGGCGGATACCGATTTCCCGGCGTCGTTCCGACACATTGGCCAGCATGATGTTCATGATGCCGATGCCGCCCACCAGCAGGGAAATTCCGGCGATGGAACCCAGCACCACATTGAAGAGGCGCTGGGTTTGGCGGGCCTGGCGAAGCAGTTCCCGCGGAATGATCAACTGAACATCATCCACGTCTCCCCGGCGGTATTGGAGAACCTGACGAATGCTTTCGGCAGCCGGGCCCACCCTGTCGGATTCGTTCATGGAAATAATGATTTCGGAAAGCGCGCCATGATTTTGGCCGCCAAAACCCGCTCCCGCCGCCGGATCAATGGGAATAAAGGCCGTGTTGTTGAAATCCTGAAATGCCACGGGAGCAATCCGGTTGCTTTGGGCTTCCCGGCTCTGGAGAATCCCCGTGATGCGATGGGGAATGCCGTTGATGTGGAGCACGCGGTTGACGCTGCCGGCAGGGCCCAGCCGCCGGGACAGATCAGATCCGAGCACGCAGACCAGATGGCGGTTGTCAACATCCAGATCGGCAATGAACCGACCGGTTTCCATTTTCAGGGCCCGGGAGCGACTGTAGGCCGCCGTGACCGCCAGCACCGGCACGGCCTCGGTTTCGCCCAGTTCGGCGATATCGGCGCGAATTTCCCGGATGGCGGCGATTTCCACGACGCCCGGGAGTTTCTCCAGCAGGTCCATATCGGCCGTGCCGAGGCCCGTTACCTGACGGCGGCCCGCCCGCTCGCGCTGCTGGTCGCTTAATGGAGTCTGGCGGATCAGAATATTATTGATGCCAAGTCCCCTGATTTGTTTTATGGTTTCCCTCCTGGCGCCTTCGGCGATGGCCAGCATGGCCACTACCGCCATGACGGCAAATACGATGCCCAGTGTGCTCAACAGGCTGCGCAGCCGATGCATGGCCAGGGATTGCCAGGCATGCTTCCAGCAAGCGGCATGATGCGCATATGCTCCAAGGCAACGGGCGCCGGCTTTCATTGCAGCCGCCCGTTTTCCAAAGAAAGCACGCGCTCGGCGCGGCCGGCTACCTGAGAATCGTGGGTGACCACCAGCAGAGTCACGCCCCGGGCATTGAGGGTTTCAAAAAGATCTAGAATGCCCGCGGTTGTCTCGGCATCCAGGTTGCCGGTGGGCTCGTCGGCCAGCACCAGCAGAGGATCGATTACCAGGGCCCGGGCAATGGCCGCCCGCTGCATCTCCCCGCCGGAAAGCCGACCGGGCGTATGGGAAAGCCGGGTGGCAAGGCCGACTCTTTCCAGAGCTGCCGCGGCGCGGCATTTTATCTCCCGGATCGGAAAAGGATGGGGATGATACATGAACGGAAGGGCCGTGTTTTCCAGAATGGTGCAATGAGGGATCAGGTTGTAGGCCTGAAAAACAAAACCGATCCGGGAAGCCCGAATACGGGACAGGGCGGCATCGTCCAGCGCGGACACACGATCGCCGGCCAGAAAATAGGATCCCGCTGTCGGTTTTTCCAGGCATCCGAGAATATGCATCAGGGTGGTTTTTCCCGAGCCCGATGCCCCCGTGATGGCGACGAATTCTCCGGCGTTCAGGGTGATGTCCGCATGACGCAGCACCTCGATGAATTCGTCGCCCGACGGATAGCGCATGCATAATCCCCGGGCGTCAATGACCGGGTTTTTTGTATTGTACGGATCCATTACAATAAAAACCAGTTTTTACCGGTTTTCCGGCATCAGCAATACGGTGTCGCGGATCTCGCCGGCCGGGGGTTCGCTCAGGGCGATGTTCTCTCCGGGTAAAAGGCCGGCTTGAATCTCGACCAGATGATCCGACGGCAAACCGGGCGACACTTCCCGCTTTTCAAAACTGGCGTTAACATCCACATAAACAAAGAACCGGTCGCCCTCGCGAAAGACCGCGGAGACCGGAACAGCCAGCACATTTTTTATTGAATCGCATAAAATGGCGGCCCGGGTGGTCATGCCGGGCCGCAGCCGTGGATCGGTCTGATCCACGGTGATGGTTACCCGGAAATATTTGCCGATTTGTCGGGTGCTTTCCCGGGCGTCTGCCAGAATGCCGATGGCCGCCACCTTGCCGGTAAGCTGCAGGCGGGGGTAGGCGTCCACCCGCAGAGAAACCGGTTTTCCGATATCGATTTTATGCAGATCGATCTCCCGGACCTGGGTGTTGACGATCATCCGGGAGACATCCGGAAGATAAACCAGGGGCTGGTTCTGCCAGACCTGATCGCCGATCCGGGGTTTGCGTCGGCCGCCTTCGCGCATCTGTTCGGCAAAGACCACCATGCCCGGCCCCGGGGCCCGGATCACGGTGGCGGCCAGTTCTTCCTGGGCTTTTTGAAGATTCTGGCGGGCGGCCTCCAGTTCCTGCTCGGATTTGTCAAGAGCCGCCATGGCCTGGCCGATTTTAAAACCACCGCCCCGTTTGATCTGTTCCAGGTTGATTTCCGCCGCAGCAAGAGAAGCTTTGGCTTTTTCGATCTGGATCGGCAGCAGGTGATCCCGGTAGCTGGTAAACTGGATTTCCGCCATGCGAAAGGCCTGTTCGGCTTCAGCGATGATGTTTTCGATCTGTTCGATTTCCGCCGGATTGGAAAAGCCCCGTTTTTTCAGCTCGTTTAAGGCATCCAGGTATCGTTTTTTTTTATTAAATTCTTCTTCCGCCTTCCGGACGTCGGCTTCCAGCCGGCCCAATTCTTTGGGGCCTTCCCCCTGTTCCAGCCGGCGTACTTCAAGGCCGGCGATTTGCCGATCGCTTTCCGCCCGGAAGATTTCGCGTTCCGCTTGATTTTTTTCCCATTCCAGCAGGTGCTCCTGTGCCGTGGCGATGGCTTCCAGCTCGATTACCCGGGAACGCAGGCGCAGGACTTCTTCCTCGAATACGGACGGATCAAGACGAACCAGAATATCGCCGGTTTCCGCGGATGCGCCGTCGTCGATCATTTCGATGATCTTGCCCCGGTCTCCCCGCACCGCCGAACTGATCACCTGAGAATTTGCCGCGTCCAGCTCCCCCACGGTGCGGACTTCCATCGTGATGTCGGCGACTTTTGCCGGGGCGGTTAACACCGGAGATGATGCCGGCGGATCGTCGCTGGGTAGCCGCCAGACCAGAAACCCGACCAGCACCAAGACGGCGGCCGGGACAACATATGTTTTTCTAAATAAAATCATGGTGTGGCTAATGCTTCAGGAAAATTGGATTGCGTCCATGCTTGGGGGTTCCCGGGCAAACAGCGGAATCCGGCGATTAAGAAAGCTGCCTTAATCGCCGGATTCCGTGAAATGAAATTTGACAGAATGTTAAAATCTGGTATTTATTTTGGCGCCTCGATATTCCATGTATGATTCTGGGAGCCGCTGAACGTGGAGGTCGCCTCGCCGCCGTTTAAGTTGATTTGCAGAAATGTGCTGCAGCACTGTCTTTCGGTCAGTCGCAATTCCAGAATATTGTTGCCACCTTTTAAATTAATATTGTGGCAGACGGTTCCGCCCTCGGGCATATTGACGTTTCCCACAAAGCTGCCATTCAGGTACATATCATAATAATCATCCTGGACGTCGTTGTGATCCACGACGCAGGCTGTGATATCCCGACGGGAAACGGTCAGGGTAGGGGCGCTCGGGTCGGGCTTGCTTGATCCGCCGCCGCTGCTGGAACTGCTGCTGGCAGCGGCCACTCCACCGCCGACCGCGGCCGCCCCCACTACGCCGGCAGCCACGAGAGTGGTGGTGCTGAAGCCGATGGTGCCGGCGGAAATCATGCCGGCCGAGGTCGCGGAAGCCGCTGACCCGCTCAGGGCTGTTGCCGATCCGCCGCTTTGGGAGGCGTCATAGAGCATGGCCACCATGCCGAACCGGACGCCGGACTCCGCCACGTCAATGGCTATATTGTCGCTGAATCCTTCAAGTTCCGTGGGGGCTTTGTCCAGTTCCATGCTGACCCGGATTTCCCCCTCCTTGGGGATATCCTGCCAGGCCGGTTT
>CAZRES010000049.1:0-20363 GCA_964598885.1 uncultured Desulfobacteraceae bacterium | reverse complement strand
GGAGGATCTGTATTGTGGCTGTTTTAGAATTCGAGGGAAAAAGCGTGGAAAAAGCGGTTGAAACTGCAAGTATGAAATTGCATATCCCACAGGATCGGTTGAAATATCAGGTCATCTCCCATGGATCCAGCGGAATTTTCGGGCTGGTCGGCACTAAAAAAGCGCTGATCCGGGTCACCACACCGGATAATGGCGCTTCTTCTCACGCATCATCTGGCGGCGTTTCCGCCGCTGAGAATGCGTTCGTCAAACGGGAAGATGTTACCGCTCTGGTCAATGAGGCGTTTGGCGATGATCCCCCCATTGCAGCCGACCAGGAAGATGATTCTGAAACCGAAGAAAACGGGATTGAAGACTTTGGAAACGAAGAAGAAGAAGAAGAAATCGAAACCGATGATCGTGATGTTACTGATGAAGACCACGATGATGAAACGTCCGTCACGGCAGATAACGATACCGAAGGACTGCGTATCGCTGAAAGCGTGATCCGCCATATCGTCAATCAGATGGATATCAGCGTGACCGTCAGTCTGCAGGATCAGGCAGAAGACCAGTGCATCCATATCAGCGGTCCGGATGCCGGCCTGCTGATCGGGAAAAAAGGGCAGACGTTGGAATCACTGCAATATCTGACTGACAAAATGGTCCAAAAGCAGGCCGGTAAGCGTTATCGGATCCCCATTGACGTCGAAGGGTATATTGAAGCCCGATCCGCAGAATTGACCGCTCTCGCCCAGCGAATGGTTGACAAAGTGCTCCGGTCGGGAAAACCGTCGAGTATCAGCCGTCTGAGCGCCCAGGATCGCAAACTGATTCATATGGCCCTTAAAAACAACAAATCCGTTCGGACCCAAAGCATCGGGGATGGGTATTATCGCAAACTTGTCATTTTTCCCAAAAAGAAAGGCAATAAAAAACCCAGAAAAAAATCCGATCAGGAATAAACGCATTGCGCCGCATCGGTCACTGCAATACTTTTTTATGATTCTCCACTATGAATATTTCAACTATCGCCGCCATATCGACCCCCGGGGGTCAAGGCGGTATCGGTATTATTCGGCTTTCCGGCCCACGGGCAATCGATATCGGCCTTTCCGTATTCCGACGCTACACTCCCGAAAAGCGGAATGCTGTTTACCCGCCTGCTGAAGACCCCGAATTTTCTCCTGTAAACCGCCGCGTCTACTACGGTCATATTGTCGACCCCGCATACGACCGCGTTCTTGACGAAGTCCTTTTTTTCGTGATGCGAAGTCCCCACTCTTATACCGCCGAGGATACGGTGGAAATTCAAACGCATGCCGGTTCAATGGTGATGCATTCCATTCTTGATCTGCTTGTCAATGCCGGCGCGAGAATGGCCGAACCCGGAGAATTTACCAAACGCGCGTATTTAAATGGCCGTATCGATCTTACCCAGGCAGAAGCAGTAGCGGACCTTATCTTTGCTCGCAGCGAGAGGGCACTGAATACGGCTATGGTTCATATGTCCGGCCAACTCAAAGAGACCGTCGGTCGCATCAAAAACAAACTTTTTGACATTCTGGTGTTAATGGAGGCTGCCATCGACTTCCCCGATGATGTCGACAATATCGCGCCTCCGCCTGACATCGCTGATCGCCTGGATAGAGGCGTGCTCCCGGATTTGGAGGCGCTTGTGAAAGCTCACGGGAAAGGCAATTTTTTGCGGGAAGGTTTGAAAGTCGCCATCATCGGCGGCCCGAACGTCGGGAAATCAAGTCTTTTGAACCGTCTGCTCGATCGCGACCGGGCCATTGTCAGCACGGTACCTGGAACAACCCGGGACTTTATTGAGGAATCATTTGTAATTCAGGGGATTCCCATGGTTCTCACCGATACCGCAGGGATCAGAGAAAACCCCGGCACCATTGAACGCGCCGGAATTGAAAAATCCTGGCAAACCATTGCCGCATCGGATATGGTGTTATTTGTAGTGGACGCCGGCTTTTCCGTGACATTGGCCGATCTGGAATGTTTTGGGAGAATCGAGAAAGAAAAAATCATCCTGGTAATTAATAAAATGGATTTACCGAAAACTGCCATTCGGTTTACCGTGCCTCCTCAAATGGAAAATATTCCGTGCTGCCGCGTGTCTGCGCTGCAGAATTTCGGCCTCGACACGCTCAAAGATCTGATTACCGGCGTTGCTTTCGCGTTTCTGCCGGATCGGGGGGATCATATTGTTCCTAATTTGAGGCAGAAAAAGCTTCTGGAAAAAGCAAGACAGGCGGTTTCAACGGCGATTGAGGGTCTGTGCGATAACCAACTCTTCGAACTGGCCTGCATTGATCTGAAAACCGCGATTGAGGCCCTCGGGAAGATCAGCGGAGACACAGTCCGGCCGGATGTTCTTGATGATATTTTCAGTCGATTCTGCATCGGCAAATAAAAGCCTTCGTGATAGGTGTTCCACGTGGAACATACACTACGGATAGTAAAAAGGAGAATTTATGGATTTGGATTTAAAACCGTTTTTCGAAAAATATGAAGCAATCGTAAGGCAGGTGGATGCTGCTTTCACGCGCGTTAAAGATCACTATCCCAACGAAGTAAAATGCAAGGCCGGGTGCGCGGACTGCTGTCACGCAATGTTTGATCTGACCTTGGTGGAAGCCATGTATCTGAATCATCATTTCAATAAGACCCATGCAGGAGAAGAACGGGAACGGCTTCTGAAAAAAGCGGACAAGCTGGACCGTCAGGGATATAAAATCAAGAAATCTGCCTATAAAATGAGCCGTGACGGCGTGGAGGATGAGGTTGTATTAAAAGAGGTCGCTCACCAGCGGATCCGGTGTCCGCTGTTAAACGAAGATAATATGTGCGATCTCTATGCCCATCGCCCGATTGCCTGCCGCTCCTACGGCATCCCCCAGGCCATCGGGGGAAAGGGACACACTTGCGGCCTTTCCGGTTTTGATCCCGGCCGGTCATATCCATCCATCAACCGCGACATTATCCATGATCAACTGGCGGCCATATCGGCCGCTCTTGCTCAGGCCATTGGATCAAAGTATACGGGCCTTGCCGATGTGCTGGTACCGGTTTCCATGGCGCTGATCACCGTCTATGACGATGAATACCTCGGAATCAAAACCGATAGTGACACAGACAACCAAAAACAGGGACGTGAGACCACATGACGGAATTATCCAATGAGGCGGAGATCAAAAAACGCGCTATTTTCGACGCCATGGCTCCGCGACGACAGCAGCAGATTCTTAAAAAAGGATATGATCGATGGGATCCGTTCATACTTCCCAAGGACCCCATCGATATTCGCCAGGACAAAACAAAACGGACCAGCCAGATGCTTATTCGCGAATTCCTTCAAAGCCGTCCTTCAGAGGGGCACAGCAATGCTTATGGAAGAGGGGCTTTTGAGATCTGTATGGGAATCGTGAATGAGGATGAGCGCTTCCAGGGAATGTACGATTTTGCCTGCTGGTACCGGGAGCTTCTGGAAAAAGAAGGAGTCGCGGAAAAAAAATAATCGGTTTCCACTCTTGCAATGCCGTGATCGACGCAGAAAAACAAAATCCAGGCATCCCTGTGCTGGAAATCACGAACGGTCCGTAAAAAACCGACCCAGCAGAACGCCCCAGAATCAACGATTGAGTCCCGGGAAAAGCCATGGCATTATTCCCGAAAAATCGTCTAATTTTGGGGCGCTCAGCCATTTTTTCATCAGGTACGATTATTTAATACACCCGTATCGTCCCTTTTGTCCTATTTATATAACCACCAGGCCAGCACCGGCAGCAGGCAGACGATACAGATAATCACCAGGCCCGGCGGAGATAAATACGCCGCATACCAGGGCAACCCCTTTTGTTTGCCGGCTCGCACTTCTTGAAAAAACCAGTTTCCAAGAATACCCGCTGCAGCCAGAATAGCGCCGGCCTTAATCAAGTCCAAAAGCAATGCCACTTTTAAATTCTCCTTTCTTGCATCAATAGAATCAAGAAGACGATTTCGCGAGCTCATTCCCCCGGACGCGTCTGCAGAGCGATATTTCAAGCCCGCCTCAGGCTTAGCGGTTATGGTAGGAAATCCGCCGCAAAATGATTATCCATGGTGATCGCTCCTGAACTGAGGCGTGGAAACCGTCCCATCCATCATCCTGTCAAAAAATCGATATCATTATCATTCGGGAGTTTCAAGAAATTGAAGCGGGAATTCGAAGGGGGGCTGTCATGTTTAGTATGGACCTATCGCATCAAGGATCATGTGCCCATCGAATGCGACATGTCTTGACAAATCCGGCGGCAATATCGAAAAAAGACCGTAACGATGCCGTATCTAACCGCCAGTCTTGGGTTTTAAAGAATCCAGGCTCCAAAACGTGGCCTTCAATGTATTGCGCCTGCTGAAGTACGTACTGGTTGGCACCGGCGATACTCTGCCCGATAATGCGGATGGCGTCGGCATCTACGAAGGGCTTGACGCAGGTAGTTCGAAATTCATGATCCAGTTCGGAGACGAGAATGGCTTCGATGGATTCGCGGATGCGCTTTATACCCTCGATTGATGTAAAAACAGGGGCGTATCGTGCCGGATCGGTTTTGATGTCCATGGCGATATAATCCACCCGCCGGCTGTTGAGCAGTTTCTGGATCACTTCCGGTCGACTGCCGTTGGTATCCAATTTGACGCAAAATCCCATTTCTTTCAGCTGTCCGCAAAAATCGAAGAGATCCTTTTGAAGCGTCGGTTCTCCGCCGGTAATCACCACCCCGTCGAGCCAATTTTTCCGGTGCGCCAGAAATGACAACACTTCCTTTTTCGGAAATGTCGAGGCTCTGTTCTGCCGGCAGGGAATAAGCTGAGGATTATGACAGTATGGACAGCGAAAATTGCATCCCTGGGTAAACAAAACGCAACTGACCTTGGATGGATAATCGATGAGTGAATTCTTTTGAATTCCGCCGAAAATCATAATCAGTGGAGCGCCCTGATTTTCCCGATATCATATGTCTTTCGAATAAAAAACTCGGATTGCTTGCCGTTGTTCCATTGATTTACCGGTCGCAGATACCCCACGATGCGCGAATAAACTTCCGTGGGTTCCTGGCACTTCGGGCACTGGGTGTGAAGTCCGTTCAGATAGCCGTGCCCGATACAGATGCTGAACGTGGGGGAAAAGGTAAAGTACGGGAGCTGAAAATTAGAGGTAATTTTTTTTACGAGATTTTTCGTCGCCCCGATATCGTCAATCTGCTCGCCCATAAAAGCATGAAATACCGTTCCCCCCGTATACCGGGTTTGCAGATCATCCTGGAGGGTGAGCGCCTCAAATATGTCATCGGTGTAATTGACAGGCAACTGACTGGAGTTGGTATAAAATGGATCCCCACCGTCACGGAAATGGCCTTCATTGGCGCAAATAATTTCCGGGTACTGCTTTTTATCGATCATGGCAAGACGGAAAGCCGTCCCTTCCCCGGGAGTGGCTTCCAAATTAAAAAGCGTGCCGGTCTCTTTCTGGATAATCTCCATCCGGTCGCGCATGAAATCCAGCACTTCCCGGGTGAAATCGTGACCGACGGGCGTGCCGATATTCTCTCCGAGAAAATTAAGACACGCCTCATTCATGCCGATGATGCCGATGGTAGAAAAATGGTTGGTCCAGTAAGCGCCATTGCGCTCTTTTATAGCCCGCAGGTAAAATTTGGAATATGGATAAAGATTCTGATCGGTAAATTGTTCCAAAACCTTGCGCTTGATGAGAAGACTGTCCCTGGCGATATGGATAAGCGCGTCAAGCCGTTGGAAGAATTCTTCCCGGGTTTTTGAAAGATAGGCGATTCTGGGCATGTTGATGGTCACCACGCCGATGGATCCGGTCAGCGGATTGGCGCCGAACAGGCCGCCGCCGCGCTTATGCAGCTCCCGATTGTCCAACCGCAGGCGGCAGCACATGGAGCGCGCGTCTTCGGGCGACATGTCGGAATTGACGAAATTAGAAAAATAAGGAATGCCGTATTTTCCGGTCATCTTCCAGACATTTTCCAGATCCGGGTTATCCCAATCGAAATCTTTCGTGATGTTGTACGTAGGGATGGGAAAGGTAAACACCCGGCCCCTGGCGTCGCCTTCCATCATGACGTCGGCAAAGGCATTATTGAACATGTCCAATTCGGGTTGAAACATGCCGTAGGTCTCTGCCTGGGTTTTTCCGCCGATGATGACCGGCGTATCTCTGAAGGTGCCCGGGACGTTGAGATCCATGGTGATGTTGGTAAACGGCGTCTGAAAGCCCACCCGGGTGGGGATATTGATGTTAAAAACAAATTCCTGAAGGGCCTGCTTGACTTCCTTGTATGACAAAGCGTCATACCGGATATAGGGCGCCAGCAGGGTATCGAAATTGGAAACCGCCTGGGCCCCGGCGGCCTCTCCCTGGAGGGTGTAGAAAAAATTGACGATCTGACCCAGGGCGGATCGGAGATGCTTTGGCGGGGCGCTTTCGACTTTTCCGGGGACTCCCATGAACCCGACGGTGAGCAGATCCTGCAGGTCCCAGCCCACACAATAAACGGAAAGAAGACTCAAATCATGTATGTGAAGATCGCCGGATTTATGCGCTTGCCGAACCTCCGGGGGATAAATCCGGTTCAGCCAGTATTCCGCAGTAATATCTGAGGAAATGTAATTATTGAGCCCCTGGAGTGAATAGCTCATATTACTGTTTTCCTTTATTTTCCAGTCGAGTTTTTCCACGTAGTGCTCTACCAGCTCGACATTGGCCCGGGTGGTGATGTTGCGGATCTGGGCGTGCTGCTCCCGGTAAATAATATAAGCCTTGGCGGTTTTGTAATAAGGAGAATCCAGAAGCACCCGTTCGACGATATCCTGGATCTCTTCGACTTCCGGCGGGTTGGCAAGACGCATTTCATGGGCAAGGGTCAGTACCCGCAGGGTGAGCTTTCTGGCTTCCTTTTCGGTGAATTCGTCCGCAGCCTGTCCCGCCTTGGCAATGGCGGCGGTGATCTTGAATGCATCAAAATCGACGATCCGATTATCGCGCTTTTTAATGGTAGTAAACATGTTGGCTCCTTATCACGTATGGCGTTTATTATATGCAACGTGATACGGTTGTAAAAAACCGATTTTTATGGCACCCCCTCGCCTTGGGGAAAAGCTGCATCCCGAAAACTCCCGGAACGCCTAATTCGATCTTTTACAAACGCATCATGCATGCTGGAAACAAAATTTTGTCCCCTTCGGGCCCCAAATAAAATTTTTGCTACATTAAAGAGAATGTGAGTGTCGGGAAAATAAAAGTGAAAAACGAAAGTTACGCCCATCCTACAACTACATATTGGTACATGTCAATTAAAAAAATCAATATGTAGTGTTATTCATTCTCTCTTGATTTTATTTGTTACTGCCGATATGAAATACCCATGCAATCGGATCAAGAACCTGTTTTTCGAAGAATCATTATCCCCTGGTATGATTCAGATATCACCTGCGTCTTTGCGGCGCTGGCGATGATGCTGATCGCCGCTTTTGCACTGCGCGGACTTAATCTCGCCTTACAGATCGTCGACCATCCGTCCCTTATAGGATTGCCGCTGACCCTTTTGGTGATGAGTTTGCTGGTCTTTTTCTCTCTTGTTGGACGCCTGCTTCATCGTCGGCTCTTACCCTGAAAACCGTGTAAGCGGATGAGAAGTCGCCCGACCATGCCGGAAAAAATCGTCAGCTGATATGATTCGCCGGGCAGGCCATGGAAAGGGAGGCGGGGACCTGAAGGATGACTCGTTCCAGAAAATGATGAAAAATTCGGGCGGTTACTCCCCAGACGACCACATCCTGAACCGGATAAAGCAATTCGAAAACATCAGGGTCTCTTCCGTGAAATGACCGCGAAATGTGAATATTGAGGAGTTGCGCGACGGACAGTTCCAGTATTTTGGAAATTTCCCGTCTATCATAATTGACAAGGCGTTGATGCGCATTCCAGACGCCGAGAAACACTTCAATATCCTTGCTGGATATGGTCTGGAAATGTCCCATAGAACCGATGCAGGTCACCTGATCGGGGGATATGCCGACTTCCTCCTCGAGCTCCCGATACGCCGTGCCCAGGGAATCGGCATCCGCAGGATCGACATGCCCGCCGGGCAGGGCGACCTGATTTGCCCACGGGTAACCGTCGACATCCGCCTTTAAAATTGCCAGCAGAAACGGCTGATGGTCTCGGTGGAAAATCAGCAGAAAAACACTGGCCGCCTCATAGCCGTGGGCCGCCGGCGGTGCCGGCGGCCTGTCGGTTGCGATGTGGAGTTTTTTTAAAAAACCGGCATCAAATTCAGGCAGCATGGGTTGCCATTGGCCTGATATCAGTCCGATGCCGACGGTTCTGAGGATTGGCCGTCATTTTTCTTTTCCAGAAACGCGCTGAAGGTGATGGTTTTATACGCATCGGTCTGGACATAGGCCAGCATATCCATCAAGACATCGGGAGGGAGATATCCCGGCCGGTTGCCGATGGCTGTCCCGGTCTCATCTAAGAATATATTAAACGGAAACTTGTTGGCTCCATGGGTCCGGGCCACGGATTTATCTTTCTCCGCATTGATATAAATGGGAACGAAATTCTCGTTTAAATAGCGGATAACGTTTTCATCCGTAAATGTTTTTTCGTTCATGACCTTGCAGTAGGTGCACCAGCTGGTATAAAAATGGAGAAACCCTTTCTTATCCTCGTTTTTAATTTGCTCAATACCGTCCTCATAACCGACCCAGGCGATTTGACTGCTTTCCGAAAATACCGATTTCGGTGCCGTTATGAAAACCACACTTATAACCACAAGGGTTACGATGATCCTTGTCAATTTCAAAAGAAAACTCCTTTCATTAATAAAAGCGGCGGAATACCGCCTTATTCCATCAGACGGTATAAAACTGAAAACCCATCCGTCAACAGAAATATCCCCGCCACCAGCAGTAAAATACCCGCGAGACGATTTACGTGGCCAACAATGCGCTTGGCCCGGTGAAAAAATTCGAGCAGCAGGTTGATAAACAGCGACAGCAGAATAAATGGAACCGCCAAACCGGCGGAATAGATCGCCAGCAGAGAAACGCCCTGCCATATGCTTTCCTGGGAACTGGCGATAACCAGAATGGATCCCAGCATCGGACCGACGCAGGGACTCCAGCCGGCGCCGAAGGCCATGCCCACCAGAAAAACCCCCATCAAGCGCAGGGGTTTTTGGGTCAAATGAAAGCGTCGGTCCATATTCAAGGCGGGAATCTGGATCCAGCCCACCAGGTGCAGACCGAATAGAACAATCACATGGCCACCGACGATGCGGATATGGTCCCGATACAGATCGAGCTGCTGGCCCAGAAGCGTCGCCGATGCGCCCAGCAGGATGAATATCAGGGAAAACCCGCAGACAAACGTAATCGTGGCGATCAGTACCTTTTTCCGCACCCCGGCTTTGTTGTCGCCGATCAGCTCATCCATGGACAGCCCGGTGATAAAGCTGAAATAGGCCGGAATCAGCGGGAGAATGCACGGCGAAAGAAAGGATAACAAACCGGCGATAAAGGCGGCTGGAAAACTAACGGTTTCCGTAAACATGCTTTTTATTGATAGTTCCTTAAAAAAATTACAAAATCATGATCAGTGCGGCAGCCTGTCTCAGTTGCTGAGTTCTGCTGAACGTCTGGTCGCAGCCAGGATCGCCGCTGCAATGGCCCGCTTTACGCCATGCTCATCCAAAACCTGAATGGCGGCCTCGGTAGTCCCCCCGGGAGATGTGACATTTCGGCGCAGTGCTTCGGGCGATTCTTTTCGATTTTCCAGAAGGGCGGCCGCGCCTTTTAATGTGGCGACAGTAAGATTTTCGGCCACATTCCGCGCAAATCCCAATGAAACAGCCGCTTCCATAATGGCTTCGGCCAGATAGAAAACATACGCCGGACCGGAACCGGAAATGGCAGTGACCGCATCCATTTCGCTTTCCGTGCATTCGATAATGCCGCCTACCGCCGAAAGCAGATCCCGGACAAGGGCCATATTCTGTGCTGTGGCATGCTGATTTGCGCAAATCCCGGTCATGCCGGAACGAATCAAGGCCGGCGTATTCGGCATGGCCCTCAGGATCGGCATCAGCGCCTGCTGATGTTCATTCAGATCCTCGTAAATATACTCCTCAAACGTGGCGATTCGAATGCCGGCCGCAATCGAGACAATCAATTTCCGGCTGACGGTGACGGCAAACGAACGGGCGCTGACCAGTTCCGCCAGCACCGTTTTCATCATCTGGGGTTTAACGGCAAAAATTATAATATCGGAAATTCGGACAACCGCATCATTGGATTCCAGAGCAGCTATCCCATATCGCTCATTGAGTTCCCGTCGACGCGTTTCGCTGGCATCGAAAAAAAAAAGCCTTTCGGGAACACATATGCCGGCAGACAGAAGGCCGGCCATAATAGCTCCGCCCATGTTTCCCGCACCGATAAATCCGATGTTATATTTCAACTCCGCCATTTCGCCTCCTGCATAAAACCCTGCATTTCCCGTTTTATTACCATAATCATGAAACATGATTTTCTCAACCCGCTTTGGATAAATAAAATACAGTTGTTCCGAAAGCGATGGTTTGCTATTATCAATAGTCCCGTAATGGTTAGTCCGACCGTCATGATGATGTCAATGATTAATCATGGGAAATGGCTTGACTTATATTGGATTTTTTACTTATTTATGATAGATATGCGGCGGCGTCGGCATCCTGCGGGAAGACTTTGAACGCCCGGATGTAAACAAATATTGAACCACACGACGCAAAGGATATAAAAAACATGTTGATTATCGCCAATTTTATCAGAGCCGTCGCGCAAGTGATTGATATCGGCCTGACCATCTTTATGTGGATCGTGATCGCCCGGGCCATCCTCTCCTGGGTCAGCCCGGACCCTTATAACCCGATCGTTCGCTTTATCAACCAGTTGACAGATCCCATCCTGTATCAGATTCGCAAGCGGATCCCCACAGTATTTGGAGGAATCGACGTTTCTCCCATTATTGTGTTGCTCGGTATTGTTTTTTTACGGATGTTTATCGTTGAAAGTCTGTTGGGATTGTCCATGAAACTGATCTGAATCAAAACAGATTTTCCGGTTTCGTGGCCGCACCAGTCGGAAACCACATCCGTCGGCTCAATGTATTCAAGGTATAACGGGAGTTCTACATGGCGAAAATTGATGCCTTTTTCAAACTGATGAACGACCAGGGCGCCTCGGATCTCCACCTGATGGCGGGACTGCAGCCGGCCATCAGGGTTCGCGGCGAAATCGAGCGGATCAAATACAAGGTTCTCGACAACAATGATCTGCGGAGCATGATTTACGAAATCGCCCCGGAAGACAAGATCAAACATTTTGAAGAAACCGGAGACGTGGATTTAGGTTATGAAATCCCCGGGCTGGCCCGCTATCGATGCAATTTTTTTATGCAGCGAAACGGTGTGGCCGCGGTATTTCGGCAAATCCCCAACAATATCATGGGTTGTGAACAACTCGGCCTGCCGTCGGTCATTGCCAAGCTGGCTACCCTCCCCCGGGGCCTGGTCATCGTCACCGGGCCAACCGGCAGCGGCAAGTCCACGACCCTCGCGGCTGTCATCGATGAAGCCAACCGGCTGCGCAAGGATCACATCATCACCATCGAAGATCCCATCGAATTCGTGCATGAAAGCCGGGGCTGCATTGTCAATCAGCGCGAACTCGGCCTACACACCAAATCCTTCACCGCTTCGCTGCGCGGGGCGCTGCGGGAAGATCCGGATATCATTCTGGTGGGCGAGATGCGCGATCTGGAAACCATGTCGCTGGCCATCGAAGCGGCCAACACCGGGCATCTCGTCTTTACCACTCTGCACACTTCCAGCGCCATGAGCACCGTGGACCGGATGGTGGAGGTGTTTCCGGCAGCCCAGCAGGCCCAGATCCGGTCCAATCTTGCCGACAGTATCCGGGCGGTGGTTTCTCAGGTGCTGTTCAAACGGATCGACCGCAAAGGTCGCTGTCCCGCGCTGGAAATACTGATCGCCACGCCTGCGGTGCGCAACCTCATCCGGGAAGGTAAGACTCACCAGCTTTCCTCATCCATGCAGGTGGGGAAAAAATACGGAATGCAGCTTCTGGATGAGTCGATCATGTCGCTGTATAATAAAGGATGGATCAGCCCTGAAGACGCCTATTTAAAATCAAACGACAAACAGCGCTTTCGGCCCCTGCTGAAAACGCAGCCGCCGGATTTCACCGAAGCGTAAAAAGGATGGGGTAACATGAAAAAACCGGAAATCGACCATCTTTTGACCCGCATGCTCGACTCGCATCAGAGCGTGTCGGATTTGAATCTGACCGTGGGTAAGCCTCTCCAGGTGGAAACCTATGGCCAGCTTGCACCGGTGGATATGAACCCACCCCTGGAAACGCTGACGCCGTTCCAGACGGAAATCGTTGCCTTAAATCTCATCGGTCGGGACCGGCGACTGACCGAAACGCTTCTGAAAGAAGGCTCCTGCGATCTGTCCTATACCCTGCCGGGCAAAGCACGATTCCGGGTGAATATTTTCTCCCAGTCGGGAAATTATTCCATTGTGCTTCGCCAGCTGGAAACCAAGGTCCCCACCATAAAAGAGATGAGCCTGCCGGAAATTTTTTATAAAATCGCCGCAGAGCGAAACGGTATCGTCATTTTCACCGGCGCCACCGGTACCGGAAAGACCACCTCCCTGGCCGCCATCCTGGAAGAAATCAACCGAAACAAGGCTGTTCATATCGTCACCCTGGAAGATCCGGTGGAATATACCCATTCCCATAAAAAAGCCACATTCAATCAACGGGAGCTGGGAAAGGACTTCAGCACCTTTGTCACCGGCCTTCGGGCGGCCCTCCGCCAGGCTCCCAAAGTCATTCTGGTGGGAGAAATGCGGGACCGGGAAACCGTGGAAATCGGACTGTCCGCGGCCGAGACCGGCCATCTGGTGCTTTCCACTCTCCATACCGTGGATGCAGGCCAGACCATCAACCGGATCCTGGGCATGTTCCCCAATGAAGAAGAAAACCTGATCCGCATCCGGCTGGCCGACTCCCTGCGATACGTGGTGTGCCAGCGGTTGCTGCCCAAACAGGACGGCGGCCGCATCGCGGCGTTCGAAATTATGGGCACTTCCCTGCGGGTCAAGGACGCGATTCTGCATGGCGAGGCCGAGGGGAAAACCTACTATGACATGATGGAAACCAGCAAAGCCTTTGGATGGACAACGTTTGACAATTATATCATCGGTCTTTTCGAACAGGGACTCATCACCGAAGAGACGGCTATTGGATACGCGTCTCGCCGCTCCATTGTCGGACGGGGAATCGACCTCGTTAAAAGCTCCCGGGGAGAATCCACCACCGCCATTGATAAGCTCGAAATCGATGCGGCCTATGAAAAAAAAATATCCAAATTTTAATATCCGCTAATTGACAGACCCACAGGAAATTTTTATGGAAATTTCATGCAACAACTGCAAAGGCCGTTTCAATGTGCCGGACGACAAACTGCCGGAAGGCAAGATGGCGTCCATCCGATGCCCGAAGTGCAAAGGAAAAATTGTTATTGATCTGACCAACGAGGGCAAAGATGCCGATGATCCGAAGCCGATCCCTGATTCCACCTACGCGTTTAATTTCGACGAAGGCATCGATGACAGTGACTACAATGCCGATGAAAGACCCTTTGATTTTCTGGAGGAAGAAGGAAAAACCGCGCTGATATGTGAAAAGGATCCGGCGATAGTCAAGCCGATTCAAACGGTTTTGGACATCATGGAATACAATGTGACCGTTGCCGAAAACATGCGGGATGCTTTGCGGAAAATGAAGTACCATACTTATGACATGATCCTGATCAACGAAACCTTTGATGCTCCCGATCCGGAAATAAACGGCATTCTGATTTATCTGGAACGGCTTCAAATGGACATCCGGCGTAACATCTTCGTGGGGCTGCTGACCACCCGATATGCCACCATGGACAACATGGCCGCGTTTTTAAAAAGCGTCAACATCACCATCAATGTTAATGATATAGATAAAGTCGACCGGGTTCTGGGCCGGGGAATCAGCGAATTCGACTTGTTTTACGCCATTTACAAGGACAGCGCCAAGAAAATGGGTCTCGCATGAAAAAAGAGCCGGTCATCCCTGAACACACCTATACCTGCAATGATTACCGACAGGAGCAGATCCTGCTTTCCCTTTCCCGTCGGCTGGAGGACCCGGACATCGCGGAATCAGAAAAAGAGCGACTGCGCCGTCAGATCAAAAAACTGGAAGCCGATCTCGACATGGCGTGACGCATCCGCAATAATTCCCTGCCCCTTTTATTCGGCTGATTGCATCCGATTGCTGATGATCCGCAATCCATCGAGGGTAAGATACGGTTCAACGTATTCGATGGTCTGAGAAATATCCTGCATCAGGGGCGCCAGGCCGCCGGTGGCAATGACTTGAGGTGGCCCGGACGTTATTTCCAGTGCGATGCGTCTTACCATGCCGTCCACCAGACCGGCGTAGCCGAAAAGAATGCCGGATTTCATGCTGGCGTACGTGTCTTTTCCAATGGCTTTTGACGGCGGCCGAATCAGGTCCACCCGGGGAAGTTTGGATGCTTTCTGGAAAAGCGCTTCAGCAGCGATCCCGATGCCCGGTGAAATGGCGCCGCCCAGATAAGCCCCCTCGGCCGAAATAACGTCAAACGTGGTGGCCGTGCCAAAGTCAATAACGATCAGGCTGGTGGGGTATTTGTGATAGGCGGCCACGGCGTTAACCAGGCGGTCAGCGCCGACTTCAGCGGGGTTATCGTATAAAATGGGAATCCCGGCATTTCCGGCATCCACCCAGCACGGGACCAGATTCAGGTATTTGCGGCAGAAAACCTCCATCATCCGCATGATGGGGGGAACCACACAGGAGATGACCACCGTGCCGATTTTTTCCGGCAACAGATGATTCAGAGCAAACAGATTCTTGATCATGATGTGGAATTCATCTTCGGTCAGGGCGGGATTGGTGTGCATCCGCCAGTCCCGAACAAGGATGTCGCCATCATACAGGCCGATGACCATATGGGTATTTCCGATATCCATGACCAGTTGCACGAAGATCTCCTTTTTTGTATCAGGGGGGTCCATTTTTTTAAACTTGCTGATCGGCCGATGGATCGGATTTAACCGGCATTTTTGATGGCATCCACGACATGCAGGGTGGCCCGGGTGGCGGCCACGTCATGCACGCGGACAATGTGCGCCCCGGAAAGCACCGCCGCGGCCACCGCCGCCTGGGTGGCGGTCAGGACGTCGATATGATCCGGCAAGGGTTCATCCCCGTCCTCTGTGGTCAAAATTTTCCGGATAAAGGCCTTGCGGGAAGGCCCGATAAGGATCGGCGCGTTCAAATCGTCAAAGGCCTGCACACCGCCCACCAGCTGCAAATTATGAGCAACGGTTTTGCCAAATCCGATGCCCGGATCAATGATAATCCGGGATAAATCGACTCCGCAGGCAACCGCCCGGGAAATGGCATCGCCCAAAAAATTATGGATTTCACCCATTACGTCATCATAGGAAGGCGCCACCTGCATGGTTTTGGGGGTCCCTTTCATGTGCATCAAAACCAGCAGAACATCATGGGCCGCGGCGATGGTTCCTATTTCCGGATCAAGCCTTAATGCGCTGATATCGTTTATAATAGATGCTCCAGCATCTACGGCGCGCCGGGCGATGCCGGATTTGGTGGTATCGATGGAAATGGGCACCGCCACCTGTTTGGCCAGGTGTTCAATGATGGGCAGAACCCGGCGGGCCTCTTCGTCATGGGTGACCGGATCGGAAAAGGGCCGGCTCGATTCTCCGCCCACGTCAATGATATCCGCTCCCTGATCGATCATCTTTTCGGCATGGGCCAGGGCCCGGTCCTGCTGAAAAAATCGGCCTCCATCGGAAAATGAATCCGGAGTCACATTCAAGATGCCCATGATACGGGTTCGTTTGCCCAGCCTCATCCGGTAGTGTTGCCAGCAAAGATCAAACAAGGGCGTCGGCATCTGGAGCAGTCCCTTCAGCAGTTGCCGATGGTTTGGGACCTTTGTCAAAGGGCAGATCAATCCCTGGCCGCATGGAGACGATCAGTTCATCGAGTTCCTTTCCCATGACGGTTTCCCGTTCAATCAGGATTTCCGAAAGCTTATGAAGAATATCGATGTTGTCGGTCAATATCTTGGTGGCTGTTGCATAACTACCCCGAATCAGTTCCGATATCTCTTGATCAATAAGCCGGGCCGTATCTTCGGAATAATCCCGGTGCTGGGCAATTTCCCGGCCAAGGAAAATATGCTCGTCCTCCTTGGAATAGGAAAGGGGCCCGAGAACATCGCTCATGCCCCAGTTCCGGATCATGTGACTGGCCAGGTCCGTGGCGCGCTTGATATCATTGGCCGCGCCGGTGCTGATGCGTTTAAACACGATTTCTTCGGCAACCCGGCCGGCCATGGAAACAGCCAGATCGCTGATCAGCTGATCCTTGTATTTAAAATCCCGTTCCTCCGGCAGAAACCACGTCACTCCGGCGGCCCGGCCTCTGGGGATAATGGTGATTTTATTAATGGAATCGGTTCCCGGCAAAAACCGCGCCACAATGGCGTGTCCGGCTTCATGATATGCCGTTGTTTTTTTATCTTCTTCTTTGATCACCTTTGATTTCCGCTCCACGCCCATGAAAATTTTATCCTTGGCATCCTCAAAATCGGCCATGGTCAACCGTTCCTTGTTTTTTTTCGCAGCGATCAGAGCCGCTTCGTTGACCATATTTTCAAGATCCGCCCCGGAAAAACCCGGCGTTCCCTTGGCCAGAATTTCGGAATCCACATCCGCATCCACAGGACTTCTTTTCACATACACATCAATAATCTGTTTACGTCCGCGGATGTCGGGCATGGGAACCACCACCTGGCGATCAAAACGGCCCGGCCTCAACAGTGCGGGATCAAGAACATCCGGCCGATTGGTGGCGGCAATTAAAATGACGCCCTCGTTGGATTCGAACCCGTCCATTTCCACCAGAAGCTGATTTAAGGTCTGTTCCCTTTCATCATGGCCGCCCCCGAGCCCCGCTCCCCGATGGCGTCCCACCGCATCGATTTCATCAATGAAAATAATGCAGGGTGCGTTTTTTTTCCCCTGGACGAATAAATCCCGAACCCGGGCCGCGCCTACCCCCACAAACATCTCCACAAAATCCGACCCACTGATGGAAAAAAACGGCACACCCGCCTCTCCGGCAATGGCCCTGGCCAGCAGGGTTTTTCCCGTTCCCGGCGCCCCCACCATCAGGACTCCTTTGGGTATCCGGCCTCCCAGGCGGGTGTATTTTTTGGGGTCTTCCAGAAAATTTACGATTTCAGAAACTTCTTCCTTAACTTCATCCACGCCGGCCACGTCTTTGAAGGTAACCTTTTCCATCTGGTCCGACAACATCCGGGCGCTGCTTTTGCCGAAACTCAGAGCCTTTCCGCCGCCGCTCTGCATCTGGCGCATGAAATAAATCCACACGCCGATAAGGAGAATCATGGGGAACCAGGAGACTAAAATCGAAATGAACCACGGCGTGTCCTGGGGTGGTTTGGCTTCGATGGCCACGCCCTTATCCCGAAGCATGGAGACCAACTCATCATCCTTGGGCGCATATGCCCTGTATTGTTCCCCATTCTCGCGGGTAACGGTAAGCTCTTCCCCCTGAATTACAACGTTTGCAACCTGATCTCTTTCCACCATGTTCAAAAATTCGGAATAACCGATCTCGGTTTCGCTGTACTGCTGCTGGCTGAATATATTATAAAGCATGATCATCATCAAAACGATAACGATCCAAAGTGCCAAGTTCTTGTTGTTAATGGGATTCAAAACAAACTCCTCCAAAAGGGGCTTTCGGTAAACCGACCATCCATCATCTTAAAATAAAATATAACCACTTGTTTGTCGGGGTAAATTATTATCATAAGAACAAAACGTATTTTTGTCAATCGGATCTACATATCCGGTCCGCTGATTTCCGCACGCAACAGATGACGGGTGCTGCCGGTTATTTTGGCAAAATCGGCAATCTGCTGTCCCACCACCCAGACAATATCATGACCCGAGACAAGAACCGGAATCGCGGATCGCCGCCGCCGGTCAATTTTACGGTTGATAAAAAAATCCGACAATTTCTGGGTTCCCCCAAGGCCCAAAGGCATAAACCGGTCCCCTGGACGGGAGCGGCGCAAGGTCAGGGGAAAGGACAGGCGATCCCAGTCGAAAAAAGCTGCATGGGAACCTTCTTTTTCCGGGTCATGGTCCGGACGGCACGCCATTTTGCTCAACACCAGAAAACAGTCCATCTCCTCTATATAAAGGGGTCGGTCGGAAATATCATTTTCGAAAAACCGATAGGTGAAATCAATCTGTCGGATCGGCTCATCCGTGTCACCGGTAATGCGCAGGGATTGAATGCCTTTTTCAAACACCAGTTCTGCCGCCCGGCAGGATACTCTGATCCGGTCCGGCAAATCCAGTCGACCCGGATGAGGCGCCTGGATCAAGTCCATAACCGCATCCACGTGGGCATACCGGATTTTTCGTAAATTCCGCTTAAGCCGCCAAACCGCCCGCCGGATCAGCCGGCGCCGAGCTGCCGGATGTTGGCGACTGAGTTCGGAAACGGACAGCACGATCCGGCCGGGTTCCTCATGAATCGAAACCCGGCTCCAGATGCTTTCAACAAGTTGGTCAAGCCAGTCATTATCGGCGTGGATAACCGATCCCAGTCGGCAAAGGGTGTCGGTCAGATTGGGATTATAACGGGCCTTCAGCACGGGTATCAGCTCATGGCGGACCCGGTTCCGCAAAAACCGCTCATCCGTGTTGGTGGGATCCATGCGATAATCAAGCCGGTAACCTTCCAGGTAGGAAAAAATTTCATCCCGGGTGACCCGGATCAAAGGACGGATGATGTTTTCCCGGACCGGTGAAATGCCGCTGATGCCCAGCGGCCCGCTGCCGCGAAGCAGGTTCAAAAGAATCTGCTCGGCATTGTCATCGGCGTGATGCCCCACCGCGATAGCATCAAAATTGTGATCCCGGGCTGTGTTCTGCAGAAACGCATACCGTGCGTCCCGCAGCCGTTCTTCCGGTGAACGCTTGGTTTTCCTGGTCTGATTTTCCGTATTTTTTTTATAATAAAACGGTATATTGAGTTTTTGCGACAACTTGTTCACAAAAGAAGCATCGACATCGGCATCCCTGCCGCGGATATTGTGATGAAAATGAGCGATGCCGAGACAAAGCCTCAGCTCTTCTGCCAGACGGTGCAAGACATGGAGAAGAACCACCGAATCCGGCCCGCCGGAAACACCCACCAGCACTGTCCGGCCGGATTTCAGCATGTTCCAATCCGCCATGACATGACGAATTTTTTGCGTAACATACTGACATGAATAAGTATAGTTTAGATCAGAATGCATGGGTGATATGCTGATAAGCATCGCAATGATGCGCCGTCTACGGGTGATCCAAAAGTCTCTTTAAGAACCATTCCCTATCCCGTTATTTCTGTTGAGGTTTCCACGACGATTGGCGGAGCCGGGCGGGGAACTATTCATTGAACCTTCCATATTTTATAAATATTTACTGCAATCAAACCTTTATTGCAAGAAAGATATCCTGGGATCGGCGGTTGGAAGCCGCAGATTAACATGGCGGGCCTGACAATTTTGTAAGACATTCCCGCAAAATATTACAAAATTGTGCATCTGCTTGGTTTTCTGTTGCAGTTTTTTTAAATTGTTTTAGGATATCGCTATGTTGATTTTTATCAAAAATGGTATGGTTTTTGCATTATAATTTCCCGCTTTTGAACAATCGGAAAAAGATGATAGATATCCTTCCATGCTTTATTTAAGATATCATGCATCGACAAGAATCAGGCGACGGCTGGCCGGCTGGTAAAAGAAAACCCCTGATGCTGGTGCCGATTGAACGCGATTTGGAATAAATAGACAGTATCGAAAGTTCGGAAACATACCTGGAAAGGAGTTTATATGTGCCGGTTGTTTGCCGTGGCCAGCGACACGCCGGTGTCGCCCATGATGGCCCTTAACGCCTTGGACGTCATGAGGGAAGGCCATGACGGGTCCGGTGTGGGCCTGGTTCTGCGGGATCTGGGCGGGCCGTTTGAGGAAATGAAGGACGCGCCCATCCTGTCGGGTATTTTCACGGAAAGCGGGA
>CAZRES010000048.1:0-20596 GCA_964598885.1 uncultured Desulfobacteraceae bacterium | reverse complement strand
CATTGATAACCGATGACCGCATGCCGCCCACAAGAAAACCGGTGGTTTTTTCATAATACCATTCGCCCTGCAAAGCCCCCCGCCCGAAACTCGCCTTGACCACTCCGACCTCCCAACCCTCCCATTCTCTGACTTCAGAAACGGTATCGCCGTGGGCATTGCCGCCGTTTTTGACGGATGAGGAAGGAATCCAAACCGGTCCCAGAATTCCTGCCTCATATACCGCTCGGCGTTCTGTTTTCAAGCGTTTATCAACGATTTTACGGTTTTCTGAGGACGATGGATGGGAGAAGGCGTCCTCGCCGGATCCGAATGTCAGAGTTGCGTAAAATTTATCCTCGTCAATTTCTGAAAAAGCCACGCGGATTAATGATCCGGCCAAATCATAGCTCAAAAAAAGACCGTCCTCGAGCGGGGCCTTTTCGGAGAACAAAGAGCATCCATAAAACAGGAGTGTGAATACAAGCATAACCGCGTAATGCATGATTTTTTTGCGCACGTTCCTGCACAGGTGATTCCGATTCATAATTATCGCTCCCAGCCCGTTTGGTAACGGTTTGTTATAATACGATCATCCCAGTATCATGTTAAATTAGAATTCCTGGCAATGGCTTTTTCGTTGGAGACTTGGCCCGGAATCAAAGTTTATTCGATCCTCTTTTCAAAAAGATTTTTCCGGCAGCGCAGGCATTTCTTCCGTAACATAGACTTTACAGGTGTTTCGGGATTCTTTTTTTGCCATATAAAGAGCGCTATCGGCTTGTTTCAACAAGATTGCAGGCCGCAATGCTTTTGTGGGAACGATCGAAGATAGGCCTAAACTGATAGTAATATAACCGGCAGCAGACGATTTCTCATGTGGAATCGAAAGAGAGAAAACATTTTTACGCATTTTTTCTGCAAGCGTACGCGCGCCAGCCAAATCTGTTGCGGGAAGCAAACACACAAATTCCTCTCCACCATAACGGGCAATCATATCAATAGGTCGATGAATGCTTTGGGAAAGTGTTGCGGCCACTTTTTTTAGGCATTCGTCTCCGCAAGCATGCCCATAGAAGTCATTATAAGCTTTGAAATGATCAATATCGAGCATAATTATTGATAACGGCGATTTACTCCGCATGGCGTTTTGCCATTGTAAATCCATGTATTCATCAAACCGACGTCTATTGGGTATATTCGTCAGACCATCTATTTTCGAGATATTATCCAATAAATCCCGTTGCCGCTTAACTTCCTCCCGCATTTTAACAAGAAGCTTGGTTTGATTATAATTCAAAAACCCGATTGCTGAGGGAAACAGGATTACTATAAGATAGAATGAAACAATCAGCGATGGAGTGCTTTCTGAAATAAAATGAAACCCAACCAATAACGTCATGCCCGCAATACCAAAGCACATGGAGATTAATCCAAAAAAAAGAAGCCTGAATCCTCCTATAGTAATAGAAACTACACAGGAAGCCATTATCGAAATCGGAATGACAAGTATTCTAAAGCTGAGAATAGGAATCCATGCACCATACAAAAAACAATCAATCAATACATTTCTGTATTCCGCTGTTTTGGGATCAGTGCTTTTCCTTGTAATAAAATATGCAAGGTGAGGCCATATTAGCCCATGAAAGATAATAATACCCCAAATTAAAAGCCGTTTTTCCCGGTAAAATATTAAAGTCGCGCAAAGGAATATTAATAGGCAGCCGAAAGTCCGAGCGTAATAAATGACTCTCACAACAGGATGGATATCGTTTTTTAATTGGCTTTTCATTATAGATGTCTTCGGTTTTGGAAATAAAGGCTTCCAGGCTGCTTTTTTCGGAAGAAATGATTGTTGGCCTTATAAAACGGTGCCTAATGGGGAACCGCTTTTGAAAAAACATTCATCACCAGAACGCCGGCAATAATAAGCATTATCCCAAAGATTGCTGGAAAATCAAGATGTTGATCAAAAAATAACCGACCTGTCAGCGTGATCAATATCATCCCGACACCGGCCCAGACGGCATACGCCACACCCACGGGAATCGCGCGAAGGGTCAATGACAGAAAATAAAACGACACGCCATATCCACAGATCACGATCATGGACGGCCAGAATTTGCTGAAACCATCGCTTACTTTCAATGCGCTTGTGCCGATGACTTCAGCTAAAATCGCGATGGAAAGAAAGAGCCAGTATCTCATGTGAATCTTCAATCCCCTGGTGTTGATGAAGCCCCTGAAAGGGCCATTCGGACAGGTTTTGGCGACAGATCAAACGGACCTTGTTTGAATCAGGTTATAGATGCCGCATAATGGCCTCAACTTCCGATAATATCAGAGGTCTTTGGCAATGCTTCTTCGCAATTCGGCTTCCCGATAACGTTTTGAAACAACGCCGGTCAAGACGCCGAAAATAATCAGGCAGAGTAACCCCGGAAATCCCAGCCCATACCAGATCCCATAGGGCTGTCCGGATACCAGCGCTGTGATGCCGGCGACAAACAGGACTGTGCTGATGATCAGAATAAGGTAATAAAATCCGAGCACTTGGGTTTTAAATTTTCCCTTGGGGGCGAAATAACCAGCCAGGGGACCACCCAGGCCGCCGCCGATAACGCCCAGCAGCGTGCCGGGAATCCATGCAAACGCGGGATCAAACCATGCCTCAACCATCTTCCTCTCCCCTTCTTTCTTTTTCATAAGCGGTTAGGATCTCTTTTGCCACGGCGGTCGAAATCATGCCATCGGCCGCCAGAGACCGCAGTTTAATGCGAAGCGGCCCCTTGCCTTCAGAATCATCCAATGATTTGATTTTATATATTAATCTGTCGAGTCGAGTGCGAAGTGTGGGATAAGAAACTTTATATTGTTCCGCTAGGGCCTTTAATGATCCTGAGGCAATGACAAACCTTTTAATAAAGTTCCTGTCCTCATCGGAGAGTTCTCGAAGCCATATTTCCATAATGCGACCTTTTGGTTTCCAAGGATGTGACCATCGATTTGAATAAAATAAAAATAAAGTTAAACATTGTTGAAGTCAAGAAAAATTTTTTAATTTAGTTAAATTTTATTTTAATTTTATTCAAAATAATAAAAAAGCAATTCTCGCAACATTTTTATCGCGGCTGTCTGGACGGTCCTGAAAAGTTTCCGCTTAAAGGCAAGTGTTCGGGCAAACTACAAGATCTGTCGTAACATCTTCAACTTTTTCGGTTTTTGCTTTTAAACGGTTATTGGCAAAAAACAGGGGATTGGATTTATTGTCTCTTTGCATGAAGCGTGGAAATTTAGAACCAGCGCCGGTTATTCATGCTTTACAAAAATCAGATTATCCACATTAAATCCCAAGTGACGGGATTTTTTAATAAATCGGTCGATAATTTTCTGGTCAATCGTGGGGGTTCGCGCCAGAAGCCATAAATAACTCTTGTTGGGACCGGACACGTACGCATATTGATATTTTTCTTTATCCAGCTCGAAGATCACATAAGAGCCATAAAACGGGCCAAAAAAAGACACCTTCAGATACCCCACATCCGAGCTTTGAACAAAATAGGCTTTCCCTTCTGCTTGCTTCCATTGATTTTCCTTTTCAGCAAAACCCCTGTTGATCACCCGGACTCCGCCATCCTCGCGTAAGGAATACGCAGCAGATACCCGACTCAGTCCCCGTTCGAATGAATGATCCAAACGGGCGATTTCATACCATTTGCCCAAATAACGGTTGAGTTCGAAGTCATGAACGGGCGTTACGCCTTCGGGTGTGCCGAGGCAGCCGGATAAAAGCAAGAGCATAATGGTCAGAATGAAATTGGGGATCATTTTTAACATACCGTCGTATTACCTTTCAATCTGTTATACTTGATGGTTTTATGGATCCTTTAATTTGATATGGTTTAGCCCCGTACGAGTCAAATAAAAAAGCAGGATTCGATCAAGCGTTTATTTCAAAATCACATTGACACCTAAAAACCTTTATTATAATTGTTTTTTATTGTCTCATGGGTTTTGTAAAACTGGTATGACGGGCAACCCATAAGGATACAATCGTTAAAAAAGGTCGGTTCATGAAAATTCCATTTTTTATGATGTTTGTTAGAACACCGCTGGATGCTCTCCAGGAGCATGCTGAAAAAGTGAAAGAGTGTTCCTGGGCGTTTCAGCAGGCGATTGAATGTTATGTTTCGCCTCATTGCCACGCCTTTGAAGACCATCGCAAGGAATTGCACCGTATCGAAAATGAAGCCGACAGCATCAAGCGCCGCTTCCGCAATCACCTGCCCAAAAACTACATGCTGCCAATGGAAAAATTTCAGCTTTTCCGGTATATCAGGGAGCAAGACAGCGTCGTCGACTCCGTATATCGTACCGCCAACTGGCTCAGCTTTCGACCGGAGAGCGGGATTCCCTCCTATGCCGAAAAGGATTTTTTTCTTTTAATCGAAGCGGTTATATCTCCCCTTGAGGAATTGGCCGTGGTTGTGGCCGAAGCACGGGTTTATTTCAGGAATTTTTCCGAAAAACAGCGGTCAAAAATAAAAGATATTATATACAACCTCAGACAGATGGAGAAAAATGCGGATAAGCATGAATATGCACTGGTGCAGCAGGTGTTCAAAAATGAAAAGGATCCCGTTAATTTATATTATCTGATAAAACTCTCCGAATTTTTAGGCAACATTGCCGATCACGCTGAAAATGCGGCGGATATGATGTGGGCCATGGTTGCCAGATAATTTTGCTACGCAAACATTCCCTGCCGCAAACCACGCCGTTCAAGCCTTTCCCGGATCAGAGTAAGGATTTCGGTTTTTTGCAGAGCCCAGTCCGGTGCGATCAGTTCCTCCGGGTGCGGGTCTCCGGTTAGCCGCTGGATCACGATATGGGCGGGGATATACGTCAGAAAGTCGCAAACAATTTCCACGAATTCCTGCTGGGATAGGCAGGCGAATTCCTTATTTTGATACAGCATATCCAGCCGGGTACCCCGGACCACATAAAGCAAATGGATTTTTAAGCCGTCGATTGGCATATCTCCCAGAATTTTTGCGGTTTGGATCATATGGTGCCGGTTTTCACCCGGAAGACCGAGGATCACGTGGACGCAAATGGGAATTCCATATCGGCGCGTGGATTCCACGGCGGATTGAAACGCGGCAAAATTATGGCTCCGATTGATTCGGACCAGAGTGTCGTCATGGGCGGACTGCAGACCGTATTCGATCCAGACCAGGTTTTTTTCGGCATACGACTTGAGAAGGCCTAAAATTTCATCTGAGATGCAATCCGGCCGGGTCCCCACCGCAAGACCCACCACGCCGTCAACGGCCAGAGCCTCGTCATAGAGTTGTTTCAGCGTTTCAACCGGTGCGTAGGTATTGGAAAATGATTGAAAATAAGCGATAAATTTTTTTGCCTTGTAGCGGCGGCCGAGATTTTCCATGCTGATTTTGATCTGATCGGTAATCGACAAGCCGTTGGTAAAAGCGCCGGTACCCGATCCGCGCTGGTTGCAATAGATGCATCCCGCCGACGACAGGCTGCCGTCCCTGTTGGGACAGGTCAGTCCGGCGTCAATGGAGATTTTCTGAACCCGGCATCCGAAGCGGTTGCGCAGATAGGTATTTAAGTCGTAATATCTGTCGGCCATGACCCTTGTTCAGCGGTTAAATAATGGTTCCCCGAAATCCGCAATCCATCCCGGAATTCGATGCCTTGAAAACCTGTCAAAAATGATTGCAATGATTTTCAGGTGATTGATATAGCATAACAGCAATGTGGACAACCACCAAAAACATCAAAACCACGACGGTTTCTATTTCCCGGAAAGCAGCTGGGAATTCCATTTTGTATGCAAGCTGCCGTGCGGCGGCAGAAACACAGCAACGCAGGTATTTATGAACACCTATCCGGAAAAGTATGACATAATTGTCGTCGGCGCCGGTCATGCCGGTTGCGAGGCAGCCCTGGCTTCCGCCCGAATGGGCTGCCGGACTCTCCTGGCGGCCATGGATCTGGATAAAATGGCAGCCATGCCCTGCAGTCCGTCCATCGGGGGAATGGCCAAGGGTCAACTGGTCAAGGAAATCGACGCTCTGGGCGGCGAAATGGCCCGGATTACGGATCAGACCGCCATCCATTTTCGGAGACTAAATACCCGAAAAGGCCCGGCGGTCCAGTCATCGCGGACACAAAATGACAAGAAACGATACCACATGGCCATGAAAGCGGTGGTGGAAAAAACGCCGGGTCTTGACGTAAAACAGGCCATGATTGAAAGCCTGATCATTGAAGACGGCCGTGTCCGGGGAGTGGCGGATCAGACCGGTTATGTGTTTGAGTCTGCAGCCGTGATCCTGGCCACCGGCACGTTTCTCGGCGGGCTGGTGCATATCGGCATGAATGCCTTTCAAGCCGGTCGCGCCGGAGAATTTGCCGCTTACGCCCTGGCGGCTCAGCTCAAGTCCATCGGCTTTAAAATGGGACGCATGAAAACCGGGACCCCTCCCCGCATTCACAGGGACAGCATCGATTTCAGCGTTTTTACGAGGCAGGGCGGTGATGATGAGAGGGAACCCTTTTCCATACGTTCCGGAGGGTTTTTGCTGCCGCAGGTGCCGAGTTATATCGGCCGAGTCCAAAGAACCTCTATTGATATCGTTACACGTAATCTGGAACATTCCGCCCTTTACAGCGGCCGGATTTCCGGGGTGTCGGCCCGGTACTGCCCGTCGTTTGAGGACAAGGTGGTCAAGTTTTCCCACCGGGACGACCACCAGTTGATTCTGGAGCCCGAGGGTCTGGATACGGACGAATTTTATGTCAGCGGTCTGGGCAACAGTCTTCCCATGGAAATCCAGCTGGAACTGGTGCGATCCGTGAAGGGACTGGAGTCGGCTCAAATCATGCGGCCTGCCTATGCCATCGAGTATGATTATGTGGATCCCACTCAGTTGCTCCCGACGTTAGAAACCAAAAAGATAAACGCACTCTATATGGCCGGGCAGATCAACGGGACCTCCGGTTATGAAGAAGCCGCGGCCCAGGGCCTCTGGGCCGGCATCAACGCCGCGTGCGGAGTTCAGGGCCGGCCGCCCTTTATACTGGAACGGTCCCAGGCCTACATGGGCGTGATGATCGACGACCTGGTCACCCGCGGGACGAAAGAACCATATCGAATGTTCACCTCCCGGGCGGAATACCGGCTGATGCTCAGGGAGGACAATGCGGATCTTCGGCTGATGGCAACCGGCCACTCGCTGGGACTTATTGATACGGAGTCCTTCAGGGAGATGGAGGAAAGACGCCGGCAGATATCGGCTGAAATTGAGCGCATCCGCGGAATTGTTATCCGTCCGGAAAATACGGTGAACACCTATCTGGTCCGGAAGGGATCCAATCCCGTTCAAAGCGGCGTTAATCTGGATCAACTCCTGAAACGAAATGAGTTGGATTATGATGCCGTGCGCGTGCTGGCGCCATCGGACACGGCCCATACCCCCCGGGTGGCGCGTCAGGTGGAAATCGAGATCAAATATGAGGGATATATCCGCCGGCAGCTCAAGGAGATCGAACAGTTCCGATCCCAGGAAAACATGAGAATTCCGGCTGATTTTAATTTTACCTCGGTCCACGGTCTTT
Organism: uncultured Desulfobacteraceae bacterium; assembly: GCA_964598885.1. Lineage (GTDB taxonomy): Bacteria > Desulfobacterota > Desulfobacteria > Desulfobacterales > Desulfosalsimonadaceae > SURF-33. Next base: position 12,970 of record CAZRES010000048.1, on the reverse strand, counting down.
CCAACGAACTGCGGGAAAAGCTCTGCGAAATCCGCCCCGTTTCGCTCGGGCAGGCATCCCGGATCGACGGCATGACGCCGGCGGCCCTTTCCGTCCTGATGATCGCCCTAAAAGCCCGTCGCTCCTCATCATCGGATGACCCGAGGAAAAAATAGTCCGGGGATTTTTTTCACGGCAGGTTTACACCTTGACTTCGGGCATAGCGTTATTATTGTATTGATTATAAATATTATAATTATTCAAATGGTTAGATAAAAACAAACATACGGGGATCAAAAAAATGGCGCAGAAGGACTATTATGCCATACTTGGCGTTAAAAAAGACGCCAGCCAGGAAGAGATCAAAAAAGCCTATCGCAAGCTGGCCATGAAACATCATCCGGACCATGCAAAGGGCAAGGAAAGTGAGGAAAGGTTCAAGGAAGTCAGCGAGGCTTACGCTGTATTGAGTGATCCGGAAAAACGCAAGCAGTATGACACATACGGCTCCGAGGATTTTCAGCAGCGGTTTTCCCAGGAAGACATCTTCAAGGGTTCGAATCTGGAAGATATCCTAAGAGAATTCGGTTTCGGCGGGGCATCGTTTTTTTCCGGTTTTTCCAGGGGAAAACGCTCCAAGGCCGGTGACGCCCGATTTTCCTTTGATCCGGATTCCATTTTTGGCGGCGGCGGCCGGCGGCAGGCCGCCCCGGCAAAGGGATCGGACGTATCGTATGAATTACCCCTGACAATTCAGGAAATCACAACCGGCACCACCAGGACCTTAAGTCTTCAGACGCCGTCGGGCACCACTGACACCCTGACGGTAAAAATTCCCAAGGGGATGATTTCCGGGAAAAAACTGCGGATTGCCGGACGTGGGCAACCCTCGCCCTACGGCGGGCCTCCGGGGGATTTGTATATTATCTCCAAAGTGCTGCCGGATTCGGTTTTTTCCGTCCAGGACCATGACCTTTATACCAGCCGGGAGGTCCGGCTGACCGAAGCTCTGCTGGGCACCCAGATTCAGGTGGAAGGAATCGACGGGAAACAGCTCAGCTTGAAAGTGCCGTCGGGCACCAAACACAAAAGCAAGATGCGGCTTTCCGGTCATGGAATTCCCCGGATGAAAGGCGGCGGATCCGGGGATCTGTATGTGGAAATCCTGGTGGGCATGCCGAAAAAATTGACCGCCGAACAGCGTCGGCTGGTCGAAAAATTGGCGGAAACGGGAATGTAATTTAATGACGATAACGATGCGGATGCAAGGGAATTAATAGTAATTCCCGTTTGAATTAAAGAGCCTGTTTTATTTCCAGTCAATTGATTTTTTTGAGTAATCAGGGGCCGGGGAAAGCGAACCCGTTTGTTTTCCCCGGTTTTTTTATGCCCTTAATTGCCGGTAACAAAAGCTCGATACATCTTTACCGTATTATATAAATACATTAAATTAATTGACAAAAGTAGAGTTTCAGGTTATACGGAAAAAAATGGGAAATCTGTTTGATAAATAACATCGCATGGGATATGAAAAAGTGACGCAACGGCATCGGAAAAACATGTCCGGCATTCAGGCAGCAGAAATCACATCCCTCTGAGGCAGCGCAAACGTTGACTATAAAAAAACCATTCCCCGCCTCGCTTTGAAAATGGTGAGTATGATATGGTCGATCTCATTCCGGTTTTAACGGAAGATCAGATACGCGAAAAAGTGGCGCTGCTAGCCCGACAAATTTCTTCTGATTATCAGGACAAACAACTTGTGCTTATCGGTGTTTTAAAAGGCGCGGTTATTTTTTTGAGCGATCTCATGCGACAGCTGACGATTCCGGTGGAAATCGATTTTGTTCAACTCTCCAGTTATGGGAACAGCGATTTTTCTTCCGGTGACGTTTTGATTCACAAAGACGTTTCCATTGATGTAAAAGACAAACATGTTCTGGTGGTGGAAGATATCATCGATACCGGTTTGACGCTGGCCGGTCTCAAGGATCATTTGAAAGCAAGAGGCGCCAAAAGTATTCGTATCTGTGCCATGATCAACAAGCTTGAAAGGCGTAAGACGGATATGCGGGCGGACTATGTCTGTCACACGGTAAACGGCGGTTTCCTGGTAGGTTATGGGTTGGATTATGCGGAAAAATACCGGAACCTGCCGGGTATATGCCATTTAAAAAAATAAGCAGCGAGGACAACAATGATCATTACCTGTGAGGCTTGCGGCACGAGTTTTAAAGTCAGATCGAACATGATCAAGGAAACCGGGTCGACCGTCCGATGTTCCAAGTGCCAGTATCTGTTCATCGCGTATCCGCCTACCGCCGAACCAGTTACGCCGATCGAGCTGCTGCCGGATGAAAAAATTGAAACCTCCATTGACGAGACCTTCGGCCGGGAGACCGATGAAAAAATCATATCCGATATTTTCGGAGAAGAAGAATCGGACGAAGATATGGAAGCCGGCCCTGAGACCGGTGATGAGCTGCGGGATCTTGAAGCTGAAATCGATGCGGATATGACCGCATTATCTCAAAAAATCGATGAAGGCTTATTCGATGATGCGGAAATGGGGCTTGACATCCTGGGGGACGATACCGAAGAACCGGAGATTTTCATTTCGGATCTCGAAGATGATGCGACAAGCACGCTTGATTTGGAGGATTTTGAAGATACGGATACAAGTACCATTGAACTGGATGACATTTCAGCAGGCCAAGCCGATGACGTGATTGATCTTGAAGTCCTGGTCCAGGATGCCGGCGAAGAAGAAGTTTTTCTCGATGACCTTGAATCCGATACGACCATAGCCAAATCCGGTGCTGAAACAATGGCGCCGGAAGCCGACGAAGATATCGAGGACTTGTTCTCTTTGGAGCAGTTGGAATCTCCGGATGAGGGTGATGAAATCCTTTTTGAGGATTTTGAAGCAGCACAAGAGGACGAAACCATCATCATCGAGGATTTCGAAATCGGAAAAGACGATGTTGCGCAGTCGGAATTTGCTGATTTCGAAGACCTTGAAACAGCTGACGAAGGTGAGATTTCGTCAGAAACTGTTGGAGTTGATGACGAGCTGGATGATGAAAACCTGGAAACGACCGCTGCCGGAGAAGAGATAGGAGCGGTTGATGTTGCGGATATTGACTTTGAAGCGGAAGGAGGTGTTGAGGCGCAATTGGAGGAGTTTGAAGCGGAAAAACAACCAGAAGGAGAAAAGCCCTCTGTAAAGACTGCCGCAACCGGGAAAAAAGAACCGGAAAAAGAACCCCCGGAGGAGACGGAAGCCGAATTCGAGCTTGAGTTTGATCTTGAATTGGAAGAGACGGCAGATGTAGAAAAGGCAGGAAACGCAGAGGATCTGGGGCTGGATGTTGATCTGGATGAAACAGTTGCTTTTGAAACGGGGACCGGGACCAAGGAGTTCGAGCTGGATTTTGAGTCCGAGCTGGATGATATGCTGGCCGAGGAAAAGACCGATGATGCAGAGGATCTGGATCTAGAGTTTGATCTGGAGGAGCCCTCGGCTGTGGAGACAACTGCTGAAACGGAAGAGTTTGAGCTTGATCTTGAAGAAGATGTTTCCCCCGGCATGAAAACCGCCGGCGAGATGGAAGAGTTCGACCTTGATTTTGAGGGAGAAGAACCATTGGCGGAATTTTCCACGACCGATGAAGAGGATATCGGCCTGGATCTGGATCTGGATGCTTTTGATTTGGATTTGGAAAATGTGGAAGCTGAGGACATCGGTGAAGAGGACTTCGATTTTGATCTGGAAGCCGAGGATTTTGATCTGAAGACGAAAACATTTGAAATGGATGCCGATGAATTTTCCGAAGAGGAAGAAGTTGCCTTTGATCTCGATCTTGATATGCCTCCCGAGGAAAAATCGGTTGCCGACGAAGAAGACCTCGTTTTCGATCTCGATATTGAAGCGGAGGAAAAACCGGGCGCTACTGACGAGGAATTCGAGCTGGATTTTGAAGAGATGCTTGATGAGTCGGAAACCGCCGGAACCATTGAGGATTGGGAAGAAGCCGAAGCCGCGGCAACGACAAAAACAAGCGAAGAACTCGATTTAACAGAAATCGAAGATTTTCTTGATTTTGGCGAGGAAGAAACAACCGAAGTCCTTGATGAGCCTGTTGAAAAGGTTGTCGAATCGGAAAGCGATATCCTGGAAATGGACATGAATCTTGATTTCGAAACCGTGACCGCGCCTGAAGTAGAAGAGGAAACGGGCGAAATCGAAATCGATCTGGAAACCATGATCGATGAAGAAATCGGTATGGAAAAGGAAGTTTCGCTTGAAACCACCGACGAGAGACAACGGCGGATCACCGAAGAATACCGGAAAGAGGTCGTGTTTGACGAGGAACCGGAGAAAGAAACAGGGAAAATCATCGACGATACAGCGCTTGAAGCAGATGTGACCGCTGTTGTACCTCCGGCGGAGACGGTCAGGGATAAACGCCGGCTGGTAAAACCGATTCTGATCCTCGTTTTTCTTCTTTTGCTTTCCGGGGTGTTGATTTATGCCGGCATCAGATTTTTCGGCGCGCCCACGGAGGTTCCCGAAATAGTGGATCCCACAGGCAAGCTTCGGATAGAAATGGTCCAGAATCCTGAATACGCATTTGTTGTAAACGACAGCGCCGGTGAATTTCTTGTGGTGACCGGCCATGTGACAAACCGATATGAGCAACCCCGTAGTCATATTCAAGTGAAAGCAACCATTTATGATGCGGCGGGAGAGATTGTCGCTACGTCCGGAGCCTACTGCGGAAACACGCTGTCCGATTCAGATCTGTCCGGTCTTGATATGGAAACCATTAACCGTCGTTTATCCAACCGTGAAGGGGACGCGAACGCCAATGTCAACGTCCAGCCCGGCGGGCGGGTTCCCTTTACGGTTGTTTTTAACAATCTGCCGGCTGATATTGACGAAATGACGGTGGAAGTAGTGGCGTCCGCCATATGAAATGTTAAAAACCGAAATCAGCGGATTTGACTTGACTTGAACCAATCGAGTTGGTAAAGAAAATCCCTTTTAAAGAGTTGAAAATTTCGTAAAACACCTGATTTCCGGCGTGTTGTTGCCTGTGGTAGTGGGGAGTTTGGGTTTTTTATGAAGTTTTCAATACGGCGATGTAGCTCAGCCGGTTAGAGCATGCGGCTCATATCCGCAGTGTCCGGGGTTCAAATCCCTGCATCGCCACCATTTGACGACAATAAACCTCTCTGCTCATCCAGAGAGGTTTAATTGTTTATGGGGAGTATTCCAATGCTCACCGGATTTGAAAAAATCGTTGAAGAGCGCATTCAGCAGTCCATAAAAAACGGAGATTTCAATAATCTGGCCGGGAAAGGCCAGCCGTTAAAAGCCGATGATTTCAGCCGAATTCCCGAGGATCTCCGTCTGGCCTACCGGATTCTTAAAAACGCGGATTGCGTCCCTCCGGAGATCGACATCAAAAAAGACATCACCCGGACGGAAACACTGCTGGAACGTCAGGTTGATGAAAAACAGCGATATCAGACCATCCGAAAGTTGAATTTTTTAATCATGAAGTTAAATACTCTGCGGAACGGGCGCGTGTCGTTTGATATTCCCCAAAAATATGAAAATCAGATTGTCGACCGGATCACGCCGGGCAAATCGGACAAACCCGCCGGTAAGCCCGAAAAAAAGATTGTCGTCCGGTTTCAAGATGATACGGGAAAGTAAAAACAGATGTTAAAGGAGATGATGAACCGAAAAATTCAGGATGAAAGCATTGCCGGCGGTCTGTTTATGACCATGGCGATTCTTTTGTTTCACGTGGTGCTGGTGGCGGGGATCTGCCTTCTGGTGCTGTTTTTTCACGTGGTTGTTCATTATCTATTATGGATTGTCGTGGGAACCGGCGTTTTGATCGGGCTCGGCGGATACCTTTTCTTTCGTCATCTGCGGGGTGCCGGGAGCGAAGCCTTGGGCAGGGTCTTGTCCATGCCGGAATTTAAAGGGCGAAGTGTGGAAATTAATTTTCTGGGCGGTATGGCTTCCCTGAAAATCGGGGAAATGGATGAAACCGTTTCGCAATTGCCGGATCTTACCATTCCGCCGGACCGGCGGATCGAAGACGAACAGGGTATCCGTACCCGGGAATTGTTAACTCTTGCGCGACTGCTGGAACAGAATCTGATCTCCAGAGAGGAATATCAGCAGGCAAAAAAACAACTGTTCCAGTGATATTGGAGATCATTCCCATATGAAAAGCAAGATAACCGTGGCGCTCTTATCCGGCGGAATATCATCCGAAAAAGCCGTTTCCGCCAAAAGCGGCGATCAGGTTTTTCAACATCTGGATAAGAAAAAATACCAGGTGCTTCGATATGACCCCGGCGCCGACATCCAGAAACTGATAGCCGATGCCCCCCGAATCGATGTCGCCATGGTCATGTTGCATGGATCATATGGCGAAGACGGCACCATCCAGGGGCTTCTTGACCTGTTGCATATTCCCTACCAGTGCTCGGGTGTCCTGGGCAGCGCCCTGGCCATGAACAAAATTGCCTCCAAGCATCTCTATGAACAGGCCGGTATTCCGGTTCCGGCCTATCGGGCCATTACTATTCATGATCCCATTGATCTGGATGAGTGTATCCGCCGGCTGGGCATGCCTCTGGTGGTGAAACCGGCCAGCGGCGGATCAAGCATCGGGACCACCATCGTCGGTTCCGGCAATGAACTGTCCCATGCCGTTGCGGACGCGTTTGACCATGACGACAACATATTGCTGGAGACATTCATTCAGGGGACGGAAATCACCGGCGCCGTCATCGGCAACAAAACTGTCGAGGCATTGCCCCTGGTGGAAATCATTCCGGCGCCCGACCGCCGGTTTTTTGACTATACGGCCAAATATGACAATGCCGCAACCAAAGAAATCTGTCCGGCCGAAATTCCCGGGGATGTGGCGGAAACCGCCCGGAAGTTCGCGGTTAAAAGTCATGGGACGTTGTTCTGCCAGGGATACAGCCGGACCGACATGATCGTAAAGGACGGCCATGTCTATGTCCTGGAAACCAACACCATCCCGGGCATGACCCCTTCCAGCCTGTTTCCCCAAGCCGCCGCCGCAGCCGGAATGACATTTTCCCTGCTTTTGGACCGCCTTATCGAACTCGGGCTGGAGCGGCGCCGGCATATGGGGGAGAACGCATCAGAGGAAAACTTATTAGGGAAAGGAAACATGACATGAATGTCCTGATCATCGGCGGCGGAGGCCGGGAGCATGCATTGGCATACAAAATCGCCATGAGCCCGGTGGTGAAAAAAATTTATTGCGCTCCCGGCAACGCGGGAATTGCCAATCTGGCGGAATGCGTTTCCATTGACCCGGAGGATGTCTCCTCCCTGGTGGATTTCGCGAAAAAACAAGCCATTGATTTGACCGTGGTGGGGCCTGAAGGCCCGCTGGCCGCCGGTATCGTGGACCGGTTTGAAAAATCCGGGCTTCGCGTGTTCGGGCCGTCGAAAAAAGCCGCGCGGATCGAGGCGAGCAAATCGTTTGCCAAGAAGTTGATGACCAAATACGGCATTCCCACGGCAAAGGGGAAATCGTTTTCTGATTTCAACAAAGCGGTTGCTTTTGTGGAAAAAACCGGGACTCCCATTGTGATCAAAGCCGACGGCCTGGCCGCCGGGAAAGGGGTTGTGGTCTGCCGGACGCGGGATGAGGCCATGACTGCTCTGAAGCGGATGCTGAAAGAGGACGGTTTCGGGGATGCCGGCAAAACCGTACTCATCGAGGAATGCCTCACTGGTGAGGAAGCGTCGTTTATTGCCTTTACCGATGGCGTCCACGTGCTGCCCCTGCCTACCTCCCAGGACCACAAGACGATTTATGATAACGATCGCGGCCCCAACACCGGCGGCATGGGCGCCTATTCCCCGGCGCCGGTGGTGACACCGGCCTTGCAGCAGGCCATCATGGATACCATTATGATTCCAGCGGTTCGGGCCATGGCCTCCGAAGGCTATCCCTACAAGGGCGTGCTCTATGCCGGAGTGATGATTGACGGGGAACAGGCGAAAGTGGTGGAATTCAACGCCCGTTTCGGCGACCCGGAAACCCAGCCCCTGCTGATGCGGATGAAATCCGATATTATTCCGGTCATGAACGCGGTTATCGATGGTACGCTGGATCAATGTCTCATTGAGATTGATGACCGGCCCGCGGTCTGCGTGGTCATGGCAGCCAAAGGATATCCCGGATCCTATTCCAAAGGAAAATCAATAACCGGGCTGGATGCAGCCGGGCGCATGAAAGACGTAATGGTATTTCATGCGGGCACGGCTGAAAAAAAAGGGAAAATCGTCACCAGCGGCGGCCGGGTTCTGGGGGTGACGGCACTGGGCGACCCGATTCAGACCGCCATTGAAAATGTTTACCGGGCCGTTTCGAAAATCAAATGGGACGGCTCCTATTATCGAAAGGACATCGGCATGAAAGCTGTTAAACGACAAACAAAACCGTCCCTGGTCGGGATTGTGATGGGAAGCGATTCGGATTACCCAATCATGAAGGAAGCCGGGGACATGCTGGAAAAATTCGGCGTTTCGTTTGAGATCACCGTGGCATCGGCCCACCGGAGCCCGGCAAGGGCAATGTATTTTGCCGCCAATGCGGTTTCCCGGGGTATGAAGGTCATCATCGCCGGAGCCGGACACGCGGCCCATCTGGCCGGCGTCTTGGCGGCCCATACCATTCTGCCGGTCATCGGCGTACCCATTGATTCTTCCGCGTTAAAAGGGATGGATGCCCTGTTGTCAACGGTCCAGATGCCGCCGGGAATCCCGGTGGCCACCATGGCCATCGGCAAATCCGGGGCGCGAAACGCCGGAATACTGGCCGCCCAGATGTTGGCTCTGACCGATCCGGCCCTTGCCGAACGCCTGGAAGCCTTTAAAAAGGAGATGGCCGAGGGGGTGGAAAAGAAAGCTGCCCAGCTCGGCAAATAAATGCCCTGTAGGAACCGCATCCGCGTTATTGATCCGTTGGCGCCGGATCATGCCGTCATTCTGGAGGCGGTCGATATTATCCGAAAGGGCGGGGTTGTCGTATTCCCCACCCGCCATTTATACGGTCTCGGGGCCGACGCCTTCAATCCGGAAGCGGTGGCCCGGGTGTTTCGCACCAAGCGCCGGCCGTCGGACAAACCCGTTTCCATTCTGATAAAATGCCGTTCGGACGTGGACGGTCTGGTAACCCACGTCCCCGCTTCGGCCCGGAATCTGATGGACCGGTTCTGGCCCGGCCGGATCACCATTGTGCTGGCGGCCCGGCCTGAGGTGTCGCCGGCGCTGACGGCGGGCACTGGAAAGATCGGCATACGGATTCCCGAACACCCGGCGGCCGTGGCCCTGACAGCGGTTCTTGGTCATCCGATTACCGGTACCAGCGCCAACTTGTCGGGCACGCCGGGTGTTCATCGGATCTCGGATCTGCCCGACGCCCTCATCCATGCCGTAGACCTGGTCCTGGATGCCGGAGCGCTAAAAACCGGCATTGGTTCCACCGTGGTGGATGCCACCATGGACCCGCCGACAATGCTGCGGGAAGGGGAGCTTTCCACGGAAGAACTTCGGGCGATTTTTTAAGCCCACGGGGCTTCGGTCCGGTGAAAATTCCTTGCCTGTTTTTTTTCAACATGTTAAACGACATTTTTATAAAAAACAAAAGACTCGGAAACCGGAGAAATCAATAAATAAAACCTGCCGGAGTGGTGGAATTGGTAGACGCAGAGGACTCAAAATCCTCCGCCCGCAAGGGTGTGCGAGTTCGAGTCTCGCCTCCGGCACCACAATAAAAACAGGGGGTCGCGGTAAAGACCGCGGACCCCCTGTTTGTTTGGTCGGCTTTTTGATAGTGTAAAAAACCACCAAAAAATCACCGTTTTTAAAAATCAATCCGCGCAGCATTAATTCATTATCCGTTACGTACTAATATTGTCGGCATCCCTGCCGTTTAATCCCGAAACCGATGTTCTGCTTATTGTGCCGCACATGCACCGGCCGATAATTTGCCGGATAGCATATGGAGTATCCTTGCATTTTGCAGGAATACTCCATAAAATGTAGATTTTGGGGTTATCTTTGCTTTGGGCAGAGTTTTGCTTACCCAAAGAATGATCCCGCTCAGACGTCGGAAAATCAACTGTAAATAGCATTCGAAAAAAAATCCGTGCTTACTCTATTAAACAAATACGCGAATAACGCTCATGCCGCATTCTAAAAACAGACAAAACAAATCGTTTTTCCATCGTCATTTTGACATTCACCCGCCCGTTTTCTGGCCTGCCGTTTTATTGGTGCTGCTTTTTATCGGCATCACGCTGGGGATCGGCAGTCCAATGAAAAATGTCTTTTCTGTCGTCCAGAACACCATATCCGATAATTTTGGCTGGTTTTTCGTGATATGCGTTAATATTTATCTGATTTTTATGCTTTATCTGGCGTTTTCCAAATATGGCAACATTCGACTGGGAGGAAAAAACGCCCTTCCCGAATTTTCGCGTATTTCCTGGTTTTCCATGCTGTTTTCAGCCGGTATGGGTATCGGCATTCTTTTCTGGTCGGTGGCTGAGCCGATTTACCATCTCACAACCCCACCCTACGGTAGCGAGACCGGTGCATCTGCCGCCACTATCGCCATGAAAACTACGTTTTTACACTGGGGGCTTCATCCTTGGGGAATCTACGCGCTGGTAGGCATGGCGCTGGCTTTTTTCAGTTTTAACCGGAAACTGCCGCTGGCCATCCGGTCGATTTTTTATCCGGTTTTAGGGGATCGCGTTTACGGCTTCTGGGGTGATGCCATCGATGTGATTGCGGTTATGGCCACTCTGTTCGGCCTGGCCACATCTCTGGGATTCGGTGTCCGTCAGGTCAATTCCGGCCTCTATCATCTTTTCAGCATCCCGGATACCACCGGCACCCAGGTGATATTGATCGGTGTTATAACCTTTGCCGCCACCTTGTCGGTGGTGTCGGGGCTGGACCACGGGGTCAAACGGTTATCCGAACTCAACCTGAATCTCGGTGCCGTTTTGCTGGGTTTTTTGCTGCTGGCCGGTCCCACGGTGTTTATTCTTGATTCATTTGTTCAAAATATCGGCGCCTATCTGGGTGATTTCTTCACCACCAGTTTATGGACGGAAAGTTATGAGCAAACCGACTGGCAAAACAGTTGGACCGTGTTTTACTGGGCATGGTGGATTTCCTGGTCCCCCTTTGTGGGGATGTTTATTGCGAGGATATCAAAAGGCCGCACCATACGGGAATTTGTTCTCAGTGTTCTGATCATCCCGACATTGCTGACGTTTCTGTGGATCTCAGCCTTCGGCGGATCGGCGCTGTTTATTGAACTCAATAAAATGGCGCAGCTGGCAGCACCCATTAAAGACAATGTGGCAATCTCCATTTATAAACTGCTCGAACAATTTCCCCTGGCCGCGGTCAGTAATTTTGCCGCCATGATCCTGGTCATAAGTTTTTTTGTGACCTCGTCGGATTCGGGCTCTTTGGTCGTGGACGCATTTACATCCGGAGGCAAGTTGAATTCACCGGTGGGTCAGCGAGTTTTCTGGGCCACCATGGAAGGCGCGATTGCCGCCGTCTTATTGGTGGGCGGAGGGCTCAAGGCCCTCCAGACAGCGGCAATCACCACAGGATTGCCCTTTGCCGCGCTTTTGCTTTTCATGGGCTGGAGCCTTCACAAAGGGCTGGTAAAAGAACATGAAACTCTAAAGATCAGTGAGAAATCCTTTGAGCGGGAATCCTATCAGGACCTGGTAAATCGGTTGCTGGAACGCCATGCATCCTTGCAAACACCTGCTCCCGATCTTGAAAAAAGGGATATCGGGGCAAAGGTACCTGAAAGAAAGGAGAAATAGTTCAAAATGAATTTGATAAAGAAAATTCTGGTATGCCTTGATCTGACGGAGATTGATCCAGTCCTCGTCCGTTACGCGGCATATATTACCTCGCAATTTTCCGCTGAAACACTTTTTTTTCTCCACGTGATCCAGGCCTATGATCTGCCGGAAAAAACGGGTAAACAACGACAGGATCTGGAGAAAGATCTCTACCATGCTATTTATCAGTCATTGGGGGACCAGATAGCTGATACGGTCCCGGAATCGCAGGAAACGGAAATTCTTATCGGCATTGAGGATCAGGATGCCGCAAACAGTATCCTTCAACGTATCAATGACGTTGATGCGGACCTGGTGATGATTGGCCAGAAGCCGGATAAGGATCGCCAAGGGTATTATGGCAGAAAAATTATGGCAGACTCTAAATGCGATACCCTGTTTATTCCGGCAGACGCAAACTTAAAAATCGATAAGATCCTCTGCTGCCTTGATTTTTCAAGGGATTCGGAAAAAGCGTTTTCCCGGGCACTGGAATTTCAACAAAGGTGCGGTTCTTTGATTGTCTGCTATTATCTTCACGACAGGACCCGCGCTTATTTTCCCGCTTCAACAAAAAAAAGCGCGGATGCCATCTGGGAAAAAGCAAAAGAAAGGTACCGGGATTTTTTGGATCGATTTGACGTCGCGCCGGCGGATATCCCGTGCCGGATACTTCATATGGATTCCGATTCAAAAACAGATGAGGGCCTTCATATCCGCGAGGCAGCAGAAGATGAAAATGCGGACATGATTATTGTCGGAGCGGCCGGCGATTCAGGCAAAGTCACCACCTTGCTGGGACATATTGCTGAATCCCTCCGCCTGGAGCAGAAACATTTACCGGTAATGATCGTCAAAAATACAAAAACATCAACCTTATTTTAAGAAGACACAATCAACAACGGGCAACCAAAAATCATTATTGTTATTAAACTCTTAGAGGGAAAACTCCATGGGGATTCATATTACTATTTCCAGTTATTATATAAAAATATTTGAAATCATTAAAAATAAAAGTTGACATTACATTAAA